>JANQLQ010000295.1 GCA_028280565.1 Fulvivirga sp.
AATAGTTATCTTAACTGTTAGATGAAATTGTTATTACCATGAAAAAATACAAAGTAACGCTAACCCCTTCAGAAGAAAGCTTTCTTGAAGAACTGAGAAGGAAAGGCAAACGTAGTGCACAGATTATCCGCAATGCGAATATATTACTGAATTGTAACGAGTCAGTCAACGGGAAAAAGCGAAAAGATGAAGAGATAGCAGGTTTACTGGGCGTTACGGTACGCACCCTGGAAAATATTCGGAAAAAATTTGTCTTGGAGGGCTTTGAAGTAGCCCTTTATGGCAAGAAAAGTGAAAGGGTGTACTCCTCTAAGATCGATGGGGATGTGGAAGCTCACCTCGTGGCCTTAAGTTGTAGCGCACCTCCCCAAGGCTTTGCGAATTGGTCACTTAGGCTGCTTTCCGATAAAATGGTGGAGCTTAAGTATGTCGATAGCATTTCCCATGAAACGGTTCGAACCGTTTTAAAAAAACGAATTAAAGCCGTGGAGAGTGAAAGGCTGGCTCATCTCACCGAGGAACAATAGCTCATTTGTCGCCCATATGGAACGCGTCTTAGATGTCTATAAAACCCCTTATGATGAACGCTTTCCCGTGGTGTGTATGGATGAGTCCCCCAAACAACTCATCAAAGAAACAAGAACCGCTCTACCGATGAAACCGGGCAGTGAAAAGAAGATAGATGTTGAATATGAGCGTCATGGAGTGTGTAACATATTTATAGCCAACGAACCGCTTACAGGGAAAAGATATGTAGAGGTGAAAGCCAGTAAGACCAAAAAGGACTGGGCCTATTTTATCAAGGTACTGGCTGATCATCATTACAAAAACGCCACCAAGATCCGCTTAGTGATGGATAATTTAAACACGCATTCCCCCTCAGCCCTATACGAGGTGTTCACGCCCCAAGAAGCGAAACGGGTTTGGGATAAGTTTGAATTTATTTACACCCCAAAACATGGAAGCTGGTTGAATATGGCCGAGATAGAGTTGAATGTACTCAACGGGCAATGTCTCAAGAGAAGGATGGATACTATTGAAAAGGTAAGAGAGGAGGCTAGGGCTTGGTGTGAATTCCGAAACAACATGGAGGCCAAGATAAATTGGCAATTTACCACGGCAGACGCCCGGATAAAATTAAAATCACTTTACCCTAAAATTGAGGTATGACACGACACTAGTGGCCTAGTGTTAAGTTAAGCCTCTAATGGCGCATCGGGTAGAGGATGGGTTATGTTCGAGGTATTGATCCGTCGGCAATCGGCAAAAGACAGTAGGCAAAAAATAGGGGGTTACCGATTGGATATTGTCAACTGCCGACTTTAAGAACGGGATTGGAAAAAATAGTTAACCGTCTAATTACATTCAACTTAACACTAGTTCTGCTTTATTGCTGATAGACAGGGATTTAAAGATAATGGAGCCCATTGGGTATCCTCATCAAAAACGAAAAAGACCTTCTTTATCGTCATTCCTTGTCACGCCTAGCCCAACACACAGGCTGCAAGGAATGACGATGGTAGAGAGTAAGAATGACGATGGTAGAAAGTAAGGAATGACGTTCTTAAAGTATAGGTTTTGGATGGATTTAGAACAGGATGTGGATCACCCATTCCTTACAAAAGGCCGCAGGGATCTATAGGACAAAATAATATTTTGACAAAAAAAGAGGCTGACCCTTTTAAGACAGCCTCTTTTTAAATGTAAAATTCCGTGTTTGAAATTAAAGCTCTTTGATTTTGATGTTCCTGAACCAAACATCATCGCCATGGTCCTGTAAACCGATCAACCCTTGGGCGGAAATGCTCCCCCAATTTTCATTGATCCCGGGCCACTTGCTGTCAGCAATCAGTGCTTCCATCCTTTCTGAGCCGATGGTATACTGAACTACTGTATCACCATTTTGGATATGCACAATGTCATTGCCTTGGGCAATGATCTCTGCTTGGTTCCATGTGCCAGGTCCCTTAAAGTTTTGAGGTTCAGCGGGTATAAGATCATACAAAGATCCTGCTTGTCGATTTTTATCCTTTCCTAATTTGGCGTCAGGATGGTTTATGTTATCCAATACCTGCATTTCAGGAGCTGTTTTCCAGATGTAATCGTATTCTTCAAGTCCCCTGTAGAAAATGCCGGCATTAGCCCCGGTATCCACCATCCATTCTACCTTAAAATGAAAATCAGCAAATTCTTTGTTATATACAATGTCGCCGCCATCTTGTGCGCCGGCCTCGCCTCGTCCTGACCCTTGGATATGAAGTGCTTCATTATCAATTTCCCACGCTACGGGGAAGGTCTCTTTCTTGTAACCTCTCCATCCCGTGTTCGTTTTTCCATCGAACAGCAACATCCAGCCTTCTTCTTTTTCCTGTGCTGTTAAGGTATTCGGACCGGAAACTTCTTCCACGGCTACAGTTTCTTCTTCTGCAACGGGTGTTTCTTCTTTTTTACTGGGTTGACTGCAACTCGTAATAAATGCTAAAGCCACTATCGCAATAAGCCAATTATACGTCTTCATAATTGTTTTCCTTTTTGATTGATTAAGTAATAAATATTTAATTAAGCCGGCATATCGGGCAAAGTCCAACCGTCCCTGTAAGTATGCTTTACAAGCTCTGCCGCGAAATCTTTGGCGGGAATCGGGTCCGTCCAAGTTTTATCGAATGTTGGGTGTCCGTCATGAATTTTAAAACCATCCTTGACAATCGTCTTGATCGTTTCACTATCCCCTATATTGGTGAATTTCATGTTTTTACCATCCCATTCAAGTTCTTTGTTTAGGTTCTGAAGCCTAACCGCCATTACGCCCATCACAACCATTTCATTGAAAGGACCGGCTTCCGCAAAATCAGAAGTGGTTGGCTTCCTACTTTCCGGGCTTTCTTTACAGGCCCTTACCCAGTCTTGTTCATGTACCCCTTTGTCGATACCTAATTCTTTTGATACCCTGCGTTCCGTAGCTTTTACTTCCGGTACCCTGCCTGACAGGAGTTCAGGCTCTGCTCCATAGCAACCTACGTGAAGAATGTCCTTCGAGCCGTAAAAGAAGGTACCTCCCCCGTATTTATTTGGATTTTTTCCGGCCGGCCAGTTTCCAGGCAATTCCGGCTTGATCCCACCATCATACCAGTATACCTCTACTTCAGGCATTTTTGTACGGCCTACTTTTTCCCTCGCAGGGAATGTCATTTTCACAGACTGGGCCGTAGGAGCACAACCTTCCAGCAAAAGGGAAGAGCTGCCTTGGGCTTTGGTTGGGTATCCCAATTTAAGCCCTTCAAATACCGGGTGCAAGATATGGCATGCCATATCTCCCAAGGCGCCGGTGCCATAGTCCCACCATCCTCTCCAGTTCCATGGATGATAGATCTCGTTGTAAGGTCGCATTTTGGCAGGTCCTACAAAGAGATCCCAGTTTAGGTGGTCCGGTACCCACTGTCCCTGCTCAGGAGTATTCAACCCTTGGGGCCAGATAGGCCGGTCTGTAAATGACTCCACCTTTTTCACCTCACCAATCTCTCCATTCCAGATCCATTCGCACGTTTTGGCCACTCCTTCTCCGGAGGCTCCTTGGTTGCCCATTTGGGTGGCTACTTTGTATTTTTCAGCCAGTTTTGTTAATAGGCGGGATTCATAAACACTGTGGGTAAGCGGTTTTTGTAAAAATACGTGTTTGCCCATGGTGATCGCGTGCGCTGCTGTAATAGCATGAGTGTGGTCTGCAGTAGCAATGACCACGGCATCTATTTCATCACCCATCTCATCGTACATTTTCCTAAAGTCCCAATACTTTTTAGCCTTAGGGTAGGCATCAAAGCAGCCCTTGGCATATTTCCAGTCTACATCACAAAGTGCCACTACATTTTCTGTAGCGAGATTCTTTAGGTTGGCAAATCCCATACCTCCAACGCCAATACCTGCAATGTTCAATTTGTCACTAGGCGCTGTATAGCCTAGCCCTGACACCACATGGCTTGGAAGTACGCTTATTCCTGCAAAGGCTGCCGCCGAATTCTGTACAAACCTTCTTCTTGAAGGATTATTGGGTTTATTGGATTGATTACTCATGGTTATAAAAACTTCAATTTTTATACTTAATTACCCAACTAAGTTAGGAATACTTTTTAATTATGAGCGACTACTTGACCTAGCGGTAAACATATAGAACAATCAATTGCATAAATATCTGATTTACAGCATTTTAAAAACAGGCAAAAATCGTTTGGACGGAACGGATCCTCCAGGTGAGCACGCCAATTGGAATAACGAGGCTTTGTTTGCAGTAATCTACGGTATGATTTGCAATTCTTGAGTTAACCTATATCCCATCAATCCTGCCCAAAACGAAGCATCTCCCAATTGATTTTTGCCTTTCTTTTCTTCAAAGCATCGACTGCAAAACACCAAGGATTGAATACAATATGAATGGTGCTGAATTTAAACAGCTTTGTTCTATGGGTAAAGTGGGGTGATGATCATTTTGTCAGCGACATGAGCATTAAGACCAGCTAGCTACAAAGAATGAGTGATCAACCTCCTGTTCTAAACCCATCCAACACCCATACCTAAGAACGTCATTCCTTACTTTCTACCATCGTCATTCCCTTTCATACCGTCATTCCTTACGGGCTTGGTGCTGGAATGTGAGTGACAAGGAATCTGTGAATTCGCGAAACGAAAACCCAGTACACCCAAAAAAGAGGTTCACGTTTCACGACACAGCAGGCTCCTGCTCTCGCGCATCGCTCACCCTGCAAGGCTGGCAGGAATGACGGTCATTTTTTAATCGAGTCCAGGTAATCACCTCCATTTCACGGTCATAAACCTACTGTTCTTTTTGAATTTCTCCGGTGTATGTTCCAATATCGCTTTTCGTAACTTAGTCAGTAATAGCTCTTTTGTGAAGGTTTTATGCACAACAATGCTCACTTCACGCACAGGCTCGGGGTTCTCGAACCGGCGCACATTGGTTTTGTCTAGATTTTCATCAAAGGCTAGCTCTGGTATTAGTGTATAGCCCGAAACGTTCCTCACAAATTTTTTCAATGTCTCAATGGATCCTCCTTCCATTTGGAGATTTCTTCTAACGGTATGCTCGCCATACCTACATAAGTTCATGGTTTGATTCCTGAAGCAATGGCCCTGGCCCAAAAGCCATAAGTCTTTTTGATCCAGGTCGTCTACACCTATTTTCGCGTTTTGCAGGATGGAATTGTTTTCGTTTGAAAACAACAAAAAGGGCTCATAGAAAACAGGGATCTCCCTAAGATTGATCTCTTCCAAGGGGGTGACCAATATGCCTATGTCAAGCATGTCATGCTCCAGTCCTGTAATGATATCTTTACTTTGCAGTTCTTGTATTTCAAATCTTGTATTTGGGTGTTCTTGCAGGAAAGGCCCGATAAACAGGGGAAGCAGGTAAGGGGACAACGTAGGGATAACGCCCAGCCGGAAGGTACCTTCCAATTGATTTCTCTCGTCATTGACAAAGCTTTTGAGCTGCTCGATATCCCTTAGGATCTGCCTGGCCCGGGCAATAAATATTTCCCCAAGAGGCGTCGGTTTTAGAGGCTGCAAGCTCCTGTCAAAAAGTAGCATGGACATTTGCTCTTCTAATTTCTTTACCTGCAAGGTGAGCGTGGGTTGTGCGACATTGCAGCTTTTAGCCGCGTTCACAAAATGCCTATGATTATCCAAGGCAACAACATACTGTAATTGTTGGATGGTCATTTATTTTATCAATAACGATGGTATAATTATCTATTTGATTGATATAAATTAACTCAAGACTTTTGGATAAAACAAACAAACCAGTTTATGAGCTCCAAAACACTTACGACTACTGGGGGAGCCCCAGTGTCGGACAATCAGCGATCATTAACCGCCGGAAACAGGGGACCGGTCTTGCTGCAAGACTACCAATTGATTGAAAAACTGGCCCATCAAAATAGGGAACGCATTCCCGAACGAGTAGTACATGCAAAAGGCTGGGGGGCAATGGGTACATTTACTGTAACACGGGACATTACCAAGTACACGAGGGCCAAGCTGTTTTCAGAGGTAGGCAAGAAAACCCCGGTTCTTAGCCGGTTTTCCACAGTAGCAGGAGAATTAGGCGCCGCTGACACAGAACGTGACGTCAGGGGATTTGCAGTGAAGTTTTATACCGAAGAAGGCAATTGGGATATGGTAGGGAACAATACACCCGTTTTCTTTGTCCGGGATGGATATAAGTTCCCGGATTTCATACGTACTCAAAAACGACACCCCAAGACCAACCTGCGATCTGCGGAAGCTATGTGGGATTTTTGGTCCCAAACGCCGGAAGCCTTGCACCAAATCACGATCCTCATGTCGGACAGGGGTATTCCTAAAAGTCCTATGCACATGAATGGATACGGATCCCATACTTTCTCTTTTTGGAACAATGAGGGGGAAAGATATTGGGTGAAGTTCCATTTCAAGACACAACAGGGCCATGAATTTTACACCAACCAAGAAGCCTCTCATATTATTGGACAGACCCGGGAAAAGTACCAGGAAGAGCTGTATGGCGCGATTGAAGAAGGAAACTTTCCCAAATGGACACTTTATGTGCAAATTATGCCAGGAGCAGATGCTGAAAAAACTCCCTACAACCCTTTTGATGTAACCAAAGTATGGCCACACGCCGACTACCCGTTGATCGAGGTGGGTGAAATGGAGTTGAACCAAAACCCGGATAATTATTGGCAATACATAGAAAACGCGGCTTATTCTCCTTCTAACCTAGTACCCGGTATTGGCTTTTCGCCGGACAAAATGCTGCAGGCGAGAATTTTCGCCTATGCCGATGCCCATAGATACAGGCTGGGAACACATTATGAAGCACTGCCCGCCAACGCACCAAAATGCCCGGTAAATCATTACCATAAAGACGGCAGCATGAGGTTCTTTGATAATGGAAATGCAAATCCCGACGCTTATTATGAGCCGAACAGTAAAGGAGGGGTCATAGAAGATCCTGCTGTGGCAGAGCTTCCTATGAACATCAATGGAGATGTGTTGAGATACGAGGAAAACGACACCTATGGCGATTACAAACAGGCCGGGGACCTGTACCGGCTTTTTGACGATCACCAAAAACAGCGACTACATTCCAATATCGCTGAAGCCATGCGGGGAGTTTCCCGGGATATCATCGAACTTCAACTGGACCATTTTAAAAATGCGGATGAAAATTATGAAAAAGGCATCCGCGAGAAACTTTACGAGTTCGCCGAATTGAACAAGGAAAAGGAATCCGTTTAGGCCACGATTTCATACGTTCTTGGGACTGTCTTCAAAAGAGTCAGTCCCTACGTGTTTTCGAGGGTACTGGAAGCCTAGGTGGGTATATAAAATTAATAAATATTGATATATAAAATATCAATTTGATAAATATGTGGTTTCTCTCCTTATTTGTCAAAAAAACAACAGTGACAAAATTTGATTCATTTTTGAAATTGCTCATGATGGCTGGAGTAGCTTCAGCCCGGCAAATAATCACTAATTTGGGCGTACCTGTAAATGACCATCAAAACTCAAAAACAATAGGCAAGTCGGCATGCTGACCCTGCCAAAAACCGGGGGTGCAAGTTAGGAGGGACTTCCGGCCTTTCACGGACCTTGAAAAAATTCAACCCATAAGAAAATTAGTTTTCCCAGCAGACTTAATACCATCAATATGAGAGCTCAACTAATGTACGTTGGTATAACCCATGAAACAGCTCCCGTAGCTGAACGTGAGTATTATGCGTTAAACAACGAACAAAAAGGGCAATTAGTGAAGTACCTAAAACAAAAATTGCCGATCTCAGCCCTTGTCATTCTTACCACCTGCAATAGAACGGAAGTGTACTTCGAAACCCCCAGCGCACAAACCCACGAAGTTAGGGACTGCGTCATCGATTTCGTTGAAAACATCCACCGGGTGATGCTCAGCAGGTCTTCTTTCCTTATGCTGGATCGCTCCATTGACGCTGCGAATCATTTGCTGCACGTGGCCAACGGATTACGGTCGGCAGTGATTGCGGATAGACAGATCATCACACAACTCAAAGAGGCCTATCTACAAGCGCTCAGGAATAAAGATCAAGGTTCAGTTTTGGAAAGAGCTTTTCAAGCTGTGTTTAGGAGTCATCGTAGGGTCTTCGCAGAATCCCTTTATTCGCACGGATCTACCTCTACTGCCTACTCATCGCTCAAAATGATACAGGGCTTTTTTGGCAAAGAAGAGCTACAGGAAAAAACACTTTTAATTATCGGGGCGGGAGAGATAGCTCAAGATGTGGCAAAGTATGTCTCTAAGTTTGATTTCTGGAATGTTTTCATCGCTAACAGGACCGAAAGCAAGGCGATCAAGATCGCCGATATCTACCGGCTGAATCATTATGAATGGAAGTACGTAGAAGCCGGGGATGTTGCTTCTTTCGATGCAATAATCACGGCAGTCAGCAATAGGAAATACCTTATTCAGCAGGTAGAAAACTGCGGTAAAAAAAGGATCTGGATTGACTTGGCACTCCCTTCCAATATTGCTCCATCTATACAAGGCATTTATAACACGGTTTATAACATAGACGAAGTAACGAGAAAGGTGGAATCAGTAAGTGAAGCCCAACTGGAGGCGATACCTAAAGTAGAAGAAATCATCAGTGAAGAGCTAACGATTTTCGTGGATTGGCTAAAAAAGGACCGGGTAAGAGCGTTCTTAAAATCCTATAAAGAGCATACGAAAAAGGCTTTTATGGAATCCATTCCCGGTGAGTTGGGAGCGTTGCTAGGTTTTGAGCAACTCGCCGAACTAGCCGAACAAATGGCCAACGAGCTAACCAAGAAATCAGCCATAACCCTTATTGGTTTAACCTCGGGGGAACTTACCAATCAACAATTGGGCCTTCTGAACGAGGCCTTTGGCATGCGACATAACTAACACTGTATTGATCATGAGTAATTTGAAACAAAAAAAGACAGGGGTACTGATCGTTAATTTGGGTACCCCGGATAGTCCGGGCCGGAAAGATGTTAAAAAATACCTAGCGGAATTTTTAATGGATGAGCGGGTGATTGACATTCCATACTGGAAACGTTTTGTATTGGTAAGGGGAATAATAGCTCCTTTTAGGTCCTTAAAAGTAGCCAAAGAGTATAAAAAGCTTTGGCTTAAGGACGGGTCGCCGCTACTGGTGCATGGGAAAGCATTGGTCGAAAAAGTCCGGAAGCTCTTCCGGGAAAGTCACCCGGACGTGACCGTGGAGCTGGCTATGCGATACCAAAACCCATCGATAGAAGCCGGGCTTCAGCAGTTGAGAAAGAAAAACGTAGACCAAATCATCGTGTTTACCCTATTTCCCCAGTATGCCTCTGCCACTACCGGTTCGGTAGCTCAAAAGGTCATGGAAATAGTGTCAAAATGGAATGTGGTACCTAATATTGATTTCATCCAGTCTTACCACTTGGATGAGGGGTACCTCCAGGCCTTCGCAGACAAGGTCAAAGCCGACATTTACCAGTATCAACCCGATCATGTCCTGTTTAGCTATCATGGTATCCCTGAAAGACACCTGGAAAACATCCAGCAGCAAAATAAAAAGCAGTGTAGCTGGCCCCATTGTGGATGTGAACAAAAGGCCAAAGACAAACCCTATTGTTATCGCTCGGCTTGTTTTAAAACCAGTGAGCTTATCGCGGATAAGCTGGGGCTGTGGCCCACAAATTTTTCTACTTCCTTCCAAAGCAGGTTAGGAAAGAACCCATGGATCAAGCCCTACACGGACAAAACCATTCTTGAGCTTACCCAAAGAGGTGTAAAGAACCTATTGGTGGTTTCCCCTTCTTTTACGGCCGATTGCCTGGAAACCACGCTCGAGATCGGGGAAGAATACCGGGAGTTATTTATGGAAAATGGGGGAGAGCAATTTCATTTCACGGAAAGCCTCAATGCGGATGACGCTTGGGCCAAAGCAGTGTTTGACCTCCTTAATAAAAAAATGGATCCAGGTGAAAAATATCCTGGTCCTATGCATCATGATAGTGTCTATAGCAATGGACGGCCAATCTCTGCATAGCATCTTCAAGGCGTACAGGTCCGGCGATCTCGAAAAGGTCAAAGCCCTATACAACGCCAGGGATGGATCAAACTCATGGGGAAATGTCCCTGCCTTGTTTATCGTCGCTATTGTTTTGTGGGTTTTTATGCCTAACAAAACCCGGGGTCCGGGCAAGGAGCTTTCATGCGCAGGCAATAAAGAAACAGCTACTGCTTAATCATGGTGGCCTACCTAGGAGAGTAGAAAAATTAAAGCTTGGGATTGTAATGCGTCGATAGTCGTCGAAGCCTTTTGAATGACTTAGCCTTCCATGTTTTGGAAGGCTTTTTCTTTTCTACATCCGCGCATCATCCTTCACGAGGAGTAAGTAGATAAGACGGGGGACTGTTATGGCTAGACACAAAGCTTTTAGCGGAAAAAAGTTCTATGGGAGCAGGGTGCAGGAGTGTGGAAAATGTACAAAACTACGTATAAAAAATGCAAATGTCGGAATATTGCCAGCATTTGCCGGATTAATGGCATAGCAATGCACTACCGCTTTCTAGTTTTGATTGGAATTAAACCATTCTTATAAACATTATGAATAAGATCTCATTTATTTTTTTAGTTCTGTTGGCTCTTTTGAGTTGCAGCGACGACGATGAAGTCACCGCAAGTAATGATAGTGAAGAAAACACGCTGCTCACATTTGAACAGGCAAAGGCCCGGTATGAAACGTTAAGAACTACCAATGCTGGCCTTACGAGAACCGCAGGGTTTCCCACCACCGGCACCAGGGTATATAAGGGAATACATGGCGGTCGTTTTTTTGATGGCAATAGTACTTCCGAAACTAGGGTAGAATACTACGCCCAAGTAGAATTTAACTTAGATTTTGAAACAGGGGAGTTTACCGGTAAGCTTACGAATTTCAGGACTGACCTTGCAGGATTCGAAACCCCGGAGGGAGAACTCAATGTGAGCGGGGTAATTCGAGACACACAAGAAATGGGAGGAGATGAATATGGCCTTCGTTTCAGGGTGCAGGATGGTGAACTGACGCAAGGTGAAAGAACAGCTATTTTCGATGGACGTACTGAAAGTAAAGGCCGGTTCTCCGGAAACACGGGACAGTTTGCTAACATACGTATTACATCCACCTTTTCATGGACAGCAGGGCCTGACACAGGGACGGTATCCGGGACGATAGGCTTTATGCTATCCGAAAGAGAAGAGTAGGAACTTTTTTTGTAGTACTACTGGGGTTGAGCGATTACCCTTTGTGATTCTTTGAACTTCAAGTGCCTTGGTGGCCGGGGAAACTTCGCCGCCAAGGCACAAATGCACTCAACTACACCAAACTTACTCGTCAAAACTACCCGGGGTAACTTCAAAGTGGTAAAGGGTTATCCAGTCCAGGTTGTCACCTACATTTCGATTAAACCGGGTTTTATGACTATACATTTTCTTCTTGCGCGCGGCGGTTAGTCAAATCATTACTCCTTTAATGATGGATCCGTTAAAGTCAACGGGATGTTCTGCTTGGCGGGGCTTTTAATGTTGACCCGGATTTCCTCCCATTCCGCCAATTTCTTTTTAAACGTCATACCTTCGCCCCAAACCCGCTCGGCATGCTTATCCCAGGTGCTGTAAAAGAATGGAATGGCTTTGATTTCTTGCCAAGTTGTAAATCCGATGACATGGATGACATCCCATCCCGGCATGGTCTCATCTCCAAACAACCTTTTTTCTACTTCATAGCCAATAAACCTTCCTGCTTTGTCCCGGCTGTGCAAATCGCGCATGGCGGGCCCTGACCAATTGTACTGGTCTTGGTAGTACTGCTCCCGGTGTTCCGGTTGTGAGAGTATATATTCTACGGTCGCATTTAATTTGGCTTCTCTTTTTACTCCATTAGAGACAGGATAAAACATATCCAGGTTTTGCTGGATACGCATAAGATCCACAGTACGAAGGTAAGCTTTAAAAGTACTCGCTTGCAGCTCTTGTAAAATGAGCTCGCCCACATAATCACTATTGGCCTGGTCGTGCAACTGTACAATGGCGCAATGCGTCCAGGTGCCTTCTTTCCCAGGATGTTTGAGCGGTTTATGCTCGAAGGGCAAGACCAGCGAAACTACAAGCGCTTGCCGCAGGTCATCCAAAAGTGGATGTAGACTACTTTCGTAGGCTTCCCAAAATTCTACCCCGTTGCTCGCTTCCCAGGTGATGGCTAGTGCTTTCCCATATTTATGTGCCATGCTAATTTCCTCGTTTTCATGGGCCAGCTTATCATCTACTATTATGTACAGGAATACCCCACCTATTAGGGAGATGATTATCACAACGGATAAGATCAAAATCTTCTTGATACTCATTTTGCTTTAATTACGATGAATTTGGTGTCTCATTTTCAAACCGGGCACTTGCTCTTTTCTGTACATCTTAACCTCTTTTTCCCCGTTGACAAATCTAAAAGGGATTCGCAAAAAATTGCCGTGCCCAGGCATGATTGCAATCATGATCTTTTTATGATTATTGTCCGTGAGATCATTAGACGATTAGAAGGCTTCTGCTACTTCTTTATGGAACCAGGCGTATATACCGCATCGAGTCACACTGGCCTTCAGCCTCCACCATGAACTGTGGCGCAAGGTCTAGGTCTTCATTACGAAGGGTAGTGAGTAGGGTCCTCCATATGGACGGGATACGATGGATGGAGAATGTACCCGTATTAAGTTTTCGATAGTTAACTGAATGACCAACAGGCAAGTTTTGCTGTAAATACAGCCCCGCCTAAGTTTTTGTGAGGCAGCCCAAGAAAAAGGGTGTTCCTCATGAAAAGCTGTGTATGATCCCTAAGATTAAGGATTCCATATTGCATAAGTGCCGATAGAAGTTTCAGTAAGAAGTTAGATGGAGAACCTGCCATTTCTAACGGAGTAAACTACCTGGTCATCTTTGTAAGCGTTTATAGTGAAGCTCCCTTTAGTCCGTTGTAAAGGAATACTTATTTGCTCCTCGATGATCAGTTCACCCTCGTATTGAAAGTTCTCCCATTCACCATTTCGATCCTCAAATTTAATGGCTTCATAGGGTCCATTGTATTTTTCTATAATTACCAGGTTTAGTGAATTATTTTTGCCGAAAGGGTATGTCCCCGTTTCCATGTCCTCCAATCTCTGTTGAGTGATGATAGCAATCCTAAAACCATCATCTGAAATACCTTCCCATTCACTGAAGACGGATATGACAGTGCCGTCTGCCTCTGCAGTCTCAATGACATCTCCCTGGATGTCTACAACATTGAAATTTTCTTGGTTTATATCAGCTGATATTTTCCAAGGCTCGAATAGGCAATCAACAAACTCCAAATTATCGGTCTTGACCTTGCCAGTGATAGATTTTGTATTTTGGCTATTATCGATCTCGTATAACGTCCCGCTAAATTCAAAATTCATAGTCTTTTCGGTCGGGGAAAAGTTATAATTCTCAATAAAAAAAACTTCAGCGGGCACATAATCGGCTGCTTTAAAATGAGAATTATTATTGGATAGGTCTATGTAAGTGACATCCTTTATTCGGCCATTTGTAGTGATTACCATTTCTATTCGAAATCTTGAATCACCTGAAGTAACAGGAGAGGTGTTTAAGAAAACATTTCCACAATTTTCGTTCATGAAGACGTTATCTTCTGAAAACGTAAATGTTTCATTATCTATTTCGATTTCTATCAATTCCGTGATAGTGGGCGATTCATCACGGTCGCAACCTACAATGACTATGAACGCCAGTAACAGGAAGTACTTATGCATAACGATAGAATTTAAGATTACAAATTATTGAGCTATTGAGAAACCGCACACGGTAAAGATAACCAATCCCAATGATGAAATTATAAGACTAAAGGATTTCGGGGCAGTCATAGCTATACCTACTTTAACCCGGATCATGCCTTAGGATTCTATCCCAAGCCCAAACTACTTCAATATCAAGTATTTCTGGATATTTTGATACCCACCGTGAGGGTAAACCACGTTTCCGTGCCAAAATAACCCGAAATACTTGACCTTATTGTATTTTAAACTTTCATGACGAATCCTAAGGCATGATCCGGGTTCAAAGACGCTCATAAGGCACAAGAGGTTTTTCAAATCCGGCATAAACATATGGGCTAGCCCATCGAAAGCGGAATGATATTCCTCATCGGCATAGATGAGCTGTTTTTGAGGTATTGATCAGTGGGACTAGGAAAAAAATAGGGGGTTGCCGATTGCCCTTTGCCTACTTTAAGAACGGGATTGGAAAAAATAGCTAACCCCTAGCCGGGTTTGGTTTAGCTTTTAGGTTAAGCGTACACCGGCCCTAAGACCGGGTGAGATCACTTCCAGGTAGAAGGGAAAGAAGAAAGCCAGCCATATTGTATTGCCGGCTTTCTCCCAGCTTATTAAATTATTGAAACTGGATATTCAAAAAGGAATATGGTTGATGAATTTGATTCACCATTTATTTCTAAATCCATGCCCTGCTTTACAGTGCTGTTTTAGCGCCATCGAATCGATCCAGGTTCATTATTTTAGTCCAAGCGGCTACAAAGTCGTTTACCAATTTCTCTTTAGCATCATCACTTGCGTATACCTCGGCGATCGCCCGCAACTCGGAGTTTGAACCAAAGACCAGGTCAGCTCTCGTAGCCGTCCAAACTTTTTCGTTGGTACCTCTTTTGTATCCATTGAAAATGTATCTTTTATCATCTTCAGCTTTCCATTCAAAATCCATACTCAATAGATTCCTGAAATAGGTGTTATTCAATGTCCCGGGAGTATCCGTTAAAACTCCAAGATCAGATCCGTCATAGGTAGCGCCTAGCGCTCTCATTCCCCCCACGAGTACCGTCATCTCGGGTGCCGAAAGCTTAAGGAGTTGTGCTTTATCCACCAATAGTTGCTCGGAGGTAAGTGTATACTCCGTGGTTTGGTAATTTCTGAAACCGTCGGCCATTGGCTCTAACAATTCCATACTCTCAAGGCTGGTTTGTGCCTGGGAAGCATCCATTCTACCGGGAGTAAATGGCACGGTAATATCAAATCCTGCTTTCTTTGCTGCTTCTTCAATCGCAACATTCCCGCCTAGCACAACGAGGTCTGCCATAGAGATCTTTTTGCTTTCGGTATCGAAACCTGCTTTTACTTTTTCGTAAAACGCAATTACTTTCTTTAGTTGTTTAGGATTGTTTGATTCCCAGCTTACCTGGGGCTCAAGCCTGATCCTAGCGCCATTTGCGCCTCCTTTCCTGTCAGAATCCCTGTAGGTAGAAGCGGCACCCCAAGCCGTGGTTACCAGCTCGTTAGTGGTCAATCCTGAATTTTTGATCTTAGCTTTTAAAGAAGCAATGTTCTTCTCATTCACTAATTCATGATCAACCGCGGGGATTGGATCTTGCCATATAAATTCTTCTTTTGGAACTTCCGGTCCCAGGTAAGTAGACCTTGGCCCCATGTCGCGGTGAGTTAGCTTAAACCAAGCTCTTGCAAATGCCTTGTCAAACTCTTCCGGGTTTTCATAGAACCTCCTCGATATTTTTTCATAAGCCGGGTCTTTTATTAATGAAAGGTCTGTGACCAACATGGTGGGCTTATGTTTTTTGTTTGGATCGAAGGCATCCGGGTATAGTTTTTTTGGATTAACCGCTTCAAATTGCCATGCGCCACCCGGGCTTTTGACTAACTTCCATTCGTTTTCAAATAGTCCTTCGAAGAAACCATGGCTCCATTGTGCAGGGGTCTCTGTCCAAATCACCTCTAAACCGGAAGTGATCGCATCCGGACCTTTTCCTGATTTAAAATCGCTAGACCAGCCTAGCCCCATAGACTCGATGTTTGCACCTTCAGGTGCCGCTCCCAAATGCTCTTCTCCACTGGCTTGCCCATGGGTTTTGCCCAACGTATGACCGCCCGCTATAAGCGCAACCGTTTCCTCGTCGTTCATCCCCATTCGGCCGAATGTTTTCCGGATATCGTGAGCGGCAGCCACGGGGTCAGGATTCCCGTTAGGGCCTTCAGGGTTTACATAGATCAATCCCATTTGAGCCGCTGCCAATGGTTTTTCAAGCTCCCTGTTTTGATCAAATCGCTCATCACCCATCCATTCTTTTTCTGATCCCCAGTATACATTGGTCTGTGGCTCCCAAGTGTCTACGCGTCCACCGGCAAAACCCAGCGTTTCAAAGCCCATGCTTTCTAATGCTACATTTCCCGTGAGGATAAACAAGTCGGCCCAGGAAATTTTCTGGCCATACTTCTGCTTTATCGGCCAAAGTAATCTCCTGGCCTTATCTAGGTTAGCATTATCCGGCCAACTGTTTTGAGGGGCAAATCTTTGTTTACCTTCCCGAGTTCCGCCCCTGCCATCGCCCGTACGGTACGTGCCTGCACTATGCCATGCCATCCGGATGAATAAACCCCCATAGTGACCAAAGTCCGCAGGCCACCAATCTTGAGAATCTGTCATCAAGGCTTCCAAGTCTTTCTTCAAAGCGAAATAATCAAGACTTTCAAATTCCTTTTGGTAATTAAAATTGCCATCTAACGGGTTGGATAACATAGCATTCTTTCGCAATACAGTCAGATCAAGCTGGTTAGGCCACCAATCACGGACAGTATTTCCGTCGCCTTTGATCACTTCACCCGTGGACTTGCTGAGTTTGTCAAATCCAAAAGGACAACTTCCGCCGGACTCTTTTTCGCCACTGTTTTCCCTGGAGTTAAAAGCAGGTAAAACCGTTAATACCACCGCGGTAGTTATGGTGAGAATAATGGATACACTTAATAGTTTTCTTTTCATGAGGATTAGTTTTTTTAAAGTGTAAATATTCCCGTTTGATATCCATAAATCAAATTGATAATCTATATCACGTTATTTACTTTTTAAATATGTTGCCGGCAATTACAATCCGTCGAATTTTAAGATGATCATAATCAATTTATTAAGCTGACCGGAAATAGCTTTGCAATTCAACTTGGGTTAACAATTTCAACTCAAAAAAAATGACAGAAGGGAATTCAACAATCTTATTTGGTGAGTTAGATTAGCTCTTAGGGCTTACACAATAGATGAAGTTCTATAACCAAAGAAAGACTCATGACTACCTTTATGATACGCTCGAATAGCAAAAACGCTACGAAAATATGATTTTACTTATCCAGGATTTACACAAAAAAAGATAAATACACAAAAACGTTGTACAGGATCGCTGGTACTCGGTACAGAATCATTATGTACCGCCCAGGAATCGCATTGTACCACTAAAAAATCATTCTGTACCACCTAGGAATCGCATTGCACCACCTAAAAATCATTTTGTACCGCCTAGGAACCGCATTGTACCTAAAGAAAATCATAGGTACCCGGTCAAAAATCACACCGTACCATTCAACAATGGCAAATACTCATAAAACATCCTTTCCCTAGCGCAAGTCTGTGACTTGTGCTTTAAAGATGAAAACGAGAGTCTTCGACTCGGCAAAATGCACGAGAAACTAAACCATACATGTAGAACATGAACATAAGATTAAACCAAACTTCATTTGTCACCTTCACGGTAGTGAAATGGGTGGATGTAGTTATACAAAACATAATCACCATTTTAATGGAAGTTTTTTGGCAAAGGTAGGCCGGGTTGAAAACCCTAGGAATCATAAAGAAGTCACAAGTTACAAACTTGCGCCAATTGATGCTAGTTGATTTGACTTTTTCAACTGCCGGGCAATCGGGAGAGACGCACTAATTACTTTCCCTAGCGCAAGTCTGCGACTTGTGCTTTAAAGATGGAAACGAGAGTCTTCGACTCGGCAAAATGCACGAGA
>JANQLQ010000063.1 GCA_028280565.1 Fulvivirga sp.
GGCAACGGGGTGGTAAGCTTCATTATAGAACAGGAAAGCGGCAATGACATCAAGCTCTATTCCGATGATGTTTCGAATGATTTGCTACGCCCAGTGCTCACGATAAGCTATGGGGAGAGCAAGGGAGCTGCCACAGCGAGGAAAGGGACCGATACGTCGTTCGACCCTTACCTTCTTAAGGTATACCCTAACCCGAACGGGGGTGATTTTGTGATTGCTTCCGAGGCCCCGATCGGGAGTATCGCCTTGTTTACATTGAAAGGAAGCCCCGTAGCGATTACCAGCCGTATATCTAAGGATAGGTTCGGCGCAAGCGTAAGTACAGGAGCCCCGTCCGGTAGCTATTGGCTTCGCATAGAGTATGAAGGGGGGAGAAGGGCAGTAAAGAAAGTGATGGTAGTGAGGTAGTGATACTTTCAAAGTAGGCCCGGATGGGATGATGGTTATTTATCCCTTTGAAGGAAAAGGAAGCTAAAATAAAAAGAGACCTAAATTCAAAAAAGGATCGTCTTTCCTTGCGGCCTAGGCGCCGCGATGTGCGAGATAAGGAATCTGTGGAGTCGTCAGGCGGGAACCCGGTATGTTACAAAAGAACGGTTCACGTTCAACGACCCAGCAGATTCCCGCTCGCACACTTCCAGCCCACGAGTCGGCGGGAATGACGATGAAGAAGGTTCTTTTCGTTTTTGGTGAAGATATCTAACGGGCTACTGCCTTTTGCCTATTGCCCACTGATTAATACCTTGAACATACCTCATCCTATACCCGCTGTCATTTGAGGCTTAACTTAACACTAGTCCTAGAGTTCATCAAGATGATAAACAGCGGTTCTATTCCCCTTATCCCAAACCCTGTCGAGTGATCATTTAACTGTTAATACTTGGTCAGTAAAGACTTACTTACGAATTGTGTAGAGCGTAATCTCTATTGTCCATATACCTCTATGCCCAGTACTTTTCACTAAACATTAACCCATATATATTATGAAAAGAATAACATTTTTGAACGCTGGCAATATTTTTTTGTTGGCAATTTTTACGGTTTTAGGGATCATTCAACCGGCAAAATCACAAATTGCTTTTGATCAAACAGGGATGAAGTCCTTCGCAGACTGGGATCCGAATAGGTTCGGTGGAGATGCCCAGGGTACCACATCCAAGTTACAGGAAGCCATCGATTGGTGCAGTAAAAATGAAAAAACACTATACATTCCACCGGGGACTTACTTGGTCGATAAAACCATCCAAGTAGTTACAGACGGCGGTGTGGACCTGGAAGAGGTTACGATCATTCACGGTGATGCCTATGATCGCCCTACCATTAAGCTGGTGGATAATACGTTTACAGGAAGCCCCTCGCCGGTGAATGCTCAACCTGTTTTTAATTTGGATCATAAAACAGCCGATAAAAGAAGTGCATGGATCTTTTCCAACGTGATCAGTAACCTAAATTTCGACCTCGGAAATAATCCCGGGGCCACGGCATTGCAGTGGGGGGCGGCCCAAGATAGCCATTTGATAAATATTAGGATTACAGGGGAAAGCTTTACCGCTGGGATCATTGGTTTTCCCGGGAGAAACCAAGGTAACATCAACCTGGAAGTAGCAGGCGGTAAATATGGACTGGCGTTAGTAAACAACCGGGAGTTCGGCGCGGTGGGGATCAATCTCACGGGGGTCAAACTTACAGGGCAGTCTTCAGCGGGCATATTGATCCAAAACCTGAGAGGGACCACCATCGTAGGGGCCGAAATACTGGACTGCAGGGGAAATGCCATAGAACAATCCAGTGGAGGGAGCTATGAAAAAGCACAGCTGTACCTGTTGGATGCTAAAATTCAAATGGTGGGAAATAATGCGGCTATGAAAATGAACGACCGTAATCTCGTGATGCGTAATGTATATGTTCGGGGCACGAGCAAGATCGTAGAGGGGAATAATACACTGACCACGTCATCCCCTTCGGAGTGGACCTATGTCAAAACTTATGCCAGTGCCCAAAGCCCTACAAGCGGAAAAATGGCATACAATTACATCAATGGATCCAAAAAAGTAGGCGATGAGCTGGCAGAAGTAAGGACCGGTGTTCCGCCCCCTTTCAATACCAGGACAAAACATATACCAGACCTATATGCATGGAACCATCCAAACGCAGTGTTGGCCTTTGCCACGGGCGATAACGACAAAGCAGCTAAGCTACAACAAAAGATCGATGGACCTGCCAAGGTCATTTATATCCCAGCCGGGAAGCATAACCTCGACAAAAGCATCCTGTTAAAAAATGGGAAAGTATTGATCGGTGACCCGGGAAAACGATCTTGGCTCCAGCCCACTTACAACCTCGGAGGGGGATATACGTTTGTGGTCGAAACGGAAAACTCGGGCGGTTACGTGGCCATGCAGGATCTCTTTATCAATACCCGGGATCAAAACTATGATGGCGCTATCAAATGGCAGACCGGCGGCGGGCAGCTTCTTAATACCCGGGTCTACGAAGAAACCAAGACTAAGGAACCGGACACCCGGGTGATCCAGTTTTCCGGGAATGCCGGGGGTAGATTTTTCGGTTATGCAGATCATAGAACAACACCACGTGACTGCAGGACATGCCCCAGGCAACCCGGGGTTTCTGGAAATTTCAGGAAGATCTATATCGAAAATACAACCAATCCTATCACCTTTTATGGGCTCAATTTAGAGCGTGGCGGTGGAAGCTATGAAGATGTCAAACAGCCCCCTTTTTGCGAAATAAAAAATGCGCGGAATGTGAGGATATTGGGCACTAAAACAGAGCCACATAAAGGCAATATTTTTAAAGTCACCAATTCCCAGAACATTAGTATGAACGCTATATGGACACACAGGGCCACCACCAATATCCCGTTTATCGATCTTCAAAATTCGGATAAGATCGAGGTGGGTTTTGTGACTACCGCTTCAACAGGCGGGAATAATATTTTAATAGCCCCCTATGATGACATTAAAAAGCAAGACCTAGTAGTGCTGTTTCGAAAAGGTGATTTCGACCACGGCATTTTCGATGGGGAGGCTCCCGATCCTGGCAATACTTATGTACTGACGGTCAACAGGGGCAGCGGTGATGGAAGCTATGAAGCAGGCACCGAAGTTACCATCACAGCCGATCCAGCCACCCCGGGCGAATCCTTTGACCGCTGGACCGGGGATGTACAATCCCTTTCGAATGCCGATAGTGCCACGACCACCCTAGTA
>JANQLQ010000027.1 GCA_028280565.1 Fulvivirga sp.
CTTGCGGGCTTGGTGCTGGAATGCGCGTGACAAGGAATCTACGAAGTCGTGGAACGAAAACCCAGTGCATTCGCAAAGAGAACGTTCACGATCAACGACCCAGCAGATTCCGGCGCTCGCATAGCCCTCACCTACCACCGGCCGGAATGACGATAAAGAGGTTTTTTCGTTTTTGATGAGGATGCCCAACGGGTTCCTTTGTCGTTAAACCCCTGCCTATAAAATGATTGAGTCTGAAAAAGAAGTAGCACTAGTACTACTTTGCCAGGTTTAAGTCATTGATAATAAGATTTTTATTTTCTAACCTATTGCCAACGAATTGCAAAGAATGGGGGACCAACCTGCTGTTCTAAATCTATCCAACACCCATACCTGTCAACGTCATCCTTAATTTTCCAACATCGTCATTCCTTGCAGCCTGTGTGTTGGGCTAGGCGTGACAAGGAATCTGCGAAGTCGTGAAACGAAAACCCAGTACATTCAAAAAAAAGGGGCACGATCAACGACCCAGCAGATTCCGGCTCTCGCGCATCGCTCACCCGGCAAGGCTGGCAGGAATGACGATAAAGAAGGTTTTTTCGTTTTTGATGAGGTGTACTTAACGGGTTCCCTTATCATTGAATCCCTGCCTATCAATCATTGCCACGGGCATTGTATTTGTCCAAGATGCTGATGAGTTTATCCACAGGCAACGCTTTTGTTTCATGCCCTTTATACCCGGTCATATCTTCTGCAGCTAATAGGGAATTAAGGATAGCTTCCTCCGTAGCTTCTACTACCGCTAGGAAAAGTGGCGACATATGATCGTTATGCAAGCTTGGTACTGCTCTTACCGTGGAATCCGGGGCATAAGCTACGCGCAGCCCTTCATGAGTACTAAAAGCAATGGAGTAATCCCCACTGCCATTAGAAGAAAAGGCACCTACTTTAGCAAAGGCCAAAAACGATCGACGGGCGAGACGTTGCAGGTTCCTGGGGGAAAGTGGAGCATCAGTAGCAATAATGATCATACATGAGCCGTCTACCACGTAAGGCACGTCATGGGCCATGTAGTAATTATTCATCTCTTTTCCTACCGGGGCACCATTGATCGTAAGTATTCCACCAAAATTGGTTTGCACCAAAACACCTACAGTATACCCTCCTTTGGATGCAGGAAGCACACGGGATGAAGTACCGATCCCTCCCTTAAACCCCAAACACCGTGTACCCGTGCCAGCACCGACATTTCCCTCTGCTACTGCCCCACCCCGGGCCGACCCTATGGCCTCAAACACGTGCCCGGGACGAACATATTGCCCTCGAATGTTATTGAGATACCCGTCATTCGTCTCGCCCACTACGGGGTTTACGCTACGCACATTCTCGTTACCGGGTTGAGAGAGAGCGTACTGTACCAAGCCATTGGCGACCGTAAAGGCGCTCAGCGTGTTGGTAAGCGCAATCGGCGTTTCTAAGTTGCCTAGCTCTGTGACCTGGGTAAAGCCGAGGGCTTTGCCAAAACCATTCCCTACAAACACCGCCGCGGGCACCTTCTGCTGGAAAACATTGCCTTCGTGCGGCAGGATCACCGTTACACCCGTTCTCATAGTATCACCGCTTACTAGTGTTTTATGACCCACCGTCACTCCTTTCACATCGGTGATCGCATTGTATTTACCGGGAGTAAGGATACCGGGCACCACCCCCAGCTCCCGCAGGCGCTGCGCCGAAGAAAGCTGGACCAGCAGCAGCACGGTAATGAGCAAGGATATTCTTTTCATAAAGCTTCGATAAAATTGGGACGCGACAAGTTGAGACCACAGGCTTCATCCAGTTTTTTAATGAAGTGATCACACGTGACCGGGGTATGGGTTTCATCTTCCTGGTGGGCATAAAAGTAAAGCTCTTGCAGGCCATTCTCTATCCATGTCTTCACCCGGGCCACCCATTCGTCTAGGCGTTCATAGTCGGAAGCATGCAGGTTGTAGCCATTAAAGCGTATGAAGGCCCTGGGTGTAGTGAGTCGCATATGCAATACATCCCTGCGGCCACCAACGTCCGTGATCACGGCGCCTTTTCCATATTCCGCGAGCATGGCAAAGGTTTCATCGGCCACTGTAGGGTCTGTAAACCAGTCCGTATGCCTGAGTTCCACGAACATGGGGAAATCCGAAGGAATACCCGAAACGTAATTGGCCAGCCTTTCTACGTATTTACCGGAAAAATTATCCGGCATTTGCAAAAAACTCGGTCCCAATTTGTCTTCGAAACCTGATGCAGCATCTAAAAAGTGATCCGTGAACCGCTGCGAATCTTCATTAATGCGCTTAAGGTGGCTAATATTTTGAGAGAATTTCGGACTGAATTTAAACCCCTCCGGCGCTCGCGCCGCCCAGCCTTGCACCACCGACTTCTTAATGTTGTAAAAAGTGGTGTTCATTTCTATCCCGTTAAAATTTTGCACATAATGATCCAGGAAATCCTTGTCTTTGGTCCCCTGGGGATAAATGAGTCCCACCCATTCCTTCCGGCCCCACTTGGCACAGCCTACAAATACTTTCGTTTCTTTCTTTTCTCCTCCCAGTACTTTCATTGTGTCCGGGTGGTCGGCGGGTAATAATAACTTGAGTTGGTCCAGCTCTTCCCAGGAGACTTTACCGTATTTCATAGTATATTCTTATTGTCCGTTTGTTCAAGTTAAGGGTTATCCTGGGGTTATCAAAAGGATCATGTAGGTAAGCAAGGTAACACCTGCTTGTGGTCTATAACTTTTCTTTTTTTCATCATAGTCATAGTATCTGGCAATGATTTGCTATGAATTGGCTGGGTTTAAAAAGCAGGGCTATCCATTTGTTCAATGGCTTGTAGGCTTTATATTGTCATTTACTTCTCAAAGCACGCTGGCGCATACGTTTTGCATGTTCATTTGCCTATTAAAGGTACCGGATGGTAACGATACCTCTCTCAAAAAAGGACTGGGAGTGCTCATAAGTCCTTACACTAAAAGAATTACAAAATATGAAAGCCCAAGAGATCTTAGAATATATTAGCCGGGGAAGAACGGACTATATCTTTCATTTGACCCGGCTATCAAATTGGAAAGAATGGCTTGACCAAGGTCCTGTCAAACTGCTCCAGTGGCTGGTTTACTACAATGATACCACGGCGTTACGGGCTGTACTCGAAGCCGGCGGTGACCTGGAAAGTATTGATCTCGATGACGAACTGGGAAATGCCGCCTTTTTCGGTCACTGGAAAGTTTGCGATTTCCTGGTACAACAAGGAGCGGATGTTAATGCCTCTTTGGATAAGACTGGTGAGCGTCCCCTTCACAACGCACTGGCCAAAGCGGGCCGGCCTTACTACTTTTACGTGGTAAAACTGCTGGTAGATAAAGGCGCCAATGTCAATGCCAAAACCCTTCCGGGGATAGAAACGGGGGCTTTTATGCGTGATGTCCGCACAAAAGGAGAAACCCCTCTTCACCGGGCCGCTGCTTATGCAGACGAGCGCACGATCCAATTTCTCCTCGAACATGGAGCGGATAAGGAAGCTAAAGACGCCCACGGGGATACTCCCTTATCATGGGCCAGTGAGCACTTGCGCCCGGGTAGCATTTTATCTTTACTTGCCTATGGTGAACACCGTATCGGTGAAGCACATAAGGTCAAAAACACCAGCGATCACGGGCAGGGTTGGGGGAATAGTATGGATTGGAACCTTTTAGGGGATTATTTACCCGGGTAATTGGCGGCAAATGTTTTTTAAGGTTTACTTTTGACTAAATCAATTATCGGGAATTGACCATTTATGCCATTGGAGGACTCGGAGTCGATGAAAGAGTTTTTTCAGAACTAGTTCTCGACTTTGAACTCGTGCCTCTTTCATGGATCGATCCTTTACCGAGTGAATCATTGGAAGGTTATACCCGTAGGTTTGCCAAACAAATCAATAGTGATAATCCATTTTCAATCATCGGGATCTCATTTGGAGGTATGATAGCCATAGAGCTTAACAAGCTCATAAATCCACGAAAAATAGTATTGATCTCTTCGGCAACGAATAAACATGATATCCCGTTATCCTTTCGGATCATGGGTAAGGCCGGTTTATTC
Organism: Fulvivirga sp.; assembly: GCA_028280565.1. Taxonomy (GTDB): domain Bacteria; phylum Bacteroidota; class Bacteroidia; order Cytophagales; family Cyclobacteriaceae; genus Fulvivirga. Next base: position 4,098 of record JANQLQ010000027.1, read on the forward strand.
CCATTACTCCCCGGTGCCTTGATGAAACCTCCCAATTTCCTGGCAAATTGGTTTTTTGGCGTTCAAGAGCCAAAGTACAGGAAAGTTTTACATGATATCATTTCCGATACGCAGGTTGATTTTTTGAGGTGGGCGACCAATGAAATTGCCCACTGGAACAACAAAACTATGCCTGTCAACATGGTAAGGATCCATGGATCATCTGATAGGCTACTTCGGTATTCGAAAAGCGAAAAAGTAATCGTGGTAGAAAAGGCAGGACATTTTATGGTGATGAATAGGGCAAAGGAAATCAGTAAGATCCTTAACGACGTGTTAAGTGAGAGTGAATGGAAAAGGAAATGACTTAACTCACCACCACCCCTAACCGCTCGTACAATTCCTGGCGCCCCTTCATGGTCACAATAAGTTCACGTGAAAATCGTACTCTTTTGAAATAATTCTTTTCTAACATTTTCTCCAGCAATAAGGCGCCGAGCTGCCCGGCCAAGTGCGGACGACGCTCGCTCCAATCGAGGCAAGGCCGTATTAACGGTCGACGGCTCTTTTCCAATGACTCCCGGGATATATCAAGCCCTGCAAGCCACTCCCAGCCTTTGGCTGTTACGGTGTAGGAAGTTCCGTCGCTTTCGATGCACCCTTTGGCTTCAAGCGCCTCCGCTACTTTCACCCCGACATAGCCCGCCAGGTGATCATAACAGCTTCTGCAATACCTTATCCCTTTTACAGGCAACTTGTTTTCATCCTTCCGGGGTGTATACAACCCTGCCAAGTGGGCAATGGACTCTACAACGTAGGCCACTCCTGGTTTTGAAAAGGAGTAATAGCGATGCCTGCCTTGGGCTTCCACTTTGACCAACCCTGCCTCCAGCAGCTTGGCTAAATGATTACTGGCCGAGGTAGCGGAAACATCTGCGGCCGTGGAGAGTTCAGTAGCCGTGTAAGCCCTCCCATCGAGCAGGTTCCATAGCATTTTAGCCCTTGTAGGTTCACAGAGCAGCCCGGAAAGTGTAATAAAATTCTCTTCTACACCCATACTTCATTATAAAATGAAATATAAATGTAAACCTTTCGATTTATTTGCCAAAAAAGAAAACATGGTCGTAGTAATTTTTGAAGCTTATCCCAGGCAGGGAAAACGCGATGCCTACTTTGATATAGCATCTACCCTGAAGCCCTCACTCAGTAAAATGGAAGGTTTTATTTCCATTGAGCGATTTCAAAGCCTCACCCACCCCGGGAAGGTTTTATCACTGTCTTACTGGAAAGATGAGGAAAGCGTGACCCAATGGCGTAACCTGGCTGCACACCGGGACGCACAAGAAACCGGGAGGGCGGTGGTCTTTGACGATTATCGGCTCAGAGTGGCCCTGGTCACAAGAGATTATAGCATGACGGACAGGATCCAGGCCCCTTTGGACAGTAAAGCAAGACATCAATGAATCAAAATATGAAAGACTTGGAAATCAGTATGGTTAATGAACCCGGCAGGTTAGCACTGTTCGGTGAGACACTCGGGAAGCATAACATAAGCTTGGAAGGCGGTGGGGTTTTCCACCAAGGTGGCCGATCCATTGCCCATTTTTTAGTCAAAGAAGCCGAAGAGGCTCGTCGTGTACTGGAGGAAGTGGATATCAAAGTAGTAAATATTCACCCGGTGATCCTGTTGAAACTAAGACAAGATGTCCCGGGCCAATTGGGAGCGTTTTGCCGCAGGCTTGCTGATGCCAGGGTAAATATTTTAACCCAGTACAGCGATCATGCTAACCAGTTGGTCATCGTGCCCGACGATTATGAAAAGGCTAAAGGGATTGCTGAAGAATGGATGAAGGAATGGTGGTGAGCCATTTGATCAGTTGGCAGTAGGCAAAATGTAGGATTGCCGATGGGGCTACTGCCAACTGCCGACCTTATACCTTAAAAACGGGACCAAAAATAGTCTAACCATCACCTTCCAATTGACACTAGGCATAGTTTTATCATCGAGCATGTTTGATACAACGACATTCATGGTTAATTTAGTTACTGCTGGTCGTAAATAAGACGAATAGCCCCTGCAAGTGAGCATCCAGTCAAAAATATCGTTGTTAGAGAATGGTGTGATCGTACCGGCAGCCCCTGGCGCCGCCGTCTCTTCCTCGTCAGAGTGGGACGGGTTTGTTGTCGAGCATCATAAAATGGAGAAAGGTGAGCTACCCGGACACACCATCTTAGATCATAGGTTAACCATCACCACGGGGCAAAAGACTGTCCCTTTTGAATTTAAGGAAAATGGCAAATGGGGCCGGGTACAGTTACACCCGGGATCATTCTCCATGCAAAACCATGGGGATCTTGGCGCCCCAAGGTGGCTTGACCACTTTGAATTCCTGGCAATCGCCATCAAACCTGTTTTTTTTGAGAAGATCACCTCGGGGCAGGTCAAGTCCCGTCAAGTGGAGTTGATCACGCAGCGAGGGAAGTTAGACCCTAACATCCAATCTTTCTGCCAACTGTTTTATGATGAATTGTCGAATAAAAGATATACCAGCCAGCTGTATGGTGAAACGTTAAGTATGGCTTTTGCCTTGTATTTATTGAATCACTACGCCACAGGAAACAAAAAGATCACCGAACCGACGGGCAAACTTCATGGACTGCAGGTCAAAAACCTCATCGATTTTGTGTCAAGCCACCTTGGCAGTGAGATCGGGCTCGATATGCTATCCGGCCAAGTACACATGAGTCCGTACCACTTTTCCAAAACGTTTAAGCGAACCATGGGGCTCTCCCCCCACCAGTTTGTCTTAAAAATGCGTATGGAAAAAGCAAAGGAGCTGATAAAACTCAAGGCCTTGAGCCTAACCGAAATAGCGCACACTACAGGTTTTTTTGACCAAAGTCACTTTACACACAGCTTCAAACGCGTAGTGGGGATTAGCCCAAAACAATACCGCCAATCGCTTTAAGAATACACCAAGAATTTACAATTTTTCAACCCCCATGGTGCTGATTTTTGTTCCTGTAATCATTTAAGCCATCTAAAACCAGTGAATCATGAACAGGAAAGAATTTCTTAGATCAGCAGGATTAGCGGCCACAGGCGTCGCTGTAACCAATACCGGGGCATTAGGACAATCAAAAGAGCCCAATAGCATGGACCTGCAAGGAAAAACTGCCCTCGTAACCGGGGCAGCGCGTGGTATAGGCTTGGCCATTGCCGAGGACCTGACCAAACATGGGGTCAATATTGCCTTAGTGGATATTGCCGATCCCACCGGTGGAATGGCCATCCGGGGATATCGCCTGGCCAATGAAGACGAATTAAGATCTTCCACTGACAAGATCAAAAAACTAGGGGTAAAAGCCATCGGCGTTAAAGCCGATGTGCGCGACCTGGGCGCATTGAAAAAGGCCACGGATCGTACCATTTCCGAATTAGGTGGTTTGGATATCGTTGTGGCTAACGCAGGGGTGGCTAGCTGGTCGCCTTTTGAAGATATGAAAGAAAACCAATGGAAAGATGTGATCGATGTGAACCTTACCGGGGTAGCCCATACGGCCTGGGCGGCACTACCCCAAATGAAAAAGCAAAAAAGCGGGAGCATTATCACGTTAACCTCTATCGGTGGACGTCAAGGTGTGCCGGGCGTAGCCAACTACGCCTCTACCAAGTGGGCCGTGATCGGGTTAACAAAGGCCTTGGCGCTAGAGTTAGGTAAATACAACATACGGGTCAACGCCATCGCCCCCACCGCGGTAAACACACCTTTGTACCGTAGTGAAGGACAATACCGATCTACGGGAATGAATTCTTTCGAAGAACAAGACAAAGCAATGCTAGGGTATCATGCCTTACCCACCCCGGCGCTAGACCCCGTGGATATTGCTCATTCTGCTACTTTTTTAGCATCGGATAATGCCCAATTCATCAGTGGTATGGTCATGGACGTGGCTGCCGGAGGGAATGCGCATTATACGGGCTAACTATCGAAGTTTTAGGCCAAGCGTGTTCGCTGCACAGAAACAGTCCCTAATACTACTTTATAATAGCCTTTCTTAAAGTCGGCAGTTGGCAAAGGGCAGTAGGCAAAAAAATAAAGAGTTGCCGATTGCCAACTGCCACCGATCGAGCGCCTTCCAATACCTTAAACCTAATCATCCTGTACCCGGCACATCATTTGAGCCTTAACTTAACCTAAGAACGTCATTCCTCACTTTCCAACATCGTCATTCCTTGCCGCATGTGCGTTGGACTAGGCGTGACAAGGAATCTGCGAAGTCGTGAAACGAAAACCCAGTACACTCAAAA
>JANQLQ010000087.1 GCA_028280565.1 Fulvivirga sp.
GCCATAGCTACGTAAGTCTTTTTGCAACGCAGAGATCCCGCAAAAGATACCCCGGATTGGCCGTTATTTGAGGCTTGACATGACACTAGTGTTAAGTTAAGCCTCAAATGACGTACCGGGGGCTATGTTTGACGTATTAATCAGTGGGCAATAGGCAAAAGGCAGTAAGCAAAAAAAAGAGGGTTGCCGATTGCTTATTGCCAACTGCCGACTTTAAGAACGGGATTGGAAAGAATAGCTAACCGTCCCATGACACTAGAGAACGATAAGGTACTTAGAGACCTCCTTTCACCGATATGATCTTTTTCTCTATGGCCTTAATGATCAAACCTGCCGTATTTTTAACATTAAACTTACTAAGCAGGCTTTTTCGATGTCCTTCAATCGTTTTAGGACTAAGAAATAATTTTTGGGCGATCTCCTGTGTCGTGTATTCCTTGGCGATCAGCTCCAGTACCTCCATTTCCCGGGAGGTTAGGTATAAGTGATTCCCCAATTGTGGTTTTTTAGCCATTGACCGGGTCTGCAAGGCTTCCAGCATCGCTTTTGATACATTTTCATTAAAATAGTGACCTTTGAGATACACAGTGTTTATAGCCATTTCGAACTCCGCTTTGTTTGTATCTTTTAGCAAATAGCCGTTTACCCCGGCTTTCATTAGGTGTGAAATAAGTTCGGGCTCAGAGTGCATGGTGAGAATGATCACTTTTATCCCGGGGTGATCCTCGTGAAGTTGATGGAATATATCTATGCCATTCAACGGCTCCATTTCCAGGTCAAGGAGCAGGATATCCACCTGTTTTTTTTCCAATTGGTTGAATAACGATGGGCCACTAGTGACGGCCAGCACCACGTCAAAGTTATCAATCGTATCCAGTATCGATTGGATGCCTTCTAGGAACAGGTAGTGATCATCGACGATTCCTATCTTAATGCTCATTTTCTGAAATATTAGTGAGGTCATTCGGTACCACCAAGGAGATGTCCGTACCGGCTCTTGTATCCCGGTAGCGGATACTTCCGTCCAGCAAGGCCAAACGACTTTCAATGTTCAAGAGCCCCAGTCCTTTGGCAGCATGCTTTTTAGCTTGCCTCCCCGGGTCAAAACCAATGCCGTCATCTTTATATACAAGACGTAAGCACTGCCCGTCCCTGGTCAGTTCGATATGGATGGTTCGGGCACGGGCGTGTTTTAGTGTATTTGTGATCAATTCTTGTAATATCCTGTAAAGTTGGAGCTGTCGTTCTTTGGCCAGCAGGGCCTCGTGATCATAGGTGAACTCTACCGTGAGCCACCGGCTTTCATTGATCTGTTTGGCCAAACTCTTAATGGCCGCTACCAGTCCCATATTTTCCAGCACCGCCGGCCTTAGGTTTTGAGCGATGTTCCTAATACTTTGGATCATATCCTCATGGAGGCGTTCGACCTTTTGTACCAATAGCTTCTTTTCTTGGTCTTCAGATTTATCCAACAGCTGACCGATGTATAGCTTGGAGGTAGATAACAACGCACCAATATCATCATGAAGGTCCTTAGCGATCCTAAGCCGTTCATTTTCCTGGCTTTTCAAGGATGCCTCCAGTAGATCCTTTTGGTGTGACGATTCCAGGGCTCGTTGCTCTTTTTGTTGTTTAAGCAGGCGCTTTTGGTAGATAATGAAAAACAAAATAATGGCCAGCGCCATCACGGACATCCCTGAAACGCCTATCAATAAAATGCTCAGTATTTCTACCTCTTCTCCTTGACCCATAAGGCAATTGAAAACAAGAAAAACCTGGCCATGTTGAGAATCGCGTGGATACCCCACATTACCATTTGGGTATCTTTGGATTTTGGCAGCATATAATTGCTGTACATGAAAATCATAAAACTACCCGAAAAATAGATAAGTATTGCGCAGTTGATCCAAAACATCGGGCTGCGATCCAAAAAATCAATAGGAGGGTCACGGAGCAGCTTTACGAAATAGGAAATGGAATAAATGATCAATACTCCACTGACCAGTGTGATGGAATTCGAGCTGAAGACAAAAATACTTTGTACAAAAACACTATTGAAGATGGAAAAAACGATCACCAAGCCCGTTAAAAATGGGATGACATTCGGGTGATACGACGTCCGTAGCGCCTTTTGATATAGGACCGAAAAAATAGCCAGTTCTATTAAGGGATAAATGTGGATCAGCGGCAAATTATTGATCTTAAAATACCATAGGGCAGTACCTATCATTTGACTCGCGGATAGCAGGTAGATCACCCACTGCAATAGCTTTTGTGTATCATCCAGCGAGTTTCTTCGTAAGAAAGTTATCCCTAACGGAAGGATAAAAAGATACGAAGATATAGTGATCACACTTGTCATACTGACCCACAGTTTCTTGGCTTAGCAAGTTGGCGGACATGGGTTGGCCAGGTCTACAGCAATTTGATTTTCTCCTGATCCGTCTTCATTTACCGTGGTCAAAGTGAAAATAAGTATAGGTGCAAATGTAGGGCGATCTGAAACCTGTTGGTTTAAATTCAATCCCATGGATAACTGTATTTTTGTGATCGCCGCGATCCTTTCTTCCCCTAGGTTTTCGACAATATCAAAGGTATAATACCTTACCACCTCTACAGAGGGTAGCGCGGATTGTGAATGTGTGGATTTTGGATTTTTCCAGTCGATCACTTTAAAGTGATCCGCTGTTACTGCCGGGGAGGTCATGAGCCAGTTGTTTTGTAACTCTAATACTAATTCGGGAGGGATAGGGAACGACTTGAGTACGGGTGCGGTATCATCCTTCTCGCCAATAAAAAGCAAGGGCTCAGACCTTAGGTTTTCAGAGCTGATGTGATCTTCGGCTTTCAAATCAAAGCATGTGTCGTCGATAATTTGGGTAGGTGAACCCGGACTGACCTGGAGAAAAGGAGTAAAAAAAGGAGTAGATCCATTATACTCGATCCCCAGTCGCAGGAGACACTTATTCCCTATTATTTTAGTTTTAAACCCGTCCAGTTTCTTCTTTTGTTCATTATCTGATAATTCATAAAGTAACACCCTGAACCAGTCGGTGCTATGTCCTGTGGCCATGGTTTTGTTTTGTATATTGTTCCTGTCAAAATAGAAGCTGTGATCCGTTTTTTCAGGGGCCATATCATACCAGTTATTGGCAAGTCTTGTAAATCGCGAGTTCATAATGATCAAATAGATTTTTTGGAATAGAATAAATGATTTAAATATACTTACCAGTTCCTTAATGTAGATGGCCGCGGGAAAAATACCCGGGAAAACCCTCGTATTACCCATACAATCCCCTGGAATGGAATTCGCCTGATCCTGGTCTTTTATGTTGTAAAAACAAGCGGGAACTTTAACATTTTAACACGCTCATTTGAACCTCCCTGCTAGGTACGAATGGCAAAACTAGGCTCGTATTAAGTTAAGCCTCAAATGACGTATCGACTACAGGATGAGCTATGCTTAAGGTATGGATCAGTCGGGAGTTTACAAATGGCAACCTCATATTCTTTGCCTATTGCCATTTGCCTGCCGACTTTAAGAACGGGATTGGAAAAAATCGCTAACCGTCCCATGACACTTAACTTAACACTAGGACTATCTCAAGAACATGGCCAATACTGCTAATCATAAGTTGAGTGACCCTTGTATAACCACTCCATTTGACCGAATTTCCCTTTCTTTATCGGGAGCGGGTTATCGAGCTGCCGCCTTCCACTTAGGCTCTATGGCCTATTTAGAAAAGCTGCAATACCAAGGGCAGCCCTTACTGCAACGCGTAAAGGTGCTATCGTCCGTTTCCGGGGGCAGCTTTGTAAATGCCATGTACACGACCACGGTGTTGAATCGAGGTGGTTTTCAGCATTGTTTTGAAAGACTTTACCAATTGATGGAACAGGTGGATATGATAGATGCCGGGCTAAGTCTCCTTGGCGAAAGGTGCTGGCCTTCTTTTAAGCAGAAAAAACTAGTGAATGCGTTGGCCGAGGTCTATCACGATCATTTTTTTAGCGACCGGTTCGAGATCTACTGGCGGGACATCCCTTGGCACTTAGACGAAGTGATCTTTAACACCGCCGATCTTGCTAACCGGGCTATATTTCGATTTCAGAAAACGAGCCATGATGAGGGGCATTTTGGCAACCACCATCATCCCATTCCTTTGGCTGCGGCAAAGGAAATACGTATTGCGGATATAGTGGCGGCGTCTTCTTGTTTCCCGGGAGGTTTTGAGCCTTTGGTATTCCCCCAGGACTTTCGCCACGCAGCGTCGCCCAATCTTGATCAATGGGCAGAAACATTGAGATCAAAGCGGCCCGGAAACCCTCATACCCAGCTCATGGATGGAAGTATACATGGCGAAGGAATAGGCTCGGCAATTCATGCCGAGCAAAGGTGGCGTAAATACCATGGGAAAACCGGTGGTCAAAATCCCGGTTTGTTAATAGTCTCTGATGTTGCTCCTCCAGGTAGGGGAACCGGTGGTGCGAATGTCATGGGTAACGAGAGGGCTAAATCTCTCAAAACCAAGTTTTCATGTTTCAATAGGGTAGCAAGGTCTTTTTCCCGGTCATTTAAAAGACTAACCCTGCGACATGAAGAATTCTACGCCCCCATTTTTTCTAATAGGGTTTATGAACTGGCAAAGGATAATTTGAGTAGACGGCAGCTTCCTGTTGATATTTTGAGTGCACATGACGATCTGTTTGAACCCAGTCAGCGCATGGAAAAAGTGTCAAACCACGCGGCTTCCGTGGAAGTGACCTTGTGGTTTACTCCACATGAAACATCGGGCAAGGAAAACAAACTGGCGAGCCTAGTGGTTTACGGTAATTTTAACATGTGCTACCACCTTCTTAACTACACGGGTAAACTTTACCATGAAATGAAAGATACCCTAGGGGCAGGTCATAAAAAAACGAACGAGTTGAGAACACTCTATTCACAGCTGAAAGAGGACTGGTCTAGGTTCAAGAAGGATCCTTTTTGGCTGTTTGTTACTTAATGGAGAAAAAATTGTTATAGTAAAGAGCAAGCAGGTATGAATGATACAGATATTAGTTGGCTTTGGGCGGAAACTCGTAAGCTGTGATGAAATGTCGTGAACCAACGTGGGTTTTCGCCCAATTTTATTGTGATCCATCCGAAATATTTGATATAGATACCGTTCTTAGTCCGTAGGACGGCATTCCTAGTCTTAAGACCATTCCTAGTGCTACTTTGCTAGATTCAATTATTTGATAGACAGTGATTTAGTGAAAAAATGAGACCGTTGGGTATCCTCATCAAAAACGAAACAACAACCTCTTTATCGTCATTCCTTCCGGCCTTGCCGGGTGAGCGATGCGCGAGAGCAGGAATCTGCTGTGTCGTTGAATGTGAACCTTTTTTTAAGTGTACCGGGTTTTCGTTTCACGGCTTCGCAGATTCCTTGTCACGCCTAGCCCAACGCATAGGCTGCAAGGAATGACGATGTTAGAAAAAGGAATGACGTTCTTAGGTATGGTTTTGGATGGGTTTAGAACAGGACGTGTATCACCCATCCTTTGCAACTCGCTGGCAATAGGTTTGAAAATAAAAGACTTATTATCAATTACTTAAATCTGACAAAGTAGAGCTATTTTAGAACTAGTCGTAGGTTAAGCGTAGCGGTCCTACGACTTAATAACCGGGAGAGCGTCCGCTCGGAAATGGACTTGGAACGTACGCTTTAAAACTAGGTGATCCGCTGCATAAATTCGAAGTCAATCCCTGCGTTTAAATTTTCATGGCAGTGTTTTTTTAGATACATGTTGCACGAAGAGGCATCTATTCCTTTTTGAGCAGTCCGTCATTGACGAGAAAGATCGAGCGGGACGCTCTTGGTTACTTGTAGGTCTTAGGACCGCTGCGCTTAACCTAAGATCAGGGTAGGGGTCAGGGTAAGTGAAAGAAGATATGAAAAAAGGGGCTAACCTTGAAGGCAGCCCCTTTAGCTTTGCGAATAATGTTATATTAATTGCCGTTTAGCAGTACTTTACCTTGGAAAGTGGTATCATCTGCTAGCTTCATAATGTAGAAATACAATCCTTTATTTTGCGGCAGGTCCGAAAATTGGATCTCGTTACGTCCTATACGCGTCATGCCTTTGTATATCCTAGTTGACTTTCCGCCGGGGCTGAGGAGCTCCATTGAAAATTCTCCGGAAGTCTTCGCTGTAAATGAAATATTCATAACATCATTCACAGGGTTAGGGTATACGTTGAAATCTTGGCTCGTCAGCAGGTCGTCGATTGAAGTTACCTGGCTTTGCCTGAAGGCTACCCCGGACACCCTCATCTCGAAGTTATCCAGTTCTTCTTCATCCCCTTTTACATCGAATACCACCATCGTGAGATCATCCCATTCCTGTGACAAGTTGCTGGAATCGTAGAAAGAAGACCGGTCAAGGTTGAATTGCTCTTCTTCTTCACCCAGTGTGATGGTAGCATGAGGTTGGTCAGCCCAATCCCTGGTCCCGGATTTTACCAAGGTAACTTCTACGGTGCCTTTTCCACGAGCTTTAAAGGACAATACGCTATAATTTGAAAGGTCCGTAGGCCTGAAGGAAGGATTAAAGGAACGGAACACCGCCACTGAATTTTTAACTCCTCCCATGATATGCACGTTTCTCTCAAGTCCGTAAACATTTTGATCATCCGAGAAACCCGGGTCTACGATAAAACTGCTCACCTCTTCTTGGGCGGGATCATAATCCATACCCCATGCGCCATCGGCGATGAAAATAACATCCGGCATAGCGTTTTTCTCATCGTGGAACGTAAGCCCAAGGTCATAAACACTGCCCAAGCTGAGAGATATATTCTCTTTCGTAGCGCCGTCCAGCGTAATGGATTGGTTGAACTCCCGGGTTCCCGAAGTTTCGGTTTCACTCAATAAACCATCTGCGTTCAATGTTGTGCTAGAAGTCCGGTTAGTAAAGGTCAAATTCAGTTGCCCGGAGGTCATCTCGGCCTTGTTGACGAAAACACCCGGCGCTTCACTGATATTATAGGCTTCTATCGGTCGCTGTACTTTTAATAAGCGCAGGGTTTCGTTGACCAAATCTACCAACCTGCTTGTATTGTTCGCCCAGACCTGGAAGTTGTAATAATCAGTGGCAGGTGGATAAAAAGCTAGGTTCCAGTGACTTTCCACGGCAAACTTATCGCTGCCGTCTTCTTTTATAGAGAAACTAGTGGCGTACTCCGTCGCCCCGTTAGGTAACCGTAGTTTTACCACCTGGAAGTCATGTTCATCGTCAATTTTGTAGGCGAGGATGTCCAATAATTCTGATCCGTTCAAGCGATCACAAACGTATTTAGTATGCTCATACACCCCGTCAACAGAAGTCATGGCCAATACCGTGGCTACCCGTGTATCTTCCTCAAAAACATCTACTGAAAACACTTCTTCCGCATTGGTAATACCCACCAAATGTTCTGGCGAAGTCACGAATGACTCGGTACCGGGCAGTACTTCTAAAGGAATGAATTGCTCGATAGAACCTGAACCTATTCGTCCTCTCGGTGAGCTTTTGCCATACTGCTTACTCCTGCCAATTTTTCGTAACTCGGCTTTGTTATTGTAATTAACCTTTTGCTCCCGGTTTTTGGCAAATTGTACTTTCGCGATTTTCCCGGCAAGACGGTTGTGACTTTCCAATCCGCCGTCATTTCCCCCGGGTCCACTAGGTGTTTCAGGACACCCGGATACCCCGGAGCAGTCGGGGTCATCACAGTCAGTGAGCCCGTCTGCGTCGTCATCAATCCCGTTGGTACAGTCTTCATCCGAAGTAATTAAGAACCGGTAGTCTTCCACTTCACCCATAGCTACAATGTCACCACTGATATTACTTTGGTCTATGGCCACTTCGGATACCACTACACGTACATTCACCAATCCCGTAATAAAATTAGCAGGGGGTGTTAAGGTCTGTGCTAGTGGTGTAGCCCCAGAGATGTCCGTGGAGCCGTTGATCACTTCATCGAAAGTCCCATCATCGTTCCAATCTACCCCGATACCATAGTAGAGGGTCAAGTTTTCGTTGGAATTCAACCCTATGTTAGCCGTCAACTGCCCATTGGCAATACGCGTGTTCATGCTCACACCATCATCAGTATCCCCGTCAGCATCTGCGTTGGCAGGGTCCGTGGTGTTATATTCTACCGTGTTTCCAAGCCAAACTGTAGCGTAATCGGGCAAGCCATCGTTACTCAAGTCCTGCTTGTAGCTAAGCACCCGGCTTTGTGGAAGACGGCTGTTATCGCCATAGTCAAATTCGTATACGGCGGGAATATCCAAGGGGCATGAAAAACCATCATTTTTACTCAATTCAGCTACTGAGCTCGATACTCTACGGGCTTCCCCGGTAGTAACGTCCACACGTAAAATACTACCACTGGAGTTGTGAGAAGCATAGAGGTATCCATCGGATCCTGTCCATTGAGCCCCGTAGCCCCCGGAGGTGGGAATACCAATGCCGGTCAAAGCCGCTACAGTAGATTTGGTATTGGTCGATGTATTGAATTTATAAAGCTGGCCTTGGTGAACCGAATAGAAGTGTCCGTCCATATTGTACGCAATATCCCAGCCCACTAAACCTTGGCCGGGGTAGGTGGCTACAATCACAGGAGTTCCGCTTACGTTGATTTTGACCATGTCACTGCCTACTACACCATACCATTCGCTGCTTTCATTGATATCGCCGCGGTACACTTTTTTACTAAATGAAATGCCTTGATCCAATACAAATCCATCTTCGTCCAGCCGAATGAATTTTTTTCCTGACGCTCCGTATACTAATCCAGTATTGATATCGTACCCCAAACCATTGGCAAAATCGGAGGCAATGGCTATAGGGTCGTAGTCCCCGGTGATAGGGTCCAGCTTACCATAAACATTGGGCTGATTTTTTCCTCTTTTCTTATATACTTGGTAGAAAGCAGGCTCACATTGAAACGTATTGGGCGTAGGGCAACTGCTGATGATCACATCCGAAGAAAGTGTGACCGGGTCTGAGATTGTCCCGGAATTCCCCAAACTTAAGGTAACGCTATTAGTGTTTGTGCCGCTGGCAGCCGTGTTATCTACGGTAACGTCATAAGAAATGCGCACGGTTTCGCCACCTTCTAATGTAATGCTGCCCCATTGAAGGGTGCCTCGATCACCTTCTACGGGCTGTAGGTTGAAATCAGAGCTTCCTCCCGCATCAAAATCCAAGGTATCCTGCAAGAAGATGAACCCGGTAGGAAGTACATCAGTGACCGTGATGGTATTCGTAATACTTGAATTGTTAGTAAAGAAAGCATGGTAAGTAACAATACTTTCCTGGCAAGCGAAATCCGTACTGAACATGACTCCTGATACACCACAAGAAACTGTCGACGTACAGTCAGGATCGTTACAATCCACCAGCCCGTCGCCGTCATCATCCAAGCCATTGTCGCATATCTCGGGGAAGACAGGAGGCGCTGCAAGCGGGCAGCTCATTCCATCATTACTACCATTGGGTTGCGACGTAGCTGTGAAACCAAAAGACAGCACATTGCCGGCATTATCAAACGAAGCCCGGTAAACGTTACCCGTACCATTATTGAAGAAATAAGTATTTCCTTGTCTATCTGACCAAGCAGCACCGTATGCCCCAGGAGAGGTGGTAGCAGAATAATCGGCGATCACCCTGGCGGTGCGGTTGGCCTGATCAAATTCATGTAGCCTGCCGGACCTCATTCCATAAAATTTTCCCGTTACAGGGTTATAAGCAATGTCCGCGCAAACCTCGGGGGTTGCGACTCCCGATACTACTGTTACAGGAAATTCTTCCGCTGTAGGTGAGGCGTTACTCACATCGATGCGGGTCATTTTCCAAGAACCGCTTTTTGTATAAAATGAATGCCAATTACCCAACGTGTCCAAGTCAGCGGAATAGCTGATAGCATTGAACCCGCTAATAGTGCCCAGGTCAGTGGCTGCACCGGTATTGTCGATCCTTACTAAACTCCCGGAGCTGATACCATAGATGTATCCGTCTTCGTAATTGAATCCTGCCCCGTTGTAAGATACACTGGCACTTCCTAGATCCGTGTAGATCCCGGTTGAGGGATCCATCAGCTTTAGATCTCTGCCGTTCACCACTTGGTATAGGTTCGTGCTACAATCGAAATTGGATTGCGCAAAAACAGCAGTTTGCATTAGTAAAAATGCTACTGCCCATACTGGCTGTAATGTTCTTTTCATCCTCTGCCCTTTCATTTACTTCAACATTTTGATTCATACAACACTAAGGGCCAAAACTTCTAAATTAATAAGGATGAAAGGCGTTTTTACGAGGCGTGGAATCAAAACCCGGTCGAATGGAAGGTTTTTTAGGATGAACGGGAGCGTGTTTTTGGACTTTTGAAAGAGGCTTTCAATACCATGCCACTTGGCCAGTTCAGCGAACTACGTTCACGTACAACGCTTTACCCCGGGGTATACCCCTACAAAAAAATCCATTGATATAAATCAGTTCATATACTGACCAATACCATACTTAACGGGCGCTCAAGTGGTCATCTTGGACTTAAAATTCATGGCACAGGCAGGGTCCAATTAAACTATTGAAAATTATGAAAAACTCGCGATACATTACCACCGACGGGAATACCGCGGCATCAAACATAGCGTATGCGTTTAGCGAAGTCGCGGCTATTTACCCGATCACACCTTCTTCTGACATGGGGGAGAAGGCAGATGCGTGGTCGGCATTGGGAAAAAAGAACCTTTTCGGAGAAAAAGTGGATGTAATACAAATGCAGTCTGAAGCTGGTGCTGCCGGGGCGATCCACGGTGTACTTTCAGGCGGCGCCTTGGCTACTACCTTTACAGCGTCGCAAGGCCTGCTATTGATGGTGCCTAATATGTTTAAGATAGCCGGTGAGATGCAGCCCACGGTTTTTCATGTTTCGGCAAGGTCTATCGCGGCCCAGTCCTTGTCTATATTTGGAGATCATTCGGATGTTATGTCTACACGGAGTACAGGTTTTGCACTCCTTTCATCCGGCAATGTACAAGAGGCACAAGACCTTGCTGCCATTGCACACTTATCTACATTAAAATCACAGGTCCCGTTCTTACACTTCTTTGACGGTTTCCGCACCTCTCATTCCATGCAAAAAATTGAGGACCTGGAATATGATACACTCCATGAGATGCTGGATATGGAGTATATAGAAAAATTTCGCGACCAAGCGCTCAAACCTGAAAACCCTGTCTGCAAAGTAGGGGCTCAAAATCCCGACGTCTATTTCCAAGGCCGGGAAACAGTAAATCAATATTACACCGTCTGCCCGTCCATTGTACAAGAGTATATGGACCTTTTTTATGAAAAAACAGGCAGGAAATACGAACTGTTCCAGTACGTAGGCGACCCCAAAGCAGAAAAACTCATCATCGGTATGGGGTCCGGTATGGAAACCGTGGAAGAGACAGTGAACTATCTCAATAAAAAAGGGGAGAAAGTGGGACTGCTCAAGGTAAGGTTATACCGTCCATTCTCTATCGAGGCGTTCTTGGATAAAATCCCATCCACGGTCAAAAAAATAGCGGTATTAGACCGCACCAAAGAGCCCGGCGCCACGGGAGAACCTCTTTACCTCGACGTGCTTTCGGCCTATAAAAACACACCCGACGTACACATTATAGGAGGACGTTATGGATTATCCTCTAAAGAATTCACCCCTTCCATGGTGAAAGCAGTATATGATCACTTGGACAATGACGGGTGGCATGGTTTTACGGTGGGGATCAACGACGATGTTACCAACTTATCAATTCCTATCGGTGAAGAGATCGATACCGAGCAAGAAGGCATCATCCGGTGTAAGTTCTGGGGATATGGATCAGACGGTACGGTATCTGCTAATAAAAACTCCATCATGATCATCGGCCAGAGCACGGACCAGTTTGTGCAGGGCTATTTCCAATATGATTCCAATAAATCCGGGGGATACACGGTATCGCACCTTCGGTTTGGTAAGGAAAAGATACAATCAGAATACCTTTTAACAAAGGCGGAATTCATCGCCCTACACCGTCCGCAGTACATAGGCAAGTACGACCTGCTGGAAGGGATCAGCGAAAAAGGTACGTTTTTGATCAACAGCAGTCAAAAACCGGAAAAAATATTCAGCCTCTTTACGGAGGGCATGCAAAAGACCATACGTGACAAAAAGATCAAGGTATATGCGATAGACGCTGCGAAAATTGCGAAAAGCGTAGGGCTGGGAGGAAGGATCAACAGTGTGATGCAGACGGCCTTTTTCAAACTCTCCGGGGTACTCCCCGAAGAAGAAGCCATAGCGCTGATCAAGCAATACATTGAAAAACAATTCAAGCGCAAAGGCCAAGAGATCGTAGAAATGAACTGGAAGGCCATAGATGCTTCTGTTGACGCAGTGGTGGAAGTGCCTATCCCGGCAAAAGAAGAAAAACACGCGAAATTGCAAGAGGTGGTGCCTGCCGGTTCCGGGGACTTTGCCGAGAAGGTGATGGACCCTGTGCTAAGGCTAAAAGGAGATGTAGTGCCCGTATCTATGATGTCGCTCAACGGAACTATCCCTACAGCCACGAAAAAGCTAGAGAAACGTGGTCGTCCTGGCAACCCGGCCAAATGGGCGGCCAAGCTAGACTTTGTGCCGGAGTTTAATTCGGAGGAGCCCTATTTCGAATACCCGGGGTGCTGCTCAGGCTGTGGAGAAACCCCTTACATCCACCTAGCTACCCAACTCTTCGGCGACCGGATGATCATTGCCAATGCCACGGGATGCACATCCATCTACGGGGGTACGTTCCCATCTAGCCCTTATTCGAAAGATAGCAAGGGATACGGGCCGGCTTGGGCAAACTCACTTTTTGAAGATAATGCTGAATACGGGTTTGGCATGCGTCTTGCCATCGATGCTAACCGAAAGCAATTAAAAACTAACATCGAGCTGTACCTACAGCAAACGAAAGCTTCCGGTTTGACCAAAGCCTTTCAAAAATCACTTACCCTGTGGGACCAAGTGACTAATGAAGCTAAGGCCAATGTAGACGAAGTTAAAAAACTGCTGCCCGCGGCTTTGGATAAGGCGGATGACAATCTTAAACCTGTCCTGGCCAAGATCATAGAGCTGCAAGATTACATTATCGATAAATCGGTTTGGATCATCGGCGGCGACGGCTGGGCGTATGATATCGGCTTTAGCGGGCTGGATCATGTGATGGCTTCTGATAAAAATGTGAACCTGCTGGTGTTGGATACGGAAGTATACTCCAATACCGGGGGGCAGTCGTCCAAAGCCACACCAAGAGCGGCAGTGGCCAAGTTTGCCTCGGATGGTAAAAAACTCGGCAAAAAGAATTTAGGCCTGATGATGACCACCTATGGAAATGCCTACGTAGCCTCGGTGAATATGGGTATGGACCGTGAGCAGTCTGCCCGGGCCATTGTAGAGGCTGAAAAGCATAATGGTCCTTCGCTGGTCATTGCGTATTCACCGTGTATCGCTCACGGCTACAACCTACAGCAAGCGAAAAAACAATCGGAAAGAGCTTCCAAATCGGGCTATTGGCCTATGTATCGCTTTAATCCTGATCTTCGCCTGCAAGGCAAGGATCCATTCCATTGGGATTCGCCGTCGGTAGATACTGATTTTGGCAATTTTGTAGAAGATGAGATCCGCTATCGTTCGCTGATGCGTGCCGATCCTGCGGAAGCTGATCGCCTGATCGAATTAGCCCGCGAGGATAACCGCCTGCGATTTGAAGACCTAAAACATCTTGGCCAGGACCAGCCTGCGGAAAAAAGTAATGAAGAACCTTTAAACGAAGCTATCAATGATTGACCTAACCACGTCCTACTTAGGGATACCTATCAAAAATCCATTAGTGATAGGAGCAAGTAATCTTGTTACTGACCGGGGTAACCTGGTCAAACTGGAAGAAGCAGGTGCGGCAGCCATCGTATACAAATCCTTATTCGAAGAGCAAATACAACTTGAATCCTACGCGCTGGAGCAGGAAACCGAGCTATACGAAGATTGGGATGCTGAACACGCTTCTATTTTCCCAAAACTAGGACATGCCGGGCCGGAGGAGCACCTGCTGAAGCTAAAAAAGGTGAAAGAGGCACTGAATATCCCCGTGATCGGTAGCCTAAACTGTGTGTATGAAGATACCTGGGAAGAATACGCCCTAAAAATGGCGGACACGGGTATCGACGCATTAGAATTGAATTTTTATGCCAATGTTATTGACCCGAACAAGACCGGGCCCAGTATCATCGGGGACCAGGTGAATACATTGAAACGAGTGAAAGATGCCGTGAAAATCCCCGTATCGGTTAAACTCAGCCCTTATTATACGAATACCCTAGGTGTCATCATGCAAATGGATGAGGCAGGAGCAGACGGCTTTGTTCTTTTTAACCGTTTATTCCAGCCAGACATTGACATAGAGAGAGAAGAACATCATTTTCCATTTAATTTCAGCGTTTCACGCGACCACCGGCTTGCCTTACGCTATGCGGGATTACTTTACAGTAACGTAAAAGGGACCGTCTGTAGCAATACAGGTGTTATTACCGGTGAAGATGCCCTGAAAATGATCCTAGCCGGGGCAGATACGGTGCAAGTAGTGAGCGCTATTTACAACAAAGGCATCTCACATATTTCACAAATGCTGGAAGATATGACCCGCTGGATGGAGTCCAAAGGGTATCATAAGCTGTCCGACTTCCGGGGTAAGTTGGCTAAGTCAAACCTTAGCGACCCTTTTGCCTACAAGCGAGCACAGTACGTTGATATTTTGATGAAATCTGAAATATTTATGCAATATCACCCCAAGGACGGTGATGATTTTTTATAAAAACTGAACAAATAATTATGGCTAAAATTGGAATTTTCTACGGGTCTACCGACGGTAACACCGAAAGAGTCTCCGCGCAAATACAGGATGCATTTGGCGGTGAGGATATGGTAGCACTTCATAATGTGAACTCGTCTACTTCAGATGATATGGCGGAATATGATTACCTTATTCTTGCCTGCCCTACTTGGGAGATCGGCGAATTGCAAGAAGATTGGGACTCTTTCATCGATGAGATCGAAGATGTGGATTACAGTGGAAAAATGGTCACGTACCTAGGTTTAGGAGATGCTGACGGGTACCCGGATACCTTCATTGATGCCCCTGGTATCATTCATGAGCGTATCGCGGATTCCGGCGCAAAATTCGTTGGAGCGTGGCCTACCGAGGGGTATGACTTTGAAGAGTCTAAGGGTATTGTGGACGGTAAGTTCCTAGGCCTGGTGCTCGACGAAGATAATCAAAAGGATCTAACAGACGATCGGATCGCCACATGGGTGGCCCAATTAAAAGGAGAAGGGTTCGGGGCTTAGAGGACCGGGAAATTCCCGGGCCCTGTGCCTGGGATTAACACACGGAGACCTCCCCGAAGTAAACAAGGAATAAAATACTATGACTACGGAAAGCATATCACATCATGGCAAAGTCACCCAATGTATGGGGGAGAAGGCCATTGTGCAGCTTACCCAGCATGAGGCATGTCATAGTTGTCATATCAAGGAGTTTTGCGGTAAAGGCGACGGTAAAGTCGTAAGTTTCGAGGTGTCTCAAAACGACTTGGCCGTGGGTGACCAGGTGTCTTTGCAGATCAGTCCTGCGATTGGCTTCAAAGCCCTCTTTTGGGCATACCTGTTCCCATTCCTGCTCATTTTAATGGTAATCGTTGGCGGATCTATGCTGGCTGTCCCTGAACATTGGTTGGGAGTTACAGCATTGTTTGTGCTGTTGCCTTATTTCATAGGGCTGTCACGATTTAAAAGAATCTTGAAATCACAATTAAACCTTCAAGTGAAGAAGTTATGAATGCAGCGATCATCGCCACCGTACTGATTTTGGTCACCTTGGGCGCCATCGCCGCCGTGATCTTATATTTTGTTTCACAGAAGTTCAAAGTAAAGGAAGATCCGCGGCTGGCCGCCGTTACGGAAGCTTTGCCTAGCACTAATTGTGGGGGCTGTGGGCTCCCCGGCTGTAACGCATTTGCAGAAGCGCTGGTGAAAGCAGATGACCTGGCCCCGTACCACTGCCCGGTAGGCGGTAACGAGGTAATGAAGGAAGTCGCCGAGATCTTGGGCATGGAAGTAGAAGAACGGGACCCCTATGTGGCTGTGGTCCGTTGCTCTGGCTCATTTGAAGCCCGGAAACAAACCAGTATTTATGATGGAGCCGCCAATTGCACCGTAGCTACAGCCTTATACAGCGGGGATCATGGCTGTGCTTATGGCTGTGTGGGTTTAGGGGAATGCGTGGACGCCTGTGACTTCGAGGCCATGTACATGGATGAGAAAACAGGCCTGCCGGTAGTCATCGAGGATAAATGCACAGCGTGTAATGCCTGTGTAAAGGCTTGCCCAAAAGATATACTTGAGCTATGGCCCGTAGGACGGAAATCCCAGCGGATATACGTGGCATGTAAAAGCGAAGAAAAATCAGGAGTAGCCCGGCAAGAGTGCTCAGTAGCCTGTACCGGTTGTGCCAAGTGTTTTGACGAATGCAAGTATGATGCGGTCCTAGTGGAAAACAATCTTGCCACGATCGATTTTGAAAAGTGTACGTTGTGCGCCAAGTGTGTGGTGGTTTGTGAAGCAAACTCTCTAAAAGCTGATAATGTACCCGATAAGACCCTTGAAAAGCTGCTGGAGCGTCATAAGAAGAAATTAGAAAAAGAGAAGGCCGAAAGAAGGGCGAGCAAACAGAGTGATACAGAAGATAGTCCCGTGACCAAAACCGAGAAAGATGCTGTTCGATAACCATTTGAAAACCTTCAGCAAGGGAGGTGTACACCCTGCTGATCACAAACTCTCGGCAGGTGAGGGCATAGAAGAACTTCCACTGCCACGCAGTGTGACTATCCCCATTTATCAGCACATCGGTGCCCCTCCTAAAATCGTGGTAGAAAGAGGAGATACGGTCAAAGCTGGTCAAGTTATTGCCATACATGAGGGATTTGTCTCGGCTAACATACACTCTTCCGTATCTGGTAAAGTAGGGAAGATAGACCCGGTCATGGATAGCAGCGGGTACAAGCATATCGCCATTAATATTCGTGTGAAAGGAGATGACTGGGAAGAGACCATCGACCGGACGGATACGCTGGTCACGGATATCCCCTATACCGCCAGCGAGATTGTTGAAAAAGTGATGCAGGCCGGTGTAGTAGGCCAGGGAGGCGCTGCCTTTCCCAGCCATGTCAAGCTCTCCGTTCCCAAAGGGAAAGTGGTGGATACACTCGTGATCAACGGTGTGGAATGCGAGCCTTACCTGACCGCAGACCACCGGGTTATGCTTGAGAAGCCCCACGAGGTAATGATCGGTGCCCAAATCCTGATGAAAGCCTTAGGAGTGAGCAAAGCGATCATTGCCATTGAAAACAATAAGCAAGATGCTATCCAGCTACTCTCTACCGTAGCACAGGGCTTTCCAAATATTACAGTGGAAGCGCTAAAAGTACAATATCCCCAAGGAGGGGAAAGGCAACTGATTGAAGCATTGCTGGGAAGAGAGGTGCCTTCAGGTGGCCTTCCCCATGACGTAGGTGCCATCGTACATAATGTGGGGACCACTTATTCCGTTTATTTGGCCGTACAAAAAAACCAACCCCTCGTCCAGCGAGTGGTCACGGTGACGGGTAAATCTCTTAAGAAGCCTTCAAATTTCTTAGTGCGGATGGGTACTCCTGTGATCGACCTGGTCACAGCTGCCGGGGGTATCCCGGAAGATACCGGTAAGGTGATCAGCGGAGGGCCTATGATGGGCAAAGCCTTAGCAGACCTCAAAGTACCCATCACCAAAGCTACTTCGGGTATTTTAGTGATCCCCGAGGCCGAAACTAAGCGCGCTGAAACGTACCAATGTTTACGATGTGGAAAATGCATCGAGGCTTGCCCTATGGGCTTAGAGCCGTACCACCTCATGTTATTGGCGCGTGGTAAGAATACTGATAAAACCAAAGAAGAAAATATTTTGGATTGTATGGAATGTGGCTCGTGCTCTTTTGTATGTCCCTCTAACCGTCCAATTCTCGATTATATCCGCTTTAGCAAAGCCAAATTGAAAAAAGCTGTTAAAGAATGAGTAGTTCCTTATTGACGGTATCACCTTCTCCTCATGTTCATCATGAATTAACGGTTCCGCAGGTTATGCGGGGGGTGATCTACGCTATGTTGCCAGCATTGGCATTTTCCGTATACACATTTGGGCTCAATGCCTTACTGGTGACCCTAGAGGCGGTGATCAGTTGTGTCTTATTTGAACAGTTGATCAACCGGTACCTGCTAGGGCGGCAGTCCAGTATTGCAGATGGTTCTGCGATCATCACCGGGATGTTGCTGGCTTTTAATGTACCGACTAACTTACCGTTGCACATTATTGTACTGGGCAGTGCCGTGGCGGTAGGCATAGGCAAAATGAGCTTTGGAGGCTTGGGGAACAATCCTTTTAACCCGGCGCTGGTAGGTCGGGTGTTCTTGTTGATGTCCTTCCCGGTACAAATGACGAGCTGGCCTACCGCTCAAGGTACACTGATCGCCGATGGTACCACGGGGGCCACTGCGCTAGGCCTTCTCAAAGATGGACTAAGACAAGGCGAACAGGTTTCCTCCCTGATGCGAGAGATGCCTTCTTACGCAGAACTGTTTTTTGGTTTTCAAGGCGGGTCCTTGGGAGAAATGTCAGCTTTTGCCCTGCTCTTAGGATTGGTCTATATGCTTTATCGCAAAATCATTACCTGGCACGTGCCTGTATCCATGGTAGCTACCGTATTCCTGCTTACCGCCGTATTTTGGCTGATCGACCCGGGAAAATATGCTAACCCGGCCTTTCATGTACTTACCGGTGGGGTGCTGATCGGCGCTATTTTTATGGCCACTGACTATGTAACGTCACCTTTCACACATAAAGGCATGATCATTTTCGGTGTGGGGATAGGACTGATCACCGTAGTGATCCGCTTGTTCGGCAGCTACCCGGAAGGTGTTTCTTTCGCCATCTTGATCATGAACGCTTTTGTACCCTTGATCAATCGATATACCAAACCCACGAGGTACGGGGCTAAAACTGTTTCTTCATGAGCACACGTAAATCTTCTTTTTTCAATATGGTATCTACCCTGGTATTAGTCACGGGAGGTGCCGCTTTAGCACTGGGTTTTGTATACCAATGGACAAAAGAACCTATTGCACAAGCCAAGATAGAAAAGCAGATGAGGGCGATCCGGTCTGTTACAGGTGAGTACACCAATGATCCTTTAAGTGAAGCTTACCAGGTAGCGCGAGATAAGGGAGAAGGACAGCGATTCAGGCATAAAGAACCGACAAACGAAGAACAGGCCAAAGGGGAGAAAAAAAGCGAGGAAGTACTGACTTTTTACCCAGCTAAACTGACCAATGACCAGCAAATTACGGCCATCAGCGCTTATTCTGACAACGGGTACAGCGGTAGGATCGAACTTATGGTAGGCATCGACGAAAATGGAGCCGTTCGTAATATCGAGGTAGTGAGCCACCTCGAGACCCCGGGCTTAGGCTCTAAGATCAAAGATCAAGACTTTATTGAGCAATTTATCGGCAAAACCGCCGATGATTTTGATATGCGCGTTACAAATGACGGTGGGGAGGTAGATGGGATCTCCGGGGCCACCATTTCGTCCCGGGCATTTTGTGAAGCCGTACAACAGGCACTGGATGCCTTTAACGAAACCAAAGATGAAAAAAGAAATAACCTATCGGGAAACCTTAACTAAGGGGTTTTTAAAAGAAAACCCTGTTTTTGTGTTGTTGTTAGGGCTTTGCCCGGTTTTAGGGGTCACCACCTCTGCCATCAATGGCCTGGGTATGGGGTTGGCCACCTTGTTTGTATTATTTATGTCAAACGTGGTGATTTCGCTGATCCGTAATTTTATTCCCGCCCAGGTGCGTATCCCTTCATTTATCGTGATCATAGCCTCCTTCGTAACCGTGGTAGACCTGGTCATGGCCGGTTATACTCCCGCCTTACATGAGCAGCTGGGCATCTTCATCCCTTTGATCGTGGTGAATTGTATTGTTTTGGGTAGGGCAGAGGCTTTTGCCTCCAAACACTCGTTGTTATTTTCCATGATCGATGGAGTAGGCATGGGCGTTGGCTTCACATTCGCCTTGGTACTGCTGGGGGGAATCCGCGAGATATTAGGCAATCTTTCCCTTTTTGGACTTAAAATATTGGACACGGACGGGATGATCCTGTTCATCCTAGCTCCCGGGGCGTTCATTGTGCTCGGATTAATTATTGGTTTTTTGAACTGGAGAAAGAAAGAGGTTTGATAATAGGGAATGGTTGGGTATGTCTCAGACTGCCAGTTGCCTGCTATATCCTTGCTGCCCGGTAAACTTTAAAATGATGAAGATATAAGCTTATGGACTACATTGTGATCATTATTTCGGCTATATTCATTAACAATATCGTTTTGTCCCGCTTCTTAGGGATCTGCCCTTTCCTGGGGGTATCGAAGAACATATCTACTGCCGTGGGGATGGGCGGCGCGGTGCTATTTGTAATGACGATCGCCACTATTGTCACCTTCCTGATCTATAAGTTTTTGCTTTTGCCTTTTGAGATCACCTACTTACAAACGGTCGCTTATATACTCGTGATCGCTTTCTTGGTACAGGTGGTAGAGATTGTTATTAAAAAAGTAAGCCCCGACCTTTACCAAGCTCTTGGCGTCTTTCTTCCCTTGATCACCACAAATTGCGCTATCCTTGGGGTGGCGATCCTCGTGATCCAGCAAGATCTTACCTTGCTCAAAGGAGTGGTTTTTGCCGTAGCCAATGCTTTTGGTTTTACCTTGGCTATAGTCCTTTTTTCCAGCCTCCGCGAGTTCTTGGAAATGGCAGAGCTACCCCCGGCGATGAAAGGCGTACCCGCCGCTTTGATCATCGCCGGTATTCTCAGCATGGCTTTTATGGGGTTCGCAGGTTTGGTCTAAATTGATCTTTATGTCCCTTTAAACTTGCCTGCGTTGGCAATGTAGACCTATTGAGTACTATAGGGTACTTACGCCAGCCTTTGTAATGCGGGTATCCAACGAACCTCGTGACCAAAACGGAAAACTTCCCTGTGTAAAAGGCATGCAACAAGGCATTGCTTAACAAACGTATAGCATCAACTATAAATCTTATAACCCCAGTTTATCATCATTGTAGCCTAGGCTTACCATGAGGTTTAGCATAGTTTCACAGTCTTTAAACTAGGGAGAAACTCCGGTTCTGCGACACAGCAGATCCCGGCTCTCGCCATGGGGTCCTGTCACAACCACCGGCGCGGAATGACGTTCATTTTTTTCATCGAGCCCAGGTTATAAAGACCTCTGCACTGACTTTTATGTTTATACGTATTACTGCTGATGCATGACATAGGGCTTACATGACGTAAGTCTTCTCCCATGGTGTGAATTGTCATAAGTGATACCGCATGTTCCGTCTATCTTGACGCTAAATAACAATTCAAGAACAAAAGCGATGAACATGGAAAGCACAATGGTAAATAATCTCTTGGACAAGGCTTTAAGAGAGTATGATATGGTCATGGAAGAACTGAACCGCCCCCAAGAGGACTTGGTAATGATTGCGGCGTGTGAGTTGATCAAAGAATCTATTAAAGATTTTCTCACCGCATATTTAGTAGGAAAAGGAGTGTTAGATCTACCTAAAGGTGACGTTCTTGCTCTCCAAGAAGAATGTGCGAAAATTGACCCGGTATTCGAGAATTTAAATTTAAACGCTATCCCTTACTTGAAGAAAGATACCGATAACATGACCTTTATGCACATAACAGCGGGTGGGCAACTTCAAAAGCATATTCAAAAGCTGGAGATTACTAAGGAATTAGTAGTTAGCTCTCTTTGAACCTTAAGACTAATTACGAGAACCTTCAAAAGACCGAGGAAAAAACAGCCATCTTTTTTTATAGATGAGTTGTTTTTTCCTGTTTTATTAGTGTTGTTGAATAAACAAAGCTATCAAGTCACCACTTGAAGTGAACAAGAGTTTTCATCTTGCTAAGCTACTAGTTCTACTTTTAAATGATAAGTAATTGATAATGAGTATTTTATTCTTAAACCTAGTACCAGCGAGCTGCTAAGAATGGGGGATCAACTTCCTGTTCTAGACCCATCCAACACCCATACCTAAGAACGTCATTCCTTTTTCTACCATCGTCATTCCTTGTAGCTTGTGCGTTGGGCAGGGCGTGACAAGCCCCAACGGGATCACTACGTGGGAATCTGCGAAGTTGTGAAGCGAAAAATAAGGCGTTCTTTAAAATTAGATTTTAGAGTAGGACGTTTAACTTTTGCAAGTTAAGCTATCTTTTTAAGATGTTTCGGGTAATGCCGACCTCGCAATGCTGTTCCTGGATGTCAACCCTCCTTATGACACTTTAATTTTCAATGATATCCTAATGTTAAGTTAAGCCTCAAATGACGTTTCGGGCAGAGCATCACAAAAAACACCTCAAACTACCAAAGATCTTCATATTCCGAGACAAAAATGGCAAGTTTTTTGTTTGTATGGTATAGGAACAAAACCTCAGAGCCATGAAAACATATGTTATTTTATTTGTCCTATCTGCACTGGTATTATCCGGGTGTAGTTCTAAACTGAAAAGGGCAGACTCCAAGCTGAAACGTATTGAACAACCCTTTACCGCCAACAAGTATGCCACGGACAAAAAACACTACCGCGCAATTGCCGAAGGCAAAGCGTATGACCTTACCGTGGCTAAACGTATTGCTGAAACGAATGCCAGGCAAGCGATAGCCTCGCAAATGGAGGTAAAGGTGCGCAGCGTAGGAGAGCAATTTCTTCAAAACCGGGCGGTGTCTAATAAGTTAGAGACTACTTCTAAATACGAAGACATTACGCGTACCGTGATCGATGAAACATTAGTGAACGTTAAGATCATCGACCAAGAGTCTTTCCAAAGTAAGAAAGGCGAATACGTACACTACGTGGCCATGGAAATGTCTACAGCACAGCTGGCCGATCGGATGGAAAGAGGCATATCTGCAGACGAACAGCTGAAACAAGATTTCGATCTTGAAAGATTTCGCAAGATATACGAAGAAGAATTAGAAAAACTCAAGAGTGACCGCTAGTGATCGATTACCAGGGTGCCCATTGTAGAAGTATTTTTTTCTTAGCACTCTCGTTTTTTCTTTCTTTTGCCGCGCAAGCACAATTGAGACAAGCCCCGATATGGGTGAGTAACCTCCCTGTGACTGACGATGCTTTCTATGGATTAGGAGTATCAGACACCAAGGAAGACTCACAATTTAGAACCAAAGCGCGCAAAATAGCCTTACGAGAGATCTCTGAAAAGATATATGTGTCCGTCAATTCGGCCTCGGAGCTTACGCTCAAATACGAAAATGACGAAATGGAATACCTGTTGGATGAAACTGTGGCCATGGAATCCACTAATTTTCTAAGCGGGCATCAAAAAGTAGATGACTGGACGGACCAGCGAGCCAAAAAATACTATGTGCTCTACAAGCTCGATCGCCTAACCTACCTTGAGAATCGGCGGACCTATTTCCAAGGTGTTGAAGACCTGGTGCGCCTGAAACGTGCAGAGGCAGACCAGCTCTTTGATACCGGGGAATTGGTACGAGGGATCAATAAACTGGTTGATGCTTTAGTACTGCTGGACAAGGAGATGGATAGGCTTGTAGAACCCGAGTTTTTCCTTTCCCTGCAAAAATTACAGCTACACACTAAGTACGAGTTGGAGAAACAGGTCAGCCGGATCGAGCTGCGGACAGGGAATACTTATACGTTCCAAGCAGACGAGGCGGAACCTTTGATCATAGAAGATTTTGTTATTGATCGTGTAACGGCCAGGCCGGTCGGTAATTTGAAGACCAAATTGAAGGTATTGAAAGGCGATGTGTTCCACTATGCCTTCAACCAGCAAGGGAATAACAGTGAGCTGGCGATATACGGTTTTTACCCGGAAGATGAAAGGGCCGTGATCCAGGTCGAAGTGGAGTTGCCTCTCCCGCCGGTGGTACGAGAGTCCATTGACAACACGATTCGCAACCGGCTGGTCTCCAAGCCTATCACATTGAATTTTAAGGCCTACCCGGTGTGGTATGACCACCAGGCACTGGATGAGAAAGGTGGTGATCCACTGTTGGCAGAATTTCTTCGCTCCATCACAGGGGACCTAGGCATAGAGGAGAGTAAAGAAGATAAGGCCTTTTATCACATCACCACCTCCTCTAAAAAAAGTATAATAGATCGGTTCCGTGGCCTTTACACGGCGAGTTACGAGGCAGAGGTTGTAGTTACCCGGGCCAGTGATGGCGAAGAAGTTTACCGTTATGAATTCCAACCACGCCAGGCAAGGGCTTCTAAAGCGCACAACGCCATTACCGAGGCCTATCAAAAAACGATCAATGAGAATAACCGCTTCCTGGTCTCCTTTGTCACTTTTTTATGTACAAAACCTGGTGAATGAGTAGGGTGGATGCCAGTGGTATTGTTACATTTTGGCGTTTCTTTGGTAATCGATGTAATTCACCTTTGGGCATTAGTTCAAAACTACATGGCCAGCGGTTTTGGGTAATGCCAACCTCGCAATGAGCAGTTTAAGCAGGCGATCATAAATACACAATTGCGAAGTCATTCCAGCCCAATGACCTGGAATCTACAGGAGCGAGAATCTGCGAAGTCGCCAAAGCGGGAGCAAGATAGTGGTCGTGTCACATGTATTTTTACCCTTTTTCTCAGTACCATCTTTAAAGCTGACCGTCAACAATAAGCAATTGGCTAATGTATATTGCCCACTGCCCTTTGCCTATTGCGGACTGATCGAAAGCTTCCCAATACGAGTTAAACCCGGATCATTAAGCGTACCCATCGTACCTCTTATCTCTAGAGGGGCACTCCATTGCGCGATTGGTTCCCCTTTAGGGGTGAGCGCTGGCCTGAATTACGCTAATTGGATTTTTAATGATGCCTTAACTTTACGGCATTAGATCCGGGTTTAACTTTACTTTTTAACCATTTTGAAAGTTTCTATTACGTTTCCATAAGTCAACCGGTAAAAATAGAGTCCTTGGGGTAAATTGTTACCTTGCCAAGGGAATATATGATTTCCCGCTTCTAACCATTGGTCTTCCAACAAGGTATGAACCTTGCTGCCATGAATATCAATGACCTCTAAGGACACCGGCAGGGCGGTGTCGAGATCAAAGCTGATATTGACCTCTTGTAGGAAGGGATTTGGAAAGGCCCTGGAGTTGACCAGGTCAGCCTGCTGGTGTACTGTGGCCGATCTCCTGCCACCGCTGGTACTGTTAGTCTTACCAATACGCAGCCAGTTAATATTCCAGCCGCCGGATTGAGCAAAGATCCCCAAATTGTATGTGCCGGCATTCACGAAAACAGTATGTTGAACAGTCGTCCAGTTTTGCCAACCCCCGGTATTTGGAATACTTACTTCTCCTAATACCATGGTGCCTGCCTCAAGATCGGCAGATAAACGGGCACCGTTGATGGCGCTGGCTACCCTATACTCAATTGTGTAGCTGCCTGTTTCGGGAAAGGTGACATTGCTAAACACCATCCAGTCTCCCGTCTCGATGTATCCTACGTTCAGTCCTCCCTCGGAGCAAGGTTCGGTTTGCATTCCCCCGGACTGCAGGGTGAAGTTTTCCGCTTCAATGGTTTGAGAGGCAGGGGGAGGAGGGCTGGAGCCGGCAAAGCCTCCCAACGTTATTTTTATGTTGACCGGGCCAGGCGTGTGAATGGTGGCAGATTGATCAAATACATCGTCATAAGCAAATGCATACGTAAGCCCATCCACACTGATGCTGGGTTGATGCAGGAACTTTGCATACCAGTTATAAGGCCATTGCTGGTAATAGTTAGCCGTGTTTCCAAAATCTTGCAATACACCCGAAGGAACGTCCAGGTCGATAGCATGGCGGGTGATAGCGGCTACAAACTGGGCTTGTACTACCTTATCCCATTGCCCCCCAGAGGCCAGTACACCGCTTCCTTCCATGGCTTCCAATGTGTTGGGCTTTCCCGGGATAACGGCCCTTTGACGGTCTCCGTCACGGGTGAAAATGAATTGATCCCCCTGCACACTGCCGCGCCACACACCGGCCTGCCCGGAATTGAATACCAATTGTTGAGCCCGGTACTTTGACCATATCGCGTCTATATATGACTGGAAGAAATTAGAAGGAAAAGTAGGCGTTTTCGTAGGAAAACGGATCATACCCTGGGAACTGTCCAGCAGCCCTTGGAACTCTGCTGGTGCCGTAGCTTGCCATTCGGAAAGAATTTCATTATGCGTTTTAAGCTCTCCTACCTTTTTATAAAAGTTATTCCCCCAAACCTCCAAACCCATCGGGTACTGGTAGGCATCTACCCGTGATGTGTTACACCAAAGGCCGAGATCGTTATAAGTTAACTCTACCATTTCAAATTTGACCCCTTGGTTAGGGTCGGTAGGGTTATCCAGGTTGGGTGCAGCATACCCACTGGGACTCCCGGAATGACCAAAAAAGTAGAGGTACAACGGGCTTTCAAAAGAGATGAGTATACGGCATCCTGCTATTTTAGGAATATTGACCCTTCGGTTGGGGATGTCGCTCAACTTCCTAAAACAATTGGCATATAATCCATTGTTCCCAGGGCCAAGATCTCCCCCGATCACTGGTCCCGGTACAGTATTGTCCGACACGCTCATAGGGTTGACCTGCCCGGTGGTCGGGTCTACCCAAACGTGGCCGCCTGTAATGCCTACAATGGCTACATAAACATTTTCATCGGTATATTCAGAGTTATTGACTATTTCGTACGGCAGGGTTTGCGCACGGATATGGCCAAAGGAGGGTAAGAACATGAGCAGGCTAAATGCAAGTATTCGTACCGTTTGGGATCGTGTTATAATCATTCTCATATGGATTTTGGTCGGTTGAAAGTTGATCAATTGGGTCAGTTAGATAGAACGTAGTTTACTCTTTAATAAAACGATGCATGATAGTTTCACTATCAGCTTGGAACTGTATGAAGTACATGCCCTCTTCCAATGATGAGATGTCCACTGATCCTTCATTGATCCCCGTTCTTAACACTTCTCGACCCTGCATGTCCAAGATATGGGCGGTATAGACCGTGCCTTCTTTTATAAAAACGTTCAGCTTATCCTTGGCAGGATTCGGGAATATAGTATAGGTGCTGCTATTTAAGGGCTCTGAATCATAAGTGTCTAGGTTTTTGGCAGATGATATGCGGGCGGAAGAGGAATTCAGCTTTGTGATTTTCCACCAGTTGATATTCCACCCCCCGGATTGAGCGTAAATCCCGAAATTATAGGTGCCTGCATTAACGTATACCGTATGTGAAACCGTGGTCCAGTTTTGCCAGCCGCCGGTGTTGGGAATGCCCACCTCTCCCAATTGAATAGCACCTGCTTGTAGATCGGCTGATAAGCGAGCCCCATTGACAGCACTCGCTACCCTATATTCGATCAAATAATTACCTGTAGAAGGGAAGTTAATGTTGCTGTAGGCCATCCAGTCGGCGGTTTCGATGTATCCCACATTGAGCCCGCCCTCGACACAAGGTTCTAATTGCACCCCTGACTGCGCAAAAAAGGATTCGGCTTCTACCTGTCGTGTGAAAGGTGCAGTTCCACCCCCGCCATTTCGCTGGTAAACCCGCACGTAATCCACGTACATTTTAGCGGGAAAAGCATTATTATCCACGGCAAAGCCCGGCCAGTTACCACCGATGGCCATATTCAACAAGATGAAAAAGTTCTCATGGAACTCATGGGTTCCGTTGATCCCGTTCTCGATATTGGCCTCGTTGTATTTCCTGCCATTTACAAACCATTGTATGCTTTTGTCATCCCACTCTACGGAATAAATGTGAAACTGGGTAACATCGGTGCCGGTAGACCGGCCGAACATAGCGCGTTGCCCAGTGTGGTCTCTCCAATGGATGGTGCCATGAATATCCGGGTCTGTATTGATATGTTCCATGATATCTATTTCCCCACAGGAGGGCCATCCTACCGTGGAGATGCTTTCCCCAAGCATCCAAAACGCCGGCCATGATCCCTGGAACGATGGCAAAGCGATACGGGCTTCTATTTTTCCATAACGCCACGATTTTCTTCCCTGTGTTTTCATCCTTGCAGAGGTGTAACTTCTCCCACCAAAATTTTCCCGGCGAGCGGTAATCACTAGGTTGCCGTTTTCTACCGAAGCATTCTCCCGCCGGTAGTATTGTAGTTCATTGTTTCCCCAGCCATTGGCGCCTGTGCCGGTTTCAAAGACCCAGTCCGGGCCTATGCCGTGGGTAAATTCATCTTGCCATACCAGCTGCCAGCTGCTGTTTTGGGCGATCAGTGGTGAGCAGTAAAAGGTTATGATAAATAGGAAGTATGTAGATATGAGGCGGTCCATAATAAATAGAGTTTAGTTTGAGTTTAGGTATATGTTGTGATTATGCTTTTACCGGTCTGTCATTTATTCACACTCGAATAAACAAGACCATGGATTCAGTAAGCCATGAGATAAGGAGTAGATCTACTTCATAGGAAAGGGGGTTTTGTTAATGATTACAAATTCATAAAGCCATTAAAAAATGGACTGACACGTTAAATCTCGTGTTACAGTTGCCATTTCTAATTTCATCAAAGTGTGGAAGATGTAATAGTTTTTTAGCGGAGCAGGTTGATAGTATCGCTAAATGACATTCTTTAGCACTAAAGATTCATGTTTCAGTTTTGTTGCCTATGGAAAGGTGCGGTGGGTGAGCCATAAGCTTTCAAAAAAAAGGTACGTAATGGTGCTTTAAACCGTTTTTTTGGACCTTGAAAACCCTGTCATTTACGTAAATCAACCTTCGACAGGTTCGGAGAACCTGTGTATTCTTAAGCACGGGTTTAGAAAACCCGCGCTATGTTAGATACATTATAACGAGTTCTGGCTCAGGAAGGCACTAAGGATAGTTTGGCAATTTTTCGTATGGACCGGCGGGACCATCCTTTGAATCGCCCCCAGAACATTTTTTGTGACCGTGTCCAAAACCCTGCGATAAAAGGTTTCACATAAGAGCGTAGCGTGCATTGGACTTCTGTCGAATCACCTTTGGGTTCAGTCCGGAATTCTAAGCGGTAAGGTCTTATCCAACGAAAGCTAATGGCATAACTCCCATAAAAGTACTGGAGATCACGATAGTTATGATCGATCTTGACCAACTCCCCGGCTAAATTGATAAACGGGCCAAAATGATTAGTGAGTACCTTTTCATGAAATCCATTCGGGATACGTTTTGCATCAGGGCTGTAGAATTCCACCTTCCAAGGCCATACTTGGGTGTCCGTAAAGGTGCGAGTATCATTAAGCCATTGCCAAATGTGCTCTTCTCCAGCTTCTATTACAAAGGAGAACTCGTAAACATGGTCCTGGAAACCCGGTGGCTGAGGTTGTTTGATCATATTCGATTAACAGGGAACTAAGCCGAAATGTTAAAAAAAGCACTGTAATCTCATTCCTACTGACCTGGACTCGATTAAAAAATGACCGTCATTCCGCGCCGGTGGCTGTGGGAGGGCCCATGGCGAAAGCCGGGACCTGCTGTGTCGTAGAACGGAAGTTAATCCCCAATTTAAAGCCTGTGAAAGCATGCTAAACCTCACGTTAAGCCTAGGCTACAATGATTTTAAGTCCAACTAAGGTTACTCGCTTCTTTTTGTTCACCGTATACACCGTTCTTTGATCGATTCACAGGTGTCAATCATATGCTTGAAGTTGAGAGGATCACAACAATATTTCTCTAGAAAGAAAATGGATCATTAGCCCAAGCGGACCCTAAGTAAAGCTATCTCAAGAGAGGGTATTCTCCCTTGAGATAGCTTTCACATATACATCCTACTGCTATTTCACAATGCGCAATACTTCGGTGGCATTTCGGCCTAATAGTTCCACTACATACATCCCGGGCGTGAAGCCTGTTGTGTTGATCTTCAACATCGATTTTTCTTCGATGTCGATCGTGTTTATTAATTCACCTTGTAGCGTGAGTACCCTCATCGTGTGAAAAGCCTGCTTTGCTGGCCATTCGATCGTTAATTGGTTCCCCATAGGATTAGGGTAGATCCTAGCGCTAGTAGTGTTGACCGTGGTCCTGTTGTCTATATCTTTTTGCACCCTACTCGTAGTGGAGCTAGCCCGGCATGCCCCGACTACAAAGCTATGTATGGAGGACATTGTTGTTCTCTCACCTCCGCCAGGTACTGAATAGGTATAATAGAAATAAACCGTTTCGCCATTGTTGGCATTCAGGATGAAAGGTGTATTTGCTGTTACAGTGTAGCCGGGAAAAGTTATGCCCGGGTCTGTACTGTAATACAGGATACAATTGGGTGTGCCTATACCCGCTTGTGATGGAATGAAGGTAATAGCAGTGCCTGCTGGCTCCTCTGTGACCTGGGCGGTATAATCCCCGTTAGCCGCTACCTGGTCACAATTATTTGCTTCTTGTGTCGCGGTGTTGATATCGAAGTAATTAATGTTCAGTCCGTCACTTTCAAAAACAAGCCTTAGCGTGTGTTGACCGGCATTGATGGCAATATCATTGACCGTGACGTCTGCATAATTCTGCCAGCTACCCGTATTGGGCACGGATAAAGTACCAGTAATATTTATCCCGTCTATGGCCAGGTGGAACCTGCCCGCGCCATTAGGAGAAGATACCCTGAAGCCAATATCGAAAGCATTGGAACTTGGAGCATTAATGGTATACTGCAGCCATTCTCCTGCTGTGATCCAGCCGACATTGAAAGCCCCACTGGCATCCCCGGTGGCTTCAATATCTACATCATCGGTGCGATAGCTTCCTCCTGTATTGCCTACCGTAGTATCGAAATAGCCTACACCGGCCCCATCTTCATCATAATCTTCTGCTTCAATCCGTGCAGGTATCACAGTACCCACAACCGTGGGATTTACGGTAATATTCGTATTGGCGTTGACCGAACCGCTGGTGGCAGTTACGCTATAAGTGCCCGGGGTGGTGGCAGTATAAAGTCCGCTGGCCGAAATACTCCCGCCGGTCGTGGTCCAACTGATGTCGGCAGCGATCGGGTCGCCGAACTGGTCAAATGCATTGGCTTGGAACTGCTGCGTTTGGCCATTGGATAAGGTGATATTTGTAGGAGAAAGAGTGATGCTGGTAACGACACGCGGATCGGTAGTCGTGGATCCGTCTTTCCAAACAATATCGTCAACGGCAAACTCAAAAGTCGAGGTGGGGAAGGCCCCGTCGACGCTGGTGATAGCGAACATATACCCTATGTCTTGAAAAGCCAGCAGCCCGGAGAAATCTACCAAGGGGATAGATACTTGTCCCCATTCTCCATTCCGTGTAAGCCCATATTGATTTTGACCTGCCGGGAATTCTATAAATTTTTCATTGGTAAAGTTATCCGTCATGCCGATCCTGAATGACACGTCAGCCGGTATTTTGATCCGGAATTCCAGGCGGCCATTGTCCCGGTAGTTAGACATATTTTTTCCATTAAGTGCCACGATACCTCCACCAAACCAACTGTTCGGGTTTACGGTTCGCCAAGAGAGCACATTGGTCCCTTCGTAAGGAGGGATACTTCCGGCGTCCAGTGTGCCACCCCAAGCATAGATCTCAGCGTCGGTACCAAAATTTAGCCGGGCACTTACCGGGGTATTATCTGTGTATACACCAAAGTCACCATTTTCTGCCACTAAGTCGCCATAGTCAAGTGATACGCTACCGTGCCCGTTCCATTCGTAAACCCGGACATAATCCACGTACATTTTCGCGGGTAGGGGAGCATTGATACCGGCATCGTTTAATATACCGGGCAGCGTGCCCCCCACGGCCATGTTTAACAGCATGTAAAACGGCTTGGTAAACGGCGCAGTGACCCCTTCCGGGTCAAGGGGTAGAGGATTGGTATACAGGTCGTACTCTGTAGTGCCGTCGATCACGGTAAATCGCAATTGGGTAGGTTCCCAGTAGATGCGATACGTGATGAAGCGATCGTTTAAGGGGGTAGCGGCTACGTAGGGTTGATTATAATCCACGTCAGACGCGATATTCCCCACACCGCCCCCGGGCACTGAGAAAAATGCATTGGCTCCTACATATGTATTTACCGAAGAATTGGTCGCCTGCTGGGCATCCCTAGCCGATTGGCTGAAGCCCATTTCCATCATATCGATCTCTCCCTTGGCTGGCCAAGTTAAATTGGCGGTTCCGAGTAGCCATACTGCCGGCCAGAGACCCATATCCAAGTCCGGGACCCTGGCACGTACTTCTACAAGGCCGTAGTGGATGGCCAGGTTCTCTTGGGTAGTGACCTTGCCTGAAGTAAATCCCCGGGTACCAGCTTGCTCTCGACGAGCCTCTAGCACCAAGGCATTATTTCCCGGTTCACCCGGTACCTGTTCGATGTAAACATTATTGGCCTGGTAGGATTGTAGCTCTTGGTTACCCCAGCCACATAGCCCGATGTTGCAGCCATCACCGATATCCGGAACCCACACGTTAGGATCTAGGGTGTCAAAATTATCTTCCCAGATCAACGGACCGATCTGCGCGGATAACGGGATATTAATCGTAAACAGCATGAGACAAAGCAACCATAGGCCGATATTACTTAGGGTAGAGCCTCTTTTAATATTGGTGAGCATAATTAAGTAAAGTTTAGGTGATGAATTGATTCGTTCGAATATGAAATAAGAGACCTAGAGGTGTATTTCAAAACGAATGACCCCATCAATACTACGTCATGTCCTGCTTGCTATGGCTTCTATAAAATCTTTGTTGTGTTTAACTTAAAGAGTATTAGGTCATTACCGAATTTACACTACATCACCACTACATCATATTTAGGCATAGAAAAATTTACCTTTACCGGGTAGAGGGAAGGTTTGCGATCTTGTAGGTTCGGAGAACCTGCGCTAGGGGAGCGCCTCATGAGCCTGGTGAGTCGAGTAGGATAGGGGTATTATGACCAATATCTTAACCCTTTACCCCTAGTTATTGCTTCATATTATGACGGGGCTTACCCCTGCCCATAGAAAGGGCTACCAACTCGCAGGGTATGTGTGGGTAATACCTAAAAACGTCTTTCCTTACTTTCTATCATCGTCATTCCTTGCAGCTTGTGCGTTGGGCTAGGCGTGACAAGGAATCTGCGAAGTCGTGAAACGAAAACCCAGTACACTCAAAAGAAGGTTCACGTTTAACGACACAACAGATTCCTGCTCTCGCGC
>JANQLQ010000137.1 GCA_028280565.1 Fulvivirga sp.
ATTGATAATGAGGTTTGTAGTTTCAAACCTATTGCCAGCGAGTTGCAAAGGATGGGTGATCCACATCCTGTTCTAAATCCATCCAAAACCCATACCTAAGAACGTCATTCTTACTTTCTGACATCGTCATTCCTTACAGCTTGTGTGTTAGGTTAGGCGTGATAAGGAATCTGCGAAGTCGTGAAACGAAAACCCAGTACACTCAAAAAAAGGTTCACGTTCAACGACACAGCAGATTCCTGCTCGCGCGCATCGCTCACCCTGCAAGGCAGGCAGGAATGACGATAAAGAAGGTTTTTTCGTTTTTGATGAGGCTACCCAACGGTCTTATTTTTCGCTTAATCACTGTCTATCAAATAATTGAATGTGACAAAGTAGTACTAGTGTTACGTTAAACCTCAAATGACGTACCGGGTAGAGGATGAGTAGGTTTGACGTATTGGGAGGTTCTCGATCAGTTGGCAGTTGGCTAAAAATAGAGGCTGCCTATTGCTCATTGCCGGCTCCGACTTTAAGAAGGGCATCATTGAAAATTCAAGTGGCGTATGGAGGGGAGACCTCCAGGAACGGCGCGACACATTTGAGGCCTGTGCGTTGGGCTAGGCGTGACAAGTCCCATTGGGATTCCTTTGGAAGAATCTGCGAAGTCGTGAAACGAAACCCAGTACGCTCAAAAAAAGGTTCACGTTCAACGACACAGCAGATCCCTGCTCTCACGCATCGCTCACCCGGCAAGGCCAGCAAGAATGACGATAAAGAAGGTTTTTTCGTTTTTGATGAGGGTATATCAACGGTTCCATTATCATTAAATCCCTGCCTATCAAATAATTGATTGTAAAAAAGAGAACTAGGCACAGTCGCACCGGAACCCAAACAAGTCAATAGGTTACCTTTTTCCTACCTTCCTGATACATTGATGACATCCAAGACAAAAAAGAGAACTCATCCCGTGAATAACAAACTCATCCTTGCCTCCCTGGCCATTTTTTTATGGTTCGAAGGACTATCCCAGCAATTCCAATGGGGACCTACTGTAAGTTTTGGCGTAGCCGATCTTACCTCTCCCGTTGGTGACAACGTTGATGTTGCCCTGCTCCCCTCATTTTCGATAGGTATAGCCACCCAGCACACTTTGACGAAACATTTAGCCTTGCGAACTGGCTTGAGGTATACAGCAAAAGGCACAAAAAAGGACATGATCTATTGGGATGGATTCGTAGAAACCCACGTTGGCAGCTACCGGTATAAGACCTCCTACGCTGAAATACCCTTGACTTTAAATCTTGATTTTGGGAAAAAGCACGGGTTTATTATAAGTGGCGGGGTCTATTGTGGCATTGGCTTATTTGGGAAGGAAAAGATTGAACCAAGAAATGCACCCACGATCAGTCAATCTATTAAGTTCCAAAGTACCTTCGATCCTAACGAAGACCGGTTACAACTCAGCCCATCAGACATTGGAGGTATTATTACCATCGGACACTCTTGGGAGAAAGTGATCATAGACCTTGGATGGAATGGCAGTTTCTCCAGTGTACACGCCCTGGATGATGACGATTGGAAGCATACCTTGCTAAAATTTAACATCACTTATTTCATCCCCGGATGATTCTCATCATCCTGTTCTATAACAACCTGCGAAAGTTAGCTTTCCTATAAAAATTCCCATTATTTTTATGGGATAATGCCAAGTGACTTTTATGCTCGTTAAGGTTTGCTGGGATACTTTCATCCCCAATATCTGTGGTATGAATAGGGTCTAATTAACGAAGGAAGTATATCTTTGTGCGTTCAACAATTAACGTATCCTATTAATAGCCAGGGAGTTAAATACAATGAGGGTTAATGAAATGGTTTCCTAGCTAAAGGATTTATGATGGTATCCCCAAGGATACACAAAGGCCGTGGATTGCCGATGCAATACCGTGGTGGTAACTGAAACGAAAAAACCGTTGATATCATGGCTTTTGGCCAAAAAATATATGAACTAAAGAAAATATGGAACAATAGCGCAAGGTCAAACAAAATCTTGAACGCAGGCAGATCCTCATGGATCATAAATATTCTCACTTTTATAGGGTTATGGGTATCTCCTGCCTTTTACGGGTATGCGCAAGAGTTCGAGATCAATAATTTTGGTCCTAATAGCTATAGGGCTGCCTCTGACAATTACCAGGGAATAGAAAGTAAAAATGGCACTTGGTATTTTGCCAATGAAAACGGCGTTCTTGAATACGATGGTAGCCGTTGGGAGTTGATCACGATCAAAGACTATTCCTCCGTACATGCACTGCTGGAGACTGAAAGTGGCAAAATGTACGTTGGCGGCAACAATGAATTCGGATACATCGAAAAAGACAGCCTGGACAGCTTTGCTTACACTTCACTCCGCCACCTGGTCAATATGGATGACCCAATTTCCGAAGTTTGGAATATCATCTCATTAGGGAAAGATATTTACTTTGAATGCAGGGAGAAGATCATTCGCTATGATGGCAAAAAAGCCTTTGAGATCGACATCACCGAGGGCTACATTTTTAAAATCGATCACTTCCTATATGCCTCCATACATAATCGAGGCTTGGTCAAAATTGAAAATGATACCTACTCGATGATCGATCCTGCCTTTAATTTCCCAAATGACGGGGCCTTTCGCGCCTATCCTATGATAAACTCGACAGGTACCCTGCCACCCGGGCACTTGCTTACTACGGCTTTCCACGGTATTTACCGGTTTGATCATGAAACAGGGATAGTTGAGCCTTGGCCTACGGAAATAGACGAGCTTCTACGCAAGGAGGGCCTAGCCGATATGATCACGTGGCGTGACAGTCTTTATGCGGTAACCACCCTATCCGCCGGCCTTGTTTTTTTAGACAAATATGGCCGGGTACAAAAAGCCCTGGGAGAGGATGCAGGGATCGCGGATACCGGCGATCAAATAAAAACCCTTTTTGATGAGCTTGACCCTAAAATAGAGGGGCTGATCAACGAAGAAAACGGCCTTCCTACAAACCAGCTTAGGGCACTGTTCCAGGACCAGCGTGGTAATATATGGATCAGCTCGTTGTATGGCATTTCTTACCTGAAATGGCCCGGTACCTTTAACGAGGATTACGAAGCAAAAACAGTGTTGCAGGATGTTATGCTCACATCACCGGATGCTTCTGATAAGCGGTCCGTTGAGTTCAGGTTTGCCACCCCGGGATATGACCGGTCTGACCTGGAATATTCGTTTTACTTAGAAGGTTTTGAAGAGACTTGGCTGCCTTGGACGGATGCTGTTGAAAAAGAATACACCAACCTCGATGGGGGGCTGTACGATTTTCATGTCAAGGCACGTACTTATGATGGTTTTGAAACCGCCGAAGTCACCTATTCCTTTTTTATCCCTACGCCATGGTATAAAAATAGCTGGACCTATCTATTCGGCTTTTCTGTTTTGTCCACACTCGTATTCTTAGGGGTGCGATACCGTACTACGCGGCTAAAAAAAATGAACCGCAGGCTAGAAAGGATCATTGAAAACAGGACCCGGGAACTGATGATGCAAAAAGAACAGCTAAAAGTGGCCAACGAAGAACTCATGATCATTAATACCGAGCTTGACAATTTCGTGTATCGTTCTTCCCATGACCTGGTAGCTCCTTTGAAATCATTAAAAGGACTGGTGAATCTTGCAAGACATGAAAAACCTTCGGAAATCCAAACCACCTACCTTAAGATGATGGAGTCCAGTATCGGGAAGCTGGAAGACTTTATTAAGAGCATTATGGAGTACTCCATGAATGTGAAAAAGGAAATTGAAAAGGAGACGATCAATTTAGATAACGTCCTGGAAGATATTTTAAGTGAGCTCAAATTCTTCGATAAAGCTGACCGGGTGAAGGTGGTTAAAAAATTCGATAAACAAGTGTGCTTGGCTACCGATCCCGAACGACTCAAAATAGTCTTGAGCAATCTTGTCACCAACTCGATCAAATATCATAACTACGAGCAAAATCTCCCGCTCATTGAGATCGATGCCTTTGGAGAGCGAGACCATTTCAAAATAACAGTGGCGGATAACGGCATGGGGATAGAGGATCAGTACTTGGATAAGATCTTTGACATGTTCTTCCGGGCTTCTAGCACTTCCGATGGCTCCGGGCTCGGATTGTACATTGTAAAGGACACCCTGGCCAAGATAAAAGGAGATATTGCCGTGCATTCTACTTATGGCGAAGGCACAACCTTCACCATCTCCCTTCCCCAGAACTAGTGTCCAGTCCCGTTCTCAAAGTAGGCAGTCGGCAGTAAACAATCGGCAACCCTATATTTTGCCTACCGGTGGCCTGTCCAAGCTCTAAGACCCTGTTTGGGCCTGGTCATCTCGACGCCGCTTTCCGGCTTTTTTCATCGGGATCCTGTCCGGGAGTTCAGTTTTATCTATGGAGATGGATTTACTGATCTTCGCCATCAGGTTCACTCCTTCTTCGTCCAAACTGCCGGTTTGTTGCTTTTTCAGTAGATAAGCATTGACTTGTTCCAATAATGTCAGCCTCCTGTTTGAATCATTTTTATCCAATGTTTGGGCATTGGCTTCGGCCTTTAAATGTTCAAAGTGCCCTTTTAAGGCTAGTTTATGAATAGAATCCATGTCATTGAGCTTTATTCAAGAGTGTTTCTTGCAAACTTTTTATCAGCTTATTCGCACTATCGTGCTCACTTTCGTGGGTAAGCTGGGTA
Organism: Fulvivirga sp.; assembly: GCA_028280565.1. Taxonomy (GTDB): domain Bacteria; phylum Bacteroidota; class Bacteroidia; order Cytophagales; family Cyclobacteriaceae; genus Fulvivirga. Next base: position 4,729 of record JANQLQ010000137.1, read on the forward strand.
TATTTTTGCAAGGCTATGATCGCTGCTTCATAATCATCGGCCAGTGCTAATGACAATCCTAAATTATAATAAGCGCTGGCAAAACCTGGTTCAATAGCCGTGCATAGCTCATAATGCACTTTGGCTAGGCTCAAGTTACCTATTTCAGAGTACACATTACCAAGGTTGTAATGTGCCTCAAAATGCCTTGGGTCTTCTTTCAAGCATCTTGTAAAAGAGTCGATGGCCGCGGAATACGCCTGCTCCTCGGATTGGATCACCCCGAGATTGCAAAAAGCATCTGCCACGGACTCTCCTTTTTGGATCGCCCTTTGGTAATACTCCTTGGCCTTCGTTAAATTACCGGCTTCATCCCATTCGGTAGCTTTCTCGAATGGGTTTTCTTGAATTGAGATGCTGATAACCTTTGCCTCTTTAGCTTGCGAGTTGAACAAGTTCAACTGGCCAAAGTCTTCAAGGTTAACTTTTTTACGCCTCCGTGCTTTTTTAAAGCCTAGCTTGACGGAGGTGCTTATCGGGAATTTTACAATTCGGGCCATAGTATAAAATTAAACAAATTTAACCTGCCTTTTTCTTAGCTTCGGCCGCCTTTTGCCTTGTCGCCTTTTTCATCGGTTTTTTCTCCGCTTTGGCTTTTTCTATGCTATCCTTAAGCGCGGTCATGATGTCTACTACTTCAGGTTCCTCTTCTACAATAGAGATCACTTCTTTCCCTTCTATTTTAGCCATGATCATTTCCCTCAGCGCTTCGTGGTAATGGTCAGTCATATCCACCTCTCCGAAAGGCTTGGACATAGAGCTGACCAGGGTACGGGCTAAATTTAACTGGTCTTCGTCCACCTCACCTACCTCGTCGATCTTGGGAACCTCGGAGATACTCCTAATTTCCTTAGGGTTCCTGAGTTTGTAGAGCATGAGTCCTTTTTCGTGGGGTGTGAGCAAAACGGTATTTTCTTTTTCGCGCAGCACTACCCGGCCAACTCCTACCCTACCGGTCTCTTTGAGCGTATGCATCAAAAGTGCGTAGGTTTTAGCGGCGAGATCCCCGTCAGGCCCTATGAAATAAGGGGAATCAAAAAGCGTGGGATGTACTTCGCTTTCATTGACAAACCCTTCAATTTCTATGACCTTCGTACTTTTCAGCTTGATCTTTTCAAGATCTTCGGCTTCGATGATCACAAATTGGCCCGGTTCATATTGATAGCCCTTCACGATATCTTCGTTTTTCAACGTCTTATTCGTGACCTTATCCTTTTTCTCGTATTTTACCTGGTTCTTCGTCTCTTTCGAAAGCTGGTTAAACCGGATGGTCTGCCCCGGATCAATCGCATTGTAGATCCTGATAGGAATGGTAACCAACGAGAACCGGATATGTCCCTTCCAAATTGCCCGCATCGCTTTTTGTATTTGTCCGTTTAATCAAAAAATAGTGCTGATTGAATAAATTACACTAGGTAAACTAAAGGTACGTTGTTAAAGATACTCATTTAATCATCAGAAAATCAAGTAAATAGTATGAAATGCCATAGGTTTCCGGCCTCTCGTCATGTATCCCTACACTGTCGGTTTTATGTTTTATGTTTAATTTATCATCACTGACCCCTCATAAACTTCAACGATTTTATCCTATACAGGTCATTCATTCATTTCATAAAGTTTTATCTTCGTTATCGATCGTGAATTATGAATAGATTTATTGAGAATTACACGGAAAGGGCCCGAAGGATCGCATTCAAATTCCCGACCCTGTCCTTCATCCTGACCCAAATCAATTTTTGGATCTTTGCTTTTATATTCCTGACCGTCCTCCTGCATTTTTTTAGCCTCGCCGTAAAAGACCTTTACCCGAATGTTCATGTATCACATTTCGGTTTTTCATTGGCCTTGGCCATTTTAGGCGGTATTATTTACGGGTTGTGTACGGGGCTGATTGATCTAACTACCAACCAAGGGGGGTTTACACGATATTTTGCCGGCTTACGCGTATTGATCAAAGCGCTCCTGTATTTCGGGGCTTTCGTGATCCTTTTTATGATCATGAGCTTATTTTGGAGCCAATACCTGGTAGAGTACATCTGGAACGGTGAAGAATTAGAATTTTCACAGCAGTTTAAAAGACACATGTCTGCCGTACTTTTTATCTATACCCTGATCCTCAATTTTGTGCTGAGTTACGTCAAGTTCGTAAATAATAAATTCGGCCCGGGTATCCTGATCCCACTGCTCCTGGGCAAATACCAGGAACCTTCGGTTGAAAAACGCATCTTTCTTTTTATGGACCTGAAATCCTCTACGGCTTATGCCGAAAAGCTGGGACACCTCAAGTACAGTGAAATGATCAAAGACTGTTTCCTATTGGCCAATAAAATACTAGTGGCCCATAATGCCGAAATATACCAATACGTAGGGGACGAAGTAGTGATCACCTGGCGGGAAGATGCCGGGCTGTATAAAGCGCGCTGTATCAATTACTATTTTGACTTTATGGATTCTTTGAATTCAAAAAAAGCATACTACTATGAAAAATACGGGCTTGTTCCCGTTTTCAAAGCAGGGATACACCTGGGGGAAGTGACCGCCATAGAAGTGGGTGAGATCAAAAAAGAGATCGCTTACCATGGCGACACGATCAATACGGCTTCTAGGATACAAGAGGTATGCAATAAGTATGAAAGGAATTTAGTAGTATCACAAAGGCTCGTGGCGCGGTTAGGGGACTTCGAACATTTTACCTCCAGCCCGATCGGCTCAGAGCTTTTTAAAGGCAAGTCAAAGACGGTACAGCTTTTCTGCATAGAGAAAAACAATGCCATTAAAAAGCTGGTCAATGAGCGTTCAAATCACACACCGGTGGATACATGACAGGTGTAATCCTTATCTCAAGTCCGGCCTGAGCCGTACAAAAACGGGTTCCCTGAACGTACTGTTCTTAGTGATGGAGGCATATTGTATCTCGCAATAGGTCACTGGTTCTACCCATGTGGTTTTATGGTTGTCCAACGGCTTTTCTTCGACCATACGATCCACTCGTTTTAACGTATCGAGCTCAAGGACCACTTCTTGCATATTAGTCCCTGTAAAGCCTGTTCCGACTTTACCACGATAGGCCAGTGTGCCATTCACCCACTCTCCCAGGTGCAAAGCGCCAAAGTGCATTTCCCGGTTCCCTTTCCCTTCAGTGTAGCCTAAGATGAGAACATCGGCAGTATGGCGCACTTTCACTTTCAGCCAGTTTGTACTTCTTTTCCCGGGGAGATACCTGCTGTTCCTATCTTTGGCCATGATCCCTTCCAACCCCATTTTTTTTACCGCTTCAAAAAACTCCGGTCCGTCCTCTACTCCCTCGCTCATGCGGTAAGCAGTGCCGTGCTTTAGGGAATCGCTGATCCACGCCCTTCTTCTCATCAGAGGTTCATTGACCAAAGACCGGCCATCGAGGTACAAACAATCAAATAGGTAACAAAATGCAGGATACTTTTGGGTGGCCCTTTCGATTTCCATATCGCCAGTACGCTGCATCCGGTGGATCACGGTTTTAAAATCCGGTTTCCCCCCCGGGTCAAAACATACGATCTCTGCATCGAAAAGGGCAGAATTTACACGAAAAGCTTCTTTTGGGATCATAAGCTCGGGGAATTGACGATTGAGCGACTTATGCTTTCGACTCCAGATGTTCAATTCCCCCTCGTCCAAAGCTACCAAAGCACGTATTCCATCCCACTTCATTTCGTAAATGTACTCTTCACCTGCCGGGACCTGTTCGGAAATCTCGGCCAACATGGGTTGGATCTCATCGGTCACCCAATCTACTTGCGGGCTATCTACACGTTCTAAAAGCCACTCGTTGTCCTTCATAAGATGCATCCTGTATTCGGCACGGATCTCTTTGCTGCTTAATGTGAAATAGAAACCGTCCTTTTTTTCCTTGGTGATCTCGTATTTTCCGTTGGCATAGATCCACATCATGCCCCCGCCATACTGTCCTTTTGGGATCTCCCCTTCAAACGTAATATATTTCATAGGGTGGTCTTCGGTGGCCACTGCAAGTCGTTTTACGCCGGGCCTGGGAGGCAGTCCCCTGGGCACCGCCCAAGATCTTAATACCCCGTCCTGTTCCAATCGTAGGTCATAATGTAAATGAGAAGCGTGATGCCTATGCACGACAAAACCACTGTTGTCCCCTCCTTCGAAAAGTCCCTGGGGTTCCGGGGTTTTCGTAAAATCGCGTTTTTTGCTGTATTGCTCCAGTTGGTCGGGGGTCTTACGATGCAGGCTTGCCTTCAAGCGTTTTGCCCGGGATTTTTGGGTTTCCTTCGTATGCAAAGGAACGGCATAGGAAGCAAATGCATCCCAGGCATCGCCTTCTTGCAGTACCTTTTGCGGTACGTTCCTGGCATGAAAAGCCTTGGGGTCCTCCAATTGGCTTAACTCTTGCCATGTCAGAGGGGTGGAAACGGGAGCCCCGGGATTACCACGCAAGCTATAGGCACCAATGATGGTTTGCCCGCTCCTGTTACGATAAATATCGATCAGTACACGACCCTTACGCGCTTCTTTCTTGATATGCAATGTAGCCTCTGCCACACCTTCTACAAATGGACGGGCGATCTCTTGGGCCGCTTTAAAAGCCTCTTCAAAGGACCATTGGGGCAAAATGGGGGTGAGAAGGTGCACTCCTTTACCACCGGTAGTCTTCACGAAGGTGGTGTAACCATACCTTTCAATGTGTTCTTTCAAGTGGGTAGCGATCTTGACCACCTTTTTAAAATCGTAGCCTTCGGGCGGATCGATATCGTAAACAATATAATTGGGCCGATCAAAGTGAGGGCCTTTGGCATGCATTTGATGCAATTCCAGGCAGGCCAAGTTCGCCAGCCATGCTAATGACGCCTCTTCGGTGGCCAAGATGTAGTCTTTTTTATCTTCGCTACCCAGCGTCACATACTCCAACCAGTCCGGGGCCCATTCCGGCCGGTTTTTTTGAAAGAACTTTTCATCATAGATCCCTCCCGGAAAACGAACCAACGACAAGGGACGCCCCTTTAAATGAGCCAATATGGTAGGCGCAACTGTTAAATAATAATGGATCACCTCCGCCTTGCTGATTTCGTCGTCGGGATAAAGCAGTTTAGACAGGTTAGAGATCTCCAACCTTCTTTTACCTACCTGCACATGTTGTGATTTTTTTGCCATAACCCCCTGGTACCTACACCTTAAGTTCTGTAAAGCCTGTTGATTATCAAAATAATAAAAGGCTTGTGTTCCGTCATACGTTGATTGACGAGCAGGATATACAAAGAATTATATTTGCGACTCGCGATCAGTCAGCAATAGGCAAAGGGTAGTTGGCAAAATAACAGGTTGCCACTTGTTCATTGCCTACTGCCGAATTTAAGAATGAAACCGAAAAATAATTTAACCGTCACCTCGGCCCTGGGCCGGGTACTTTTCCCTAATTCCTCAACAAAAACAAGAAACAGTAAACAACAAAGAAGAAACTAAAACATATATTGCAACTTTGTATTTGTTCCGCCAATTTTAAGATTATGAGATCACCACGTCTTAATTTCAGTGTCTTAGTGGCTAATCTGCTGGCGATATGCGCGATTGTGGCGATTGCTGCGGGTATCAGCGTGGCTTATCTCTTTTTTTACTCTTTATCTAAAAAGAACCCTGCATTTTGGGAAAATGTAGAAGCGCTGGGCGTGGCCGGTGAGTTTTTAGGCGGCACCGTAGGGTCCATTTGGGCGTTGGCAGGGGTAATACTCTTCTTTTTGGCACTGATCTATCAAAAACGGGAGCTGGTACTCCAACGTGAAGAATTAAAGGAGAGCCGGAAGATCATGGAACATCAGTCTGCTACCATCGCTATCCAGCAGTTTGAAAATACCTTTTTCCAATTGTTGAATTTCCATATTAACGCGGCCAATTCTATACGTGGGCTAAGTTTAAGTCCTAATGGAAAGAGTGCTAACCCCTTTGATGCGCTTTACATGGATTTTAAGAAAGAAGTAGGCGAGCTCAAGCAACGGAGAAAACAAGACAGCGGGAACGTATCCCCGGATGACGAGTCATTTGAAATGTGCTTTAAGACGGTCTACGAAGGGTATAAAAACACCTTCCAGCACTACCTGGAAAACTACCGTACCCTCGTTTTATTGATCCGTTCTAAAAGCCATGACCCTTCCTTTTACTTTAATATATTAAGGTCCCACTTCACGGAACAAGAGGTATTGGTACAGTTCTATTACGTAGTATTAGCCTCTAAAGACAAGGATTTGGTAGAAACAGCAGAGAAATACGGCCTTTTTCATAAGCTTAACCTTCGAGCTGTCGCTGATATCGACGCTTATCATGTCCAGAAATTGAAGCAGAATGCCTATGCCGATTATTAAGTAAAACCGACTTTATTAGAGTACTTGGGCATAGAGCAGTTATTCCACGGGAAAACGAACCTGCCCATGGGCAAATAAAGCTAAATATTGGGCTTATGAGCCTAACCTTTGATCTCATCCCGTGAAATCGGTCATTCCTAACCCCGTTTCCAACGCCTGCCGGACGTTCCATGGAATTTCCTATTTCCGATAGAACCAATAGTTCCCCCATGGAAAGCTGCAATCATTTTGTTATCATCTCATTGTAATTTTGTCTATCTTGTCTTCAAATTGTCTGCCCGATGAAAAAAATAAACTTGGCTTTACTCCTTCTTCTCTTTTCTATCTCGTCGTTTGCACAGGATAAGATCCACAAAAGGGACAAAACCGTGATCGATTGTATCATTACCGAAATAGGGATTGAAGAGATCAAGTATTATCTATCGAAAGAAGAGATGCGCAACTCGCCTATGATCTCTATCGCAGTTAGCGAGGTGGCCAAAGTAGTTTTGAGCAGCGGTCGTGAAATTGAGTTCAAAGACCCATTAAATGATCCTAGCTTGTATACTGAAAATAAGCAGCATGCACTTAAGCTTCATTTTCTTTCCCCTCTTGTCGAGCACTTAGCTTTTGCCTATGAAAAGAGCATAAAACCCGGCAGGAGTTTTGAGGCCGAACTTGGGATCATCGGGCTTGGATTTGATACTGACCCTTACAATACCAGTACCGGCTTTTATGCATCCTCCGGTTACAAGTTCATTCGCACACCGGATTTTTACAGTTCCCGGATGAAGTATTCACATATTCTTAAAGGATCGTACATCAAGCCGCAACTTTTGTTCTCGGTATATCAAAATGAGCAAGACAATTTTAATTTCCTTAGTGGCCGTGATGAAACCAATGATAGGAATATCATCGCCGGGGCATTATTGCTCAATTTCGGAAAACAGATCGTTTATGACAATGCATTCCTGATTGATTATTCTGTGGGCATTGGATATGGGTTTAGCAACCAAGGCAACAGTGACGCTAACGACTTTTTTGATTTCAGGGCTTCGCATTTTGGCTTTGTGGCGGGGGATAATGATACGCCCATAGCGGCATCGGCCCGGTTAAAGATCGGGTTTTTATTGAAGTAATTTGAGTTAAACTATACGATGGCAACAAGACTTGCTTAGGTAAGGATAAGGGGTAATGGACCAAGCTTTGTTGCAAAAACAGGGGTGAAACGATGCCTGGAGCTGTTCATGGATCGTTGCATCCCTTTTATTTTTTAATGCTGTAGTCCCGTTACCTGCTCCTGCCCGTGAAGTCGAAAAACTAAAAACCCTAGCCCGGGATTAGAAATATTTCAGTGCTCTACAATCAAGCCAGGCCGGTCACGCAAAGCGACATAAGAGGCACAAAGCGCGCAATGAAGGTTTTGCGCGACCTTTGCAAGAGTATCTTTGCGCACTTGGCGTAAAAGACGGTATGTCGCTTCACTTCATCTTACTTTGTTCTTATGCCGAGTTGAGGATTAAAACGTTTAAATTTTGGCAGCTTAGACTTTATGATGGTTCGTTATAAGGTATTATTCTTAAGATCTGCTTGATCGCCTCTAGCCGAGCTCGTGTCTTGCGGTTGCCTTTAATGATGATCCAGGGATTCCTTTCCGTATCGGTATCCTGGAACATTTTCTCTTTATACAAGGTGTAGATATTCCATAATTCTTGGGCCCTTTCATCAACCGGGGTTAGCTTCCAACGCTTCAGGGGATTGGTCCGTATATCTTCAAACCTGCGTGCCTGTTCGTCTTTAGTGATGGAAAAGTAAAGTTTGATCAGGATGATCCCATCATTGGTGATCATGGATTCGAAATAGTTGACCTCATTCATGAAGCGACGATATTCTTCCGGTGTACAAAAACCGTTCACTGGTTCTACCACGGCACGATTGTACCAGCTACGGTCAAAAAAGACCATTTCACCCGGGTCTGGCAGGTGGCTGATGTAGCGCTGGAAGTACCACTGCCCCTTTTCCTCTTCCGTGGGCTTTGGCAATGCATGGACTCGATACAAACGTGGATTCAAATGATGCGTGATCCTCCGGATAGCTCCCCCCTTACCGGCAGCATCCCTCCCTTCAAAAAGGACACAAACACGTTTTTTGTTTGTAGTCACCCAATTCTGGAGCTTGATCAATTCTACCTGGTGTTTCTCCAACTGGTATTGATACCGCACGTAACGCAAGGCACGCTCGGGCTGAAAGTTGTTTTCGTCCTCCAACATCAGCTTTAGCGCCCGGTTTGAATTCAACAGGGATAGTTCTCGTGATGTAAAATTATGCTCTGACATGTTGGCTATGTACTGTAAATTGATCTATGAAATCTCATTATGACATTGGGATCCGGCAATACCCGGGTCGTAGCTTCGTCTTTGCCTTCATATTCGAAAGACGAAAGCAGGTGGCGTATGCTCTCCAACCGCGCTTCTTTTTTCACGTTGGTCTTAACGATGATCCAAGGACTGTAAGAAGTATGGGTCCTGCTGAACATTTGCTCTTTGTAGTAAGTATACTTATCCCAAAGCTCCTGCCCTTTTTCATCCACCGGGCTTAGCTTCCAGCGCTTCAATGGATTGCTCCGCCGGGCGGCAAACCTCCGGGCTTGCTCCATTTTGTCAATAGAGAACCAAAACTTGGTCATATGTACTCCTGATTCAAACAACATATGCTCAAACTCCGGGACTTGCCGCATAAATTGCTGGTACTCTTCATCGTTACAAAACCCCATCACCGGCTCTACCACGGCCCGGTTATACCAGCTACGATCAAAGAAAACGATCTCCCCGGCATTGGGCAGCACCCTGATATACCGTCGAAAATACCATTGCCCTCTCTCCCGGTCCGTGGGTTTGGTCAATGCCACCACCCGCATGGCTCGCGGGTTCAGATGTTCGATAAAACGCTTAATGGACCCTCCTTTGCCTGCCGCGTCCCTGCCTTCAAAGATCACAGCCACCCGCAATTGGTTTTTGATGATATGTGTTTGCAATTTGACCAACTCGATCTGCAATTTTCGTAGTTGCTTTTCATAATCAATGGCAAATTCTATCTTCGACGTGTCGCGGGCACGCTCTTTTAACATCTGCCGCAGGTCGGCGGCACTTTCTATCTTGTTGAGATCTTCATTCGTCAGTAGGTTTTCCCGGCTGATCTTCCCACTAGCGGCTTCATCGGTGATTATAAATTGACTCACAGGCTTCTTTCTACTTCTTTTATAAACAGTTAATATGCAAAAAAACAGGCGAACTCACAACCCTCTCTATTAGCCTGGTCCACTGTATCCTATCTTTTGAACCAGCGTAATTCCTGCTATTGCAAAGGTAAGAAAGACTCCCGTCCGATAAGATCGTAAGCATAAAATACACTCGATATTCTTACTCCTGTTTTACTGCAAACGTTTGGATTCGGGGCGAAAGCCAAATCCATGACATTAATCATATTAACCTCTGACAATAGCTTCGGTGTATCATGCCGATGCGTTATACCTTAGTATCATTAGATAGTTATGATAAAGTCAACCTTACGATAATGAAAAAGATCCTCATACCCATCGACTTATCCGGTGCATCTGAAAATGCCATCGATTTCGTATCCGACGTATTTGGAGATATCAGGGCCGATCTCCACCTTATCCATGTGAAAGAGGAAAACGAGAAGTTAGACGACATTAAGACCGCCTTTACAGCTTTAGAGAACAACAAGCTGATACCCGCCGGCGTGAAATATAATTTCGAAATATTCCCCGGGAACCTATTAGACGAGATCCAAACTACGATCAATACCGAAATGCCTGATCTATTGGTTATGGGCACGCGAGGCGCCAGCGGCTCCAAGCTTTCAAAGGCATTGATAAAGCTTTCGAACTGTCCTGTCATGCTTATCCCTGATAACTACCACGAGACCAAGATCAAGAGGATCGCCTATGCGAATGATTTCAAGGACATCAAAGACTCCACGGTATTGAAACCCTTACTGGAGCTCTCGCAGGCCATGAAAGCTAAAGTTTATCTGCTGCATATTAATCGTGATAACAATGTGCAAGACCATGCAGAAGCCTCGCTTGAATATTATCTTGACTATGTGAATCATGAATATGTGTGTATTACCAGTGAAGACATCGAGCAGGCCATCATGGATTTTATCCGTGAAAAGAAAATAGACCTGCTTACCGTACTCTTAAGAGACCATGGAAGCAATAACTTGAGTTCCGAGGGCCGCCTGGTCAAGGACCTCGTCAGACACTCTAACGTACCTGTACTCAATTTAGTCTAATTTATAATAACCCATGAACATGAAGCGGATACTACTTGACACCTGGCACTCCCTAGAATATTGGAAGGGCCTTCTATAAAGTAATACGACTGTCTGCTGTACCAAAAGGTGCCCGGTAGATCCGCTCTTGTTTTTTTGCTGTCTTACTAGCCTTAAGACCTTTTTATTGGAAATGTTAGAAACCTTCACTATACCGATCCTTTTTTTCCTCTCAGGGTTGTTCTTTTCTTGGGGAACCGGTTCCATGCCTTTGATAAAGTTCTTTGGACAAAAGCAAAGGACAGGCATCAAAAAGCATGGGATGAGTCATGATAAGCCCCAAGTTGCTAAAGGCTGAGCCCCGTGTAGGCAACACTCAAATAACGTACTATTCTCAAGGTGAGAACGGGATGTAACCTTATTCTGTCCCCATTGCTGAACGTACCCTATTCATCCTGTAAGTACTATCTTTGCTGAGATCAAGATCATCTTATGATCGACCTGGCAGATGGTCGCTCTTAGCAATTGGTATGTATTTTTATCAACTTGGAGTTGGATAACAGGTCCTTTGAGTTAAAAGTCGGCAGTCGGTAATGAACAAGCGGTAACCTGCTATTTTGCCAACTGCCCTTTGCCTGTTGCCGACTGATCGAGAGCCGCAAATATAATTCATCACATACCTTACCCATTAACTAATTTGTAAGACGACACCTGTAGCACTTTTTTATGTTCAATCGTCTAATAACTAGGGATTAAATGATAAAGAAGTCGGTTAGTTATCCCTAACAAAAACAAAAATGTCTTTTTTAACGTCATTCCTGTCTGCCCCATGTGAGAGGCAGCGCGAGAACAGGAATCTGCTTTGTGGTTGAACCTTTTTGAGTGTACTGGGTTTTCGTTCCACGACTTCGCAGATTCTTCCAAAGGAATCCCAATGGGGCTTGTTACGCCTAGCCTAACGCACAGGCGGCAAGAAATAACGATGTTGGAAAGTGAGGAATGACATTCTTAGGTATGGGTTTTGGATCGACTTCCAGGGGAATGTTAAGGGCCATTCCTTTCTTTCCGGGGAGTAAAAGAATTGAGGTCATAAACCTAATGATCAATAACTTAAACTTGGAAAAGTAGAACTAGTTCTACTTTGTCACATTCAATTATTTAATAAACAGGGGTTAAAAGATAAGAGAGCCCGTTGGATATCCTTATCAAAAACGAAAAAAACCTTCTTTATCGTCATTCCTGCCAGCCTTGAAGGGTGAGCGATGCGTGAGAGCAGGAATCTGCTGTGTCGCTGAACGTAAACCTTTTTTCGAGTGTACTGGGTTTTCGTTCCACGACTTCGCAGATTCCTTGTCACGCCTAGTCCAACGCACAGGCGGCAAGGAATGACGATGTTGGAAAGTGAGGAATGACATTCTTAGGTATGGGTTTTGGATCGACTTCCAGGGGAATGTTAATGGCCATTCCTTTCTTTCCGGGGAGTAAAAGGATTGAGGTCATAAACCTAATGATCAATAACTTAAATCTGGAAAAGTAGAATTCATGTACTGGTCTTCAGATCGTATGATCGTATATGCCTTCATAATTCTTTCACTAACTAAAATCGTCTACTGTATACTGTAAATTTTGCTTGCAGAGCTTCGTATAAGCTGCGTGTGTCCGATCCATTTAACATAGAGATGTATCATATTAGGACCAAATCAATAAGAGCATATTAACCTGTAGTTATTACCTCCAATATTCAATGCAACCCAGTCATTATTTATCAGATCTGCAGAGCCAAAGGTGTCCTAGAGGTCATTAGCCGACTCCCAATTTGCTCCTTTAGCAGCTGTTTTAAATCTTTCAAACGAAGCTTTAGATCGTGCATTGTCAACAATAAAATTTTCAATGGATTTCCATTTGACCAGGTGTACTTTCATCGTATATACATCAAAGCTAATCAACAAGTTCGCATAAAGCGAACATTGTTAGATCAAAGGGGTTGCACTGCTTTGCTTCTACAGCCAAAAAGGGATTCCAATCTCTCCCTCCTACTGGTAGAATTCTTTCCTTCTAAAATCTTTACACGATCCCACGGCTTTCCCTAGGTTAAAAAACAACTCTACGAAAAGACCCAATTTATTTAACTTAACACAATGAACCTTATGGAGCAGGCTAGATTTTACAATAAATGTTATTTAAGCAGCAACACTTAGCAGGAATAAAGACAGGTGATATCACACTTGCATTTCGTAAGTGGAAAAAGCCTACTGTAAAAAGAGGAAGTCTCCTGAAAACAGCTATCGGACAAATAGAAATTGGTGCCATTGAAGAGGTTGATATTGCCTCCATTTCAGCATTAGAGGCCCAAATGGCCGGGTTCAATTCTTTAGACCAACTACTCCGGTTGCTTCAAAAAGTAAACGAGGGCAGTATCTACAAGATCGGGTTGGCCTATCATTCTCCCGATCCAAGGGTTGAGCTAAGAAGTAAAGAGGAACTTACAAATGAAGAGTTTCACCAACTTAAAAAGAAACTAGAACGGCTCGATCAATACAGCAAAACAGGGGCTTGGACACGAGAAGTGTTAGAAAGTATCCGGCAAAATCCAAAGTTGAAAGCGGCAGACCTCGCGGTTCTTCTATCCAAAGAAAAAGACTGGCTAAAAATCAACATTCGCAAGCTCAAAAACCTAGGTCTAACCATAAGTCATAACCCGGGCTATGAGATCTCTCCTTTGGGTAAGGCATTTTTAGAAATGTTTTAGCCGTCAGCAGCTAGCAGGGTATATCCCACGAAGTGGGGACTCGTTAAAATTCCCGGTTTATATATTCATCCACCATTGTTAGCAGCCATATTTTTGCCCTTTTGATCAATCCATCGGTTCCCAGGGTGTACGCTGGAACCAGCCGTATTCGGGCATCGGCCAAAACTCGCTGCTAGTCCGTACGGTATCAAGGTAATTTTGCAATGCCAACCGCTGTTTTTCCTGGCTGCCGTAAATGCGCATAGATTCCGTAGGATCTTCAAAAATGTTGTATAGTTTTGGTTCCCCCTTACTCCCAAACCTTACCGCTTTATACCCGGTACGTGTATCCAAAGCGGCTTGTTGACCTCCTCCACTCCTGCCCTGCCATATAAACTCCCAATAGAGCATACGATGCCCGTCAAACTTATCACCTGTGTCAAATAACAAGGGGGCAATGGATATTCCACTTGTTTTTACCGGGTCTTTTAGGCCTGCCAGTTCCATCATCGTTGGCATAATATCTTGGAAGGCCAATATTTCATCTACGGTGCCGGGTCCAATATAGCCCGGCCACCAAGCAATAAAAGGCACGCGGATCCCCCCGTCATAAACGCTTCTTTTTCCACTTCTAAGTCCCCCATTATTGTTAAAAAGATCATGCCATTCCCGGGTGAGCTTCCCAACCTGTACATCAGCGCCATTGTCACTGGTGAATATTACCATTGTATTTTTACTGTGACCATGTTCCCCTAAGGCTGCGATGATCTTGCCTATATCGGTGTCCATGAGGGTGATCATAGCAGCATATTTTTTCGCCCTTTCCGGCCAGTCCTTTTGCTCATAAGGCCACATAGATGGAGGATTATGAGGACTATGTGGGATCGTGTAGGCCAGGTAGAGGAAGAATGGAGAATGGTGGTCCTTTTTCAAAAAATCGAGGGCCTCCTGCGTGAATACATTATGACTATAGGTGCCGGGCTCCAGTTCCATCCACCCCTCATTGCTACAAAGCTTTGCCGGATAATAGTTGTGTGCTGCCACGTGAGTATCATATCCCACAAAATAATCAAACCCCTTTTCCAGCGGGTAGCCGGTACTGCCTTTTGGTCCCAATCCCCATTTGCCGATACAAGCGTTGTAATACCCCGCCTCTTTAAGTTTTTCGGGAAAGACCAGGTCCCGTGGTCGCAAGGTCTCTTTTTCCGGTTTTCCCCCGGGATTATCTTTTATAAAACCATGTCCTTGGTGCAAACCCGTCATTAAACAAGCGCGGGATGGGCCGCAGACGGGACCACCGGCATAGAAATTGGTGAATTTCTTTCCCTCCCGTGCCAGCCGGTCAATATTAGGGGTTTGAATTACTTGCTGGCCATAAGCACCCAGTTCACCGTATCCCAGGTCATCTGCAAGGATAAAAATGATATTAGGCCGCTCGTTCCCTGGCTTTGCTGACTGTGAGGAAGCTCCACAAGCGTTCATACACACGAGGGCAAGTAAAAGTATGGCGAGCCTGCAGGCTATCGGTCCAATAAAATAATGGTTTGACATGTCTTTCTTCATTTTGACTCTCCAGGGTTAATCTTTATTAATGGAAGGCTTTGGAATCCCCGCTCCTGTATTTTTGATCCACTTTTCTAGTTTTGCATCCAGCTCTTTTACCTTCATAGGCATTTCTACCGCCAGGTCCACTTTCTCCGGCGCATCCTCCCGCAGGTTAAATAACTCAAACTCTTTCCCTTCATATCTTTTTATGAGTTTCCATTCTCCATGGCGAATGATGCTATACGGTACGATGTCGTCCCCCCGGTAATGCGGGAAATGCCAATACAAGCTTCTCTCGAACCTTGTCTTCCTGTTTGCTAAAACAGGCCATAAACTTTTTCCATCTACTTGCCGAGGCCCCGTCTTTATACCCGCAGCCTCACAAAATGTAGGCAGGAAGTCTACACTCGTTACCGGAATATCTATGGCCTGGCCTTCTTTTATCCTTCGCGGGAATTTTATGACCAGCGGCACCCGGATACCCCCTTCGTACGCATATCCCTTGCCTTTTCTTAGGGGTTCGTTGGACGTGACCCGTAATAGCCCCCCGTTATCGCTGTACAGTACCACGATGGTATTTTCTTCAAGCCCGAGTTCCTTTAATGTATTCATTACCCTTCCTATGTTTTCATCCACCTTGTAGATCATGGCAGCATAGGCCGAGTTTTGATGGTTTCCAGTTTTTTCTTTTTGCTCGAAATATGCCACTTTGTCTCTTGGGGGCTGAATGGGGGTATGCACAGAATAAAATGCCAGCTGGAGAAAGAAAGGTTTTTGCCGGTTTCGCCGGATAAAACCCACGGCCTCCCGGCCCAACCTATCGGTGAGGTACTCTCCATCCTGTAGCCCCTGCCGGAGGCTTTCGATCCGATGAATAACCCCCTTTACATTGCGCTGGTACGGGCTGTAATAGCTCATGGGCTGCCCCCAATTACTTACGCCTGCCTGCCAGTCGAATCCCTGGTGGATAGGATGGTAGGGGTCATGTCCCAGGTGCCATTTCCCGATGTAGCCTGTAAAATAGCCTGCCTCTTTTAGTATTTCCGCGATAGTGACCTCCTCCAAGGGCAGGTGATTCCTGTTAGGAATACCACTTTGCTTTCGGCTCGCTGGGTGGTTTAGGGTAAGCTCGGCATTCCCTGGTGGGATCCCCATATCCCAGCCTTTTGCCATCGATGGGATGTGGGTAGTAAGCTGCAACCTAGCGGGATATTTCCCCGTAACGATCGACGCCCGCGTAGGCGAACATACCGCACTGGCGGCATAGGCTTGCGTGAAATTGGCTCCTTCCAGGGCCAGCTGATCCATGTGGGGAGTTTCATAATACTGGCTGCCGTTGAAACCCGTGTCTGTCCAACCGAGATCATCCACTATGATGAGCACAATATTGGGCTTGCTTTCCTGCTGGGCTAAAAAGTACCCAGGGCACAAAAGAGCACCCACGAGCAGAAGTATTCTTGCCCTACTGATTTTTCTACTCCTTTGACTAGTTTTTAACATCTGCAGGAACCTATCGTTCTTTATTACTGCTTTCGGCAAAAGGATTACCCGGGTCATAATCCGGGTTTACTATGGGAAGGGACGCGTTGGTTTCATCCCACCAGTCCCTGAGCAAAGACATTAGTTCTTTCACCTTCCCCGGCCTCTCCCGGGAGATATCTGTTTTCTCACCGATGTCTTCTCTTAGATTGAACAATTCAATTTTTTCCCCCAGCTCAAGCCGGCCGTACAGCTTGCGATGTTCTGCTTGCAGGCCTTGAGTGTCCAGGTAATCCCCAAAATAGTAGATCAGCTTATAGTCACCTTTTCTAACGATGCTGCCCGGTGTTTTTCCGTACATGGGCACATAATGCGGATGGTGGAAATAGAGTACCTCCCGGTCAAATTTCCCCTCACCGCTTAGCAAGGGAGAAAGACTTTCTCCATCGATTTTATAGCTTCTTGGGACTCCTGTCCCAGCTATTTCAGCAAACGTAGGATACATATCTATGATGTGAACGGGTGTCGTAATTTCCATACCAGTTTCGATCATTTTTGGCCATTTTATGACCAGCGGCACCCGGATACCCCCTTCGTACAGTGAGCCTTTGGACTCACGTAAAGGCGTGTGGTCCCAAAACCTGCCCAAAGCCCCGTTATCACCCATTACCGCTACCAGGGTATTTTCAGTTAAACCGAGACTTTCAATTTTTTCAACAAGGAGGCCTATTGAATGATCCAAATGTCCTGTCATGGCCAGTATGTCGGCGGTGGGTCTTTCAGAAACTATGCCCCATTTATCCGTCATGCGGGCATATCCTTTTTTTACATATTTTTCCACCAGCGTATCCGGCGCTGCTAACGGGGAATGTGTGGTAAAGTGAGAAACAAAAGCGAAAAAAGGATTGTCTTTGTTCTGTTCTATAAAATCCATCACCTCGATCGTGATATCCATGACGGCCTTGTCACCTTTAGCCTTCGCTTCTGCCGCTTCCCCGGCCCAGTCAAAACCGTAGGCATTAAAATATGCCATACCTTTTTTCTCCTTGATCGGGGCCAGTGGATAATTATCGGCTACATGCCACTTACCACTGATCCCGGTAGTGTAGCCAGCTTTTTTGAGCATTTTGGCCAGGTTGTACCACTCCGCCGGTAGCTTTTTTCTCACTTTCGGGGTGAGCATGGGAGCTTTTCCCCAAAACCGGTTGTTAATTACTTTGGTCATACCGGAACGGGCGGGGTACTTACCGGATAAAAATGCCGCTCTTGTAGGCGAACACTGCGGCATGGCGTAGGCACTGGTGAACTTTGCTCCATCTCTCGCCAGTTTGTCCAGGTTTGGCGTGTTCACAATTTCACTACCGTAACAGCCCAGCTGGTTCCAGCCAAAATCATCTACCAGGATAAAAATGATATTGGGTTTTACCCTATTTTGATGCTTCACCGGTTGGCTGGAAACCGGGAGTACCAGCAGTAAGACAAGAGGTAAGAACAATACGAAGTATTTCATTTTATATGCTGCGATTAGTTAAATCACCTTACCAAGGTAAGGCGCTCCGTTTCTTTTACATCCCTGCTCTTATTGGCTCTTACTATCCAATCGCGCGAACCTGCCTCAAAGTGTGGGTTTGTCTCCTTCGGAACAGGCGCACCGGTATTTTTGCGCCATTGCCTGAGCTCTGCCAGCAGAGCTCCCGCTTTTTCCGGGTATTGATCGTGTAAGTCTTTACTCTCGCCTATGTCCTCTTTTAGATTGTAAAGCCGTAGGGAACCCTCCTCAAAATTTTCAATGAGTTTCCAGTCTCCCTTGCGAATAGCGCCACCGGGATATTGCCATAACAGGGCGTTAGTGCGCCCGTTACCATTGTAGGACGTTAAATGCCAATAAATAGCATCGCGCTTTAGTTTTCCCCTAGCCTGAAGTAAAGGAACAAGGCTCACTCCATCTACTGCCGTGTTTTCCGGGATACCTGTACCGGCCATCTCGACAAGGGTAGGGTAATGATCAACCACAGTTACAGGTGTATCTTCAATGGAACCGGGCCGTACCACACCCGGCCATTTCACAATGAGCGGCACCCGGATGCCCCCTTCGGTAAGGTTCCCTTTTTGCCCTCTCAGCGGGGAATTTGACGTGGCCACGATCTGCCCCCCGTTGTCAGAGGTAAAGATTATTATGGTATTATCCAATAGGTTATACTTCTCCAATTGATCAAGAACCCGGCCAATACTATGATCCATATAACTGACCATGGCACCGTAAGCAGGAACACCTTGCTCCCCATGTTTTTTTTTGCCCTTATATTTTTCCACCCATTCCTTTTTGGCGTGCAAGGGCACATGCACCTGGTAAAATGGAAAATACAGGAAAAAAGGGGTGTTCTTATTTTCCTCGATAAACCTGCATGCGCCGTCGGCCAGGATTTCCGTGAGGTATTCTCCCTCTTTAGCCGGCGCCATGTGTTTAATGTTACCGAAAGGGCTGAAAAAGCTTTTGGGACTTCCAGTAGCGTCACCGCCCATGTTGGCATCAAACCCCTGCCCTAATGGACCTGTCAACGAATCATTTCCCAAATGCCACTTTCCGAAATGGCCTGTGGCATACCCTGCTTCCTTCAATACTTCAGCAAGGGTTACCTCGTCCGCGGAAATAAAACGTTTTGATCGTATACCCTTTACCTTTTGCATTTTCAAGGGAGTACCGGCGTATGCATCGACGGTATAGATCCCTGTCCGGGGTGGATATTTGCCTGTCATAAGGCTGGCTCTTGAAGGCGAGCAAGTTGGCATCATATACGCCGACGTGAACTTCATACCTTCCTTAGCCAATTGATCAATATGGGGGGTATCATAATAACTACTGCCATAGCAGCCGGTATCAGTCCATCCCAAGTCATCCACCAGGAAAAAAACAATATTCGGTTTTTTCTCCTCCCGGGCGCAGGCAGTAAAAGAAATACAGATCGTCAGCAGCCAGGCCACGGCGAGTAAGGTCGTATCAGTCCAAAATTTCATACCTGTAGAACCTGTAGCCGGCCGGTTGGTCTATATCAAACTTGACAAGATCTCCATTCATCTTAACCCTCCTTGTCTCGTTGGTCATAAGGTTGGTCAGTTTTAGTCCAGCATCTTTTATATACTTAAGTGCAATCTCTTTCGATGCCTCGTTGTTATTCAATTCCCTAAAAATTAGCAGGTAACCCGTGTTATTTTCCACATGATGGTTTTGAAACCCCGTCCAACTGCTGTTATTAGGTTCGTCCCCGATCGGGAAAACATATCCCCGGTACATCTCTTCCCGGTGCTTTTTGTAGGTGGCCAGCAACGGTTTGATCTGCTCCCGTGCTTCCTTGGTGTAATAATGCGTTTCCTGGAAGAAGATAGGACTGCTCATCAGCGCAATGGCTACCACATAGGGATGGTTATGAAGGTGGGCATCTGTTTTGGTTCTATCACCGGCCATATCTATGTTCTGAACAGTGACCTGGAATTTATTAAGATTCACATACTTGGACAGTAGCCATGCATCACGCAGCACCATGTAGGGAACGTACATTACATTTTCGCGTGCGGTATTGATCTTGCGGTTTTCCAGGTAGATGTTTCCATATTCCCGGCCGTAAAAATACCCGGCCCGGGGCGCTATCTCGGTCACATCCCAGTTAACAATGGTGTTATAGTTAGAATATTTAATGAGGTCCCTGGCCTTGTTCATGAGATTATCCCGCTTTTCGGCGGAATTAAGATTGGCAAAATCAAGTTTGAAGGAAGCAAAGTTGCCACTATCGTAATTACTCCGGAGTTTGTCCCCAGGGATCGTCCATGCCGCCCAGAGGCCCAGTTTCACCCCTAGTAAATCTGCCTTTCTACGTACGTTGACCCAGCCTTCCGGGTAAACGGGATAGTCACTTTTTATAAATTTTATCCGTTGAAACTCACGGGAATGACTGGCAGGCAGCCACTCGTTATTTTGCCATCCTTCATCGATCTGGAGGATGTCTATTCCCAAGTCGGCCACGCTTTCTATTTCCTTCAGCACGTTTTCTTCCCTGGCGGCAAAAATACATTCCGTAGGCATGTCCTCACTCCCCCAAGTATTGGCCATCATAAACATGTCACGGCCGGGGTGTACGGGGTATCGGAGCCTGTCAAACTGCTTTAGGGCCAGGTTAGCACGATCAGTGTCACCAGCATAAAGCACGATCCAATTGGCCCATGCGCTGGTGTATTTGTCTTCTTGCAGGTCCGTGGGGAACATGCCCGCTCCTGATAGGGTGACGACTCCATTCTTAATTTCAAAATCACCTGTGGCTACATCTCCCTCATCCCTCAAACTCGTCGATTTGTTGGACTCTTTGACGAGTATCATTCCTGCGTCATCCGTGGAGAGGATCAAGCCACTGGCCCAGTCAATTTTCTGATCTGCAAATCCAGATCGGCTTTCTCGCAGCAGGCGCTCTTCCATATTGGTCTTAATTCCCTGCATCAGCCCAAATGCGGTCACCCCTCCCGGTATTTTGGATAGCCGCAGGGTTTCAGTGATACCCGTGGCAAACCTTTCACCTCGTGTAGAATAACCCGGCATGGCCTTTAACTGGAGCTGTGTTCTCAGGCCGTGGGCGCCGGGATAGACCCAAGCGGTATATTTTATGATCACCTGTTTTGCAGGGTACTCAAACTCTGCCTCCACTAAAATGTGTTTATTGGTAAATTTCTCATCGTCCGATACCCGCGCCTGGAGAGAAAGCAGGTTGCCCGGGGTGTTTTCCTCGATTTGCCAGTCGCAAAAGGCAGGGCTTGTATCTACCCAAGCATTTGATGATGATGTATGTAGGAGCCCTATAGTCGCCAGCCCATGATCGGTTAACTGATAAACTCTTTTCAACTGCCCCGTGGAAATGATCAACTGATCCCCTTCCGTAAAAACCTTTGCATTTTCATAAGCCAGGTCCAAATTAGGCAACCTATCGCCTGTACATGACCAAAAAAAGGAGAGGATGAGAATGATAATGGATGTATTTTTCATTGTATTGTTTAGGGTTTATCAAATTACAGGTTATCGGTATGCTCGACTTTAAAGCCAGGGGTAGCAATCCCGGTATAACCAGGGTTTATTTCTGTGGGCACGGGCGCGTTGGTATCTTCTCGCCATCGGCTAAGTTTGGCATACAGCTCTTCTCTTTTTTTGATTTCAACGTCACTCAAATCTTTTCGCTCCCCGGGATCATTTTTAAGATTGAACAACTCCTGCTCACCCGATTCAAAATATTCTATGAGTTTCCAATCTCCGTCCCGTATGACGCTGCATGGCGTGGCCCGCCAGCCAGGGGTATGAGCCTCATGATATGCCCTGTTGTTTTTTCCCGTTTGGAGATAAGCAGGAAAATGCCAGTACAATTCCCGTTCACCGAGACGTTTGGCACCTTTTAACAGCGGCAGCAAGCTTTCACCATCCAGGCCGGGACGTTCCGCGTTCTTAATTACATCCAGTAAGGTGGGGAATATATCCATCCCGGTAATGGGTTCGCTGCTTATCCTTGCTGGTAAAATGGTTTTCGGCCATTTTACATAGAATGGCACCCTGATCCCCCCTTCGTAATACATTCCTTTGGTTCCTCTTAACGGCTTGGCCAGCGAAACACCACCATTCGGGCCGTTGTCAGAAGTAAAGATCACCATTGTATTTTCGGAAAGACCCAGTTCTTCAACTGCCCCAAGTATTTTAGCTACGGCCTGGTCCATGGCTTCGATCATGGCTGCATACTTCACATGGTCATGGACCTGCCCCGGAGTTTTTCCTACATACTTATCGACTAGGTCCTGCCGGGCCTGGATAGGCGTATGCACGGAATAGAACGGTAAGTAAACGAAAAAGGGAGTATCCGCATTCTTTTTAATCCAGTTCGATACCTCTGTAGACAGGCGACCCGGCAGGTGTTCTCCCGGGGTGCCATCCGTCAGCGCGGGATTATTATAGGGTGAGAAATACGAATTAGGGTGCCCACGCTCATAACCTCCAAAGTTCTCATCGAAACCATACGGGACCGGGTCTGGAGATAAGTGCCATTTACCGGCTATGCATGTGGCATACCCGTTTTCCCGGAGACTTTCGGGAAGTGTTTGGAATTTCCTGTCCAGTACCGTCGTATTTTTGACCGGGACCAGTTTCCTATTCCTAGGATTACCCCGGTCTGAATTGTTCACCGTATAAATACCATGCCGTGGGGTATATAAGCCCGTCACCAGGCATGCCCTGGAGGGTGCGCAATTGGACGCATTCGCATAAGCATGGGTAAACCGTATCCCTTCCTTGGCAATCCTGTCAATGGCTGGTGTTTCATAAAAATCGGAGCCCTGTAGGCTAAGATCCGTCCAGCCTAGGTCGTCGGCATAGAAGAGGATAATATTGGGTTTATCCTCCTCATATGAACCGACTGAAGACCTGCAGGAACCGGCCAAAAAAACGATCAGCAGGATCGAAAGACCGAAAAATGGTGTTTTATATCCTATCTTCAAAAACATGTATCTCAAACCGTTATTGATACCCTGGGGTCTGTACTAGGCCGGGAGTCAACCTTACCTGCTCCGGATCAAGAGGGAACAGTACCTGGTGGTCCTGGATGCCTGAAGGGTCAAACAAAGGCCCGTAGTCATAATTCCTGACCGTCTCGATGTAAGTCCCCCAGCGGATGAGGTCATATCTCCGGTGCCCCTCCCCGGCCAGCTCCCAGCGCCGTTCATTGGAGATCTCCTGTCTTACAGCGTCCTGGGTCAAGCCTACCAGGTCCGGACGGTCAGGCTCGTAGGCGCGGGCACGGACCACATTGATATAGGTCAGCGCCTCGGCACTTTGATTTTGTTCATTCAGCGCCTCGGCCAGCATCAGGTAAATATCCGCCAGCCGAAAAACGATGCTATTGTCTCCATGATTGAACCTCGGGGAAGTTTCCTGGTCGAAATTCTGAAATTTAGGAGTATAAGGGAACTTCAACGATATGCCTTCATACTCCTGTGTGAAGTTCACAGGGGTGCGTGTGTCATCCGCTGACAAGCTGGCTATAAAAGGATCGGAAGGGATCAGCAGTCCAAAGCCGGTGAAACCGTCACCATTAGCGTCCAGTGCCGTCTCTAATGCCTGCCTGTCGGACTGGTTAGCGGGCTCATCTCTCAAGCGGGGAACGTAAAAGTCAGTCAAAGGACTGGTGTCGAGGTCAAAAGCGTAGATCATCTGCCATATCGTTTCAGAGGTGAAGCCGTCCACATCGTTATCCCAGAGGGTGGCAAACTCCGGTTCGAGGGTAAGGCCGGAATTATCGATGATATCCTTGCCCACTGCCTCGGCTTCCGCCCAGGCCCCTTGCCATAGCAGTAGTTTCATCCGGAGGGTTTTAGCCGCCCAGCGGGTAGCCCTTATGGCTTCTGATGATTCGTAACTTGTGGGCAGATCATCTTCCGTAGCTGCGAGATCCGCTACCAGGTCGGCTACTATTTCTTCGGCTGGAGTTTCTCCAAGCTCGGCCAATTCATCAATAGGCAAGTCCTCCTTATGATATACCACGTCACCGAACATATGCGTCAAGTGGTAATAGCCCACTGACCTCAAAAAAATGGCCTCCGCAAGGATCCTGCTTTTGATTTCGGGATCAATACTGGAGTTGTTTACTCCAGAAAATACGGAATTGGCATTTACCACCAGGCTGTTCAGGCTATTCCATGTGGCTACGGTCCATCCCAGGTCGGAGGTGGATAAAGAAGCATCGAGTAAAGGGTTTGCCGCTCCAAAACGCCGACTGCACGTCATCTCATCCGTTCCCCAGGTGGTATAGTTAAATAGATTTCTACCGTATAAATTATTGTTTTTCAGAATATTGTACAGACCAAACACACCGGCATTGGCCTGGGCTTCTGTTGCATAAAATCCGTCAGGGCTTAGTATTCCCCGTGTATCCTCTTCCAGGAAATCATCACATCCTACAGAGAAAAGTGTAAGTATGAGTATGTAAGCGTATTTTTTCATGTGTATTAAATTAATTTTCAGCGGTCGCATGGAATCTTTGATTAAAAACTCATCCTCGTTAATATAAAATCGAGTCCGGTTTTTAATGTCGATTTCATGATCTCTTAAAATTTGATGTTTACACCAAGGGTATAGGTACGGGCACGCGGGTAGGTGGCGCGGTCTGTTCCCCGTACAACGGAATCCGTATTACTGGTATTTACTTCCGGGTCATAACCTATATAATCACTCCATAGGGCAAGGTTATTGCCTAAAAAATACACATTCAGACCTTCGAGCCCCGGAAGGGCACGTACGGGAACATCGTAGGAGAACCGAAGGGACTGCAACCGGAGGAAGGAACCGTCATACACATATCGCTGGTTGGGCAAAAACGTAGATCCTGTGTTGAAAGAACCCGCCCTTGGTATGTCGGACGTGGGGTTTTCTTCCGTCCACCGGTCCCTAAGCTCCCCGAATACGTTCGTAGAGGTACCCCCGAAAAATCCCCTACGTGTAAAATCATAATAAATGTCATTCCCATAGGTAAATTGCAGGTTGATGTCCAGGTGGAAATTCCGGTAAGAGAAGCTATTGACGAGGCCCCCGTAGAAATCCGGTTCAGGATTACCGATCACGCCAAAATCCTCACTGTTATAAACGCCATCTCCATTGGCATCCAAAAAAGAAGGGAAGCCGGGTAAATTATTGTTAATGGCAAACTGCTCCACAAATACATCGGCAGGCAGGTTATTTAGTTCTTCCCGGGATTTAATGGTTCCCAGGTAGGTACCCCCCCAAAACTGCCCCACCGGCTGCCCTTCGATCACCACACCTATCTGTGGTTCACTATCATTACCGCGAAACAGGATGGAATCCCCAGCCCCTATGTTCGTACCGATGTCGAGCACCTTGCTGCGGTTGCCAGCGATGGTCAACGTAGCATCCCACCGGAAATCATTCTTATCCATGACGGTAGCGTCAAGTTTAAGCTCCAGCCCCTGGTTTTGTATTTCCCCGAAGTTTTCCAAACGGCTGCTAAACCCGGTGATAGGCGGCACAAAGAGGTTGATCAGCAGGTCTTGGGTACGTTTCCTGTAATAATCAATTTCAGCGCTAAGCCGGCCACCGAAAAAAGAGGCTTCCATCCCAACATCCAGCTGATTGGTGGTTTCCCAGCCAAGGTTTGGTTGGGCAGGCCTTCCTTTTACCACCCCATTCGCCACGATCCCCTGGGCCCCGCTTTCGCCAATGACAGGTTGGATGGGATTATTGGCAGAACCTGTGCTTAACAGTGCCAATGTCCGGTATGACCCAATGGCCGTAGACCCGGATTGCCCATAACTCACACGTAGTTTTAAATCATCAAAAACGCCTAAGTTTTCAATGAACGGCTCTTCGACCATTCTCCATGCCACGGCCGCCGACGGAAAGAAATTGTATTTATTGCCTTCCGCAAACCGGGAAGAACCATCCCTGCGTCCTACAAGCGTTAAAATGTACTTTCCTTTGTAGGAATAGTTCACCCTGCCCAAATAGGAGATGAACTGGGCTTTGTTAAAGCCTGTATTGACACGATGTTGTTCAATATCTCCCAATTCAATGTTATCAATGGTAGCAAGGTCTCCTTCTGTATTTAACCTGGAGCTCTCATTTTGGATCGTTTGCCAGGTAAAGCCTACAACACCATCCAGGGAATGATCTTCATTCAATTCTTTCCTGAAGGTTAATGTGTTTTCATTGAGCAGGTCCCTGGCAAAATTTTCGTTGATGGTAACGGCACTTCCCGAATTTACCGAGGCGCGCAGCGGCAGATCGCCCGGGGCCAATATGCCTTGCCTGGAAGACCTCAGCTTTGCACCAAATGTCGATTTTAAGGTGACACCTTTTACCGGCTGATATTGAACGTAAGCGTTGCTGAGCAGTTGAATATTGGTGGTGCTGTTTTCCCGCAGCGCAAGGTCCGCCAAGGGATTATCAAAGACCCTCCCGCCTACGGGATCGTCAGCGTTGAAGTTTCCTTCATCGTCAAACTTAGGGTATGAGTTAAAGGCCTCTTTGGTAACATCGAAGAAGTTTACCCTCACATTATCCCTTTGATTATGGCTAAGGTTGAGCCTGACACCCGCTGTCACTTTGGAGCTGAGTTGATTGTCAAGATTAACCCTTACCTGGTACCGTGTCAGCCCGGATTTTTTGACAATCCCTTTTTGGTCAAAGTAATTGAATCCGAGGAAATAATTTGCATTGTCGCTATTGCCAGAATAGGAAAAATCGACATTATCGATCCTTCCTGTCTGTACTATTTCGTCCTGCCAGTCCGTATGTATAACAGCGTCAAGATCTGCATAGGGTACGGAGGCCTCGTTCAGTTCGGCACCCTCGTTTTGATAGGCCGCCAGCTCCGGGCCGGTTAAAAGATCGATCTTCCTGGCAAAGCTCTGGACACTGCTGTAGGCCGTGACCGTAACCTGGGGCTTACCTTTGGCCAGGCCTGAACCATTTTTAGTGGTCACGAGAATGACCCCGTTGGACCCCCGGGTACCATAAATTGCCAGCGAGGTAGCATCTTTCAACACTTCGACAGACTCAATATCGTTGACATTGATCGTATTCAGGTCGAAATCCGTGCCGGCTATGAAGCCGTCTATCACCCAAAGCGGCTCGTTATTGCCCTGCAATGAGTTCCCTCCGCGAATACGGATCGTACTCCTGGCCCAAGGCGCTCCACTCACCGTAGTGATCTGGGCTCCTGCAATTTTGCCCTGCAGCAACTGGTCTACCCGGACTGCCGGCTGATTTTCGATCTGGTCCACATCTACTGAAGCTACGGCGCCGGTAAGGTCTTTTTTCTGCACGGTTCCGTAGCCGATCACTACCACTTCCTCGAGGGAAGTTATGTCCGGGGTGAGGCTAACATCCACCACCGACCTGCCTGTAATGTCCACCTCTTCTGAAAGGTAGCCCACAAAGGAAAATACAAGGACAGTAGCATCATCGGGCACCTCCAGCACATACTTGCCCTCCATATCGGTGATTGTACCATTGATAGTCCCTTTTATGATCACGTTGGTACCCGGTAGCGGACCTCCCGATTCGTCCGTTACGGTACCGCTAATCGTACGGACCTGGTCTTCGTCTTCAATCTTTATCTTTTCATTTTTTTTGCGCTTCAGCACATAGATATTTTTGTTTACCCTTTTGAAGTTATAGTCAAATCTTGCGGAAAGCCTTTCCAGGATGTATTGCAGGTTAGTCTCCCCCTCGTCCAGGTCAATGGTAGACTCGCTGCTGATGGTCTTTCCAAAGGCGGTGAATACAAAATCAGTCTGATCCTCTACAAGATGGAGAACATCTTCCAGGGAAGCGTTATGGACCGAAACTGATACTTTCACGTCTTTGAGGTACTGCCCCGCGGTTTCATGTGCCAGTACAAATTGTAGTTGCAGGATCTGAAGGATAAAAATATAAAGCGAATGTTTTGATACGTTCATCAATAGTTTTAGTAAGTCTCGTTTCATACTTTTGTTATTAGTGTAATTAATAATTTGATTACCTTCCCGAATTCGCAGTTCGGGAAAACCGGACCCTGGGTTGCTCCAACAACCCAGGGTCTTTTGTTTTTGCCAGGTAAAAACCGGTTGAATAATTACCTGTCCTGTAGTTTATTTCATAGGCATTCTTTTTTATTTATTCACAACCTTTCCCAGTAATGGTCCATTGGTTGTACCCGTTGAACTCGTATTTAAAATCTATGAGCAGTTGCAATCCCTTTAGGATCGTTTCCAGGCTTTCTTTTTCGTACCTGGCCTTCCGAATGATACAATCGCCCATTTCCCTGTTCTTGAGAATTATTTTCTGATCAAATCGTTTTTCGAGCATAAAAATGGCGTCTACCAGGGAGGTATTCTCCAGGATAAGTTCTTTGGCATTCCATGCCATGAATTTGTTGATATCCACACTGCTTTGGATGAGACTGTTGCGTGCGGGGTCATAAACGGCCTGTTTATTTGGAGTTAATACGACCACCTGGTCATCCCCGGAGGCTGATTTAAGCAGTGACTCCACTTGTACTTTACCAGTAGCCACGGTCACCTCTATGTTTTGTCCCTGGTAGGCGCGTATGTTGAACGAGGTGCCTAGTACGCTGGTCTTTATTCCCGAAGATTGAATAATAAAAGGATGTTCCGTGTCTCTTGCCACTTCAAAAAAAGCCTCTCCTACCAGCTTCACGGACCGGACCCCTTCGTTAAATCTCCCGGGGAAAGTAATGGAGCTTCCGGTATTCAGGGTAACCCTAGAGCCATCTGGCAGCAGGTAAGACGCTCTTTGCCCGGGTTCAGTAGCTTTTGTGATGAAGTGTATCTTTTCCGGGGCTTCCTCCCGGGTACTGAGAATACCTGCCACAGCGGCTATTAGCGCTATGGCAGCGGCCACCCTAAGCGGTACCAGCCATTTATGTCTTTTTCGGACAGGTCTTCTCTCGGCGGTTTTCGCTTTTATCTTTTGGAATAGCCGCCGGCTATGTACACCTTCCAGGGAGGGATAGGTTTCCAGCTTTGCCCATACATCGTCCAAAAAGGGATCCAGCTCATCAGAAACCGGACCTTTATTGATGATGGAAAACAGCTCTTCGACTTCTGCAGGAGTACACTGATCCTGCAAGAACCGCTCAAAGAGCTCCTTAAGCCTGGCTTTATGGTCCATAGGTTATTTGGGTAGTACATATACAATACAGTTCCCGGTACCGGGAAGGGTGAGTGGAAGAAGAATTTTTTTTTAGATCCAAAAATGGAAGGAGAGCAGCGCAGGCAATATGACTAAGCCATCAGGGTCCACATTGATCACATTACGCAGGTGGGCCGTGGCGGCTAGCAGGTGACTTTTTACCGTGTTTTTGGATATCCCGAGTTGCGTAGCTATTTGATCATAGGTCATGCCCTGCTCACTTTTGAGCTGGAAAACCCGCCTTCGTTGCTTGGGCATCTGGCTAATGGCCTGTTCTGCAATGGTAAGGTATTCGTTGTAGATCACCTCTTCTTCTGTAGAAGACCGGTAGTAATTGGCAGAGGTACTGAGCTGTTCTTTGATCTTCGAATCCAACGAAGCCTTATTCAGAAAATTAATAATGTGGTTTTTAGTGATCCGGAACAACCAACCCCGGAATGACGGACCGGGCTGGATACTCGCACGCCGCTCCCAGATCTTTGTAAAAACTTCGATGACCATATCATCCGCCAGGTCCCTGGATTTGAGGATCTTGTAGCTGAAGGCATACACTTTGTCTTTGTAGCTGTTAAACAAAGTTTCAAATGCCTCCTCATTTCCTTCGCGAACATCGTGAAGCAACTGGATCTCACAGGTGCCTTTCAACCGCCCAGTCATGAAGCTAATGTATTGTTTTTTTGATGCAAATAGTTGTTAATCAATAATTTAATAAAAAAATAAGATCCAATCAAGCATTCGGATCATTCCCATTTAGCAAACCTCTGCGCCCCGAGCATTTCTACGTGGGGATGAATCGCTATGCGTATCCCTAATTTCGGATTCCCGGGCGGGCTCTCCATCTATTTGCCCTGAATCTTTAGGGGCACATAGATCGTAAATAGGGACAAATGTTGTAATATTCGAGAATCGAAGACCATTTCCACCTTTTTTTCGCTTATTTATTCCAACGTTGGTTCTGACCTCCTCTACGATGCGTCATAGATTACACCAGTTTGTCCTTGCCGGTATCATGTTATCGCAACATGCTATTGCCCAGGGTGATTTTCAAATGAAGAAGTTTGGATTCGGCGAAGGGCTTTCCAACAACGAGGTGACCGCCATTATCCAAGACCAAAGAGGTTTTATGTGGATCGGGACGCGCGATGGCCTGAACCGCTTTGATGGCAATGAATTTAAACTCTACAAGGAAAATTCCGAGCCGGGCTACCGGCTTTCCAGCAGCTCCGTGGAAGACCTTTTTGAAGACAGCCGGGGCAACATCTGGATTGGCACGAAAACCGGGGGCGTCGATCGATACGATCCTGCTACCGAAAAGATCTGCCAATTTTCTCTTACCAATGAAAAAGCTGAAATATTCAAAGACACCCGGATCGTGCAGGTCACCGAAGACCATGACCGTAATGTATGGCTTGTTTCAAGAGACAAAGGTATCTATAAGATCATCAATGACTCCACCTTTGAAGCCCATCCCATACAGGCCACGATACGAAAGGTATTCATTGATAAAAACGACCTTGCCTGGCTGGCTACGGAATCCGGGCTGATCCTATACGACTCCAAAAATAAAACAGAGAGCACCATTTATGCTAGCAGTGGTATCACAGATATAGAATTTGACCCGGGCCGGGGGAAGATATGGATCGGTTCGTGGGGTACCGGGTTACTAAGCCTCGACCTATCCCAAGGTTACTTTTCCACCCCTACCCTTGAACGGCATAGGTTGACCCATGGTAAGGGATATTTACATGTATATTCCCTGATGCTAAAGAAAAATGGTGACCTCTGGGTGGGCACCTGGGGAAATGGGCTTTTTATCCTAGGTGACGAAAAGGACCGTATCCATCATTTTACAAAAAACTATAAAGACAACAACGCTATCGCTAGCAATATTATCCTGGCCCTCTATGAGGACCGAAATGGAATGGTATGGACAGGGACGGACCGCGGGGGATTACACTTGTTCAAGCACAACGAAACAGGGTTTAAAACACTCGCTTATAATTTTTTTGATGACAACTCCCTTAGCAGCGAATATGTCAGTAGCGTGATCAAAGAAGATGATCAACTCATCATTGGCACCTATGGGGGTGGGTTAAATACAGTCTCGCTCCAAAACAGGAAAGTCACCCGGTACAACTCCCCGGTGGGCAAGAGTAATCAATATCACGGGGACAACGATATAAAAAGCTTACTAAGCGACAGCCACGGGAACCTATGGGTAGGTGATCTCAACATAGGCCTGTTCGTTTTTCCGGGGTTCAACGGTACCATCACCCCGGGTTACACCCTTTTAAAGCCAAATACTCTCCCTGCCATCAGCGGCCTGAAGGTGACTGCACTTATGGAGGACGGACAGGGAGATATATGGGCAGGCACACAGCGTAACGGGCTCAACAGGATAGACCTGGATGAAGAGGGTAACATTGTACAAGTACTCCACGATGATTTCAGCCAGTCACCGGGGCTCAATAAGCGCATTACCTGTATCCTGGAAGGTGGAAAAGAGTACTTATGGGTAGGGACCTATAAGGGGCTATTGAAATACCCGAAGGAACGGATGAATGATAGGTCTATACCCGTTAAAAAGGTATCGAAAGAGCTGATCTTATCGATCTATGCGGATAAAAGAGGAGGTGTGTGGATGGGCACACCTAACGGTTTGCAATATCTTTCCGCAACGCTCGATCTTAAAAAATACGACACTAACCACGGGCTTTCCCATAATTATGTAACAGGGGTATCTGCCAGCCCGGGGGAGGAGATCATATGGGCCTCCACCAGCTATGGCCTGAACCGGTTGGATACAAGGAACCAGTCATTTAAAACCTTTTACCGGGAAGACGGACTCGTAGGCAATACGTTTAGTCCCAACGGGGTTTACCGGGCCGATAATGGTCAGCTCTTTTTTGGTGCTGTGAACGGGCTCACTTGGTTCCATGATGATAGCATCCAACTCCGGGATGACCGTTCTGCACTGGCGTTTACCAACCTGGCAATAAATGATGACCTGGAGGTAAAGATTGGAGAGAGGTATTGGGGAGACGTATTGCTGCATCAGCCGTTGTCAGAAACCGATGAAATCACGCTGAACCATCATATCAACAAGGTCACTCTTACTTTTTCTGTTTTTGACTATTTCTCCTCCTCCCGGGCAATCCACTACTACAAACTGGAGGGCTATAACGACAACTGGATACCCTTGAACCATAAAAACCACCTGTCATTCAGCAATCTAAGAAAAGGTGAGTACAAGCTCTTGATCAAGACTTCCGGCCATGACACGTCAAAACCTTTACACCAAACCAGCTTGCTCATCACCGTCTTACCCGCTCCATGGGCATCTACGGGGGCTATCATTGGGTATATCATACTGGGTTTGATCCTAGGTTTTGGTCTCTTTAAAATGCTGGCTGCCCAAAGCAATCTTCGTAATAAGCTTAAGATCGAAAAGATCACACGTGAAAAAGAGCATGAGCTACACCAGTTAAAACTCCAGTTTTTTACGAACATATCACACGAGTTACGCACCCCCCTTACCCTTATTGCCGGCCCGATCGAGGAATTGACCAAGCTGGATCATAGCGATAGCCTACTGAAAGATAAGATCCGGTTAATGAGCCGGAATGTAAAGCGCTTGCTGCGCTTGTCAGACCAGCTCATCACGTTCAGGAAAGTAGAAGTAGAAAAGCTCACCCTCGACCTGTCGAAGAACGATATCGTAGCCTTTTGCCGGGAGATCTACCACCTGTTCAAATTAGGCAGCGGGGATGATAAATATCGTTTTCATTTTAACGCTCAACTGGATCGTGTTGTCTCATTTTTCGACCTGCCAATGCTCGAAACCATTATTTACAACCTGATCTCCAATGCAGTGAAATTCAGCAAAAAAGAGGGCGGCGATATATCGATAGGTATAGAAAAAGATCCTTCCTCCACAGATCATATCATTATCAGCGTAGCGGACTCGGGCATTGGTATCCGCGAGGATCATCTCGAAAGGATATTTACCCGTTTTTACCAGCTCGAAAGCGGTACGGCAAACACGGGCGCGGGCATTGGCCTGGCCCTGGTAAAAAGATTGACGGAGATGCACAGGGGCACCATCCACGCAGAGAGTAAACCCGGTGAAGGAACCAAAATGTCGCTTTCTTTCCCGTTCTTGGATGAAAAATGGTACGGAAACTTGGAGGAGTCCGATTATCACTTGCAGCATGAAAATGCGGAATGGACCCCGAAGTATAGGGAGGAAGAGATCCTAGACCTGGTGGGTGGTGAAATTTCTCCAGAACACCAGTTCCAGCCGGGCGGTAAGGATTCACTGCTGATCGTAGACGATAATGAAGACCTGAGGATCTACCTGGATAAGATATTTGCCACGGCTTACGAAATACATCACGCCTCCAACGGCACCGAGGCATTGCAATTGCTGGACAGGCATAGAGTGGACATGATCATCACGGACATCATGATGGAGGAAATGGACGGGGTGGAACTCTGCAAAAAAATAAAAAGTACCAGCTCCTACTCGCACATACCTATCATGATCCTCACGGCTAAGGTAGAAATAGAAGACCAGCTCAGCGGACTAAAGATAGGAGCGGACGATTATGTAGAAAAACCCTTTAACCCGGAAGTGCTCATAGCACGGGTGGGCAACTTGCTGGACAAAAAGAAGGAGATGCGCCGGTACTACCGCCAGGAGTTCCTGATGGAGGCTGAAAGGGGGGAAATAGAAAATCTAGATGAGAAGTTTATCCTGGACGTGAAGGAAATCGTGGAAAACAATATTGAGGATTCTGAAAAGATCAAATTATTGATACAGGAACAGATCGCTATGAGTAAGCCAACATTTTACCGGAAGTTGAAATCCCTGACGGGGTATTCACTGTCAGAATTCATACGTAGCATCCGGGTAAAAAAGGCGGCTTTACTACTCGAGTCTTCCACGTCACAGAATATCTCGCAAATAGCCTACAGCGTTGGCTTCAACGACCTAAAATACTTCAGGACCTGCTTTGAGGGGGAGTTTCACCAAACCCCGAGTCAATATCGGAATGCGTATAAAAAAATGATGTCACAGGAGAAGTGACAGAGTTTCGGGCAGGGGATTAGGCTTGACGCTATACGTTAGACAAGCAACGCCTTCGTTCCGGTTTTACAAAGGGAAGTTTTTCGTTTTGATCACAAAGTTTTGTTGGATGCTCGCATTATAAATGCTGGCGTTGGGTGCCCTGTAATACTTAATAAGTCTGCGTAGCAAACCCTAGGCAGTGTAGTTACGAATCCGTTTAGCGTTTTATGAGTGGGGGATCGCCTGTCTTTGCCGGAGCGGCTACGCGCTGGCAGGCTCCACACATCGTTAGGGCCGCCTCGCTAGGTTATCGATAGCGGAGAAACAAAAGCGCATGTTATGGGTAAATAAAGATGCCTAAAAAAACAACCGTGATACTAGTGTCAAGTCACACCTCAAATGACGGGTATAGTCGTTTTAATTTTATCCTAGCATTCTTAGTTGTGAACTGCCAGTTGATTGTTGCGACCTGGTCGTTTCTATGG
>JANQLQ010000183.1 GCA_028280565.1 Fulvivirga sp.
GTTATAACTGCTCACGATCCTATGGGCCAACCGCTCAGCCAAACGCTTATCCCTGGCAATGGATCTCAGCTCCTCAACGACCAAACTGCGGTTCACCGCGTAGAGATAGCTTTTAATTGATGTTACATCTACCAACTTCTCTTTTCTATCCCATATCTTAATGAACGTTTTATGTACAATTTCATCCGCGGTACATTTATCCCTGAAGACCCGGAATGAGTAATGATACAGGTACCCGTGATATTTCTTAAAGATCACTTCGAATGAACGCTCACAACCTGTCACCAGCCTTTGTAGCAATTCTTGGTCACTATGATGTGGGTTAATCAACATCCAACAAATAGGCAAAATAACAAAGATACTTTGAAAGAAAATTCCAAGGGTTTACCAAGTATAATAAATTACTGGAAGCTTTACAAGGATTGCAGAAAATTACCTGGAGCCTATTTCAAACGATTACGGGAGGTCAGTATTGTCATCCAGGCACATCTTATTTTAGTATCCAGGGAATACTTTAGGTCGGTCGCCCGGGCTGGGAAATACTTCGAACACTTTGATAGTTGATGGTTAACGATTTATGTTGTCGAACAGGTATCAAACCTTATTTTGATGCAAGTTCATAGAACCTGCCCGTAAATAAACGCAGGTTTAGAAAAACCTGCACCACGCGATGCACCTAGCCCTTACGTTAAGCCACAAATGATGTGGCGGGTACAAGATGATTATGCTTGAGGTATTGGAAGGTTCTCGATCAGTAGGCAAAGGGCAGTAGGCAAAAAAATAGGGGTTGCCGATTGCCAACTGCTGACTTTAAGAAGGGTCTCATTGAAAATTCAAGTGGCGTATGGAAGGGAGACATCCAGGAACAGCACAGCACATTTGAGGCCTGTGGGTAAGCGGCCCATAGGGGCGGGATAGTGCGTTTTGCGGGGAAAATGGGCTTGGTTGCTGGCGCCCTTCCTTTTGGTTCGTTTTCTTTCCCCGAAGGGATGCCTATGGCATGGGTGTGCAAAAGAAAATGAAAACCAGGCTTAGAACCTCAAAAGCCCTCGTATACTGCCCATTGAAAGGTTCCCATTACCCGAAACATCTTAAAAATGTAGCCTAATTTGCCAAAATTGAACATTTTCCTATCAAAGCTAATTTTCAAAGACCCACTTTTATAGGATCATGGGGCACAAACGACAACGCCCGGATTACAAATCCTATTCCTCGATGAGTACGCATTACGCTGCGCTAAATGCGCACTAGTTGATTAGGTGAAGTAAGTGATGTGCAAGAGCAGGAATCTGCTGTGTCGTTGAAGGTGAACCTTTTTTGAGTGTACTGGGTTTTCGTTCGGCGACTTCCCAGATTCCTTGTCACGCACTGCACCACGCCAAGCTCGTAAGAATGAAGATGTTAAAAAGTAGAACTAGTGATGGGTATACATTCAATATGCACTACTGAGCGCTTCCAGTATTTTTCTTCTTTTTTTTCTAAAATCCAGTATGTTGGTATCGTAATGTTCAAAATTGTACACGGTAGTACCTACCAGTTCTTTAGCTTCTTCGGGGTACCTCTTCCTGTACCGGTTCAATAATTCATAATCCACGATACCGTCACGCATGGCTTCCAGCCGGATAGAGGGATAAATGATATGATCGCCAGGGTATACGATCCAGCAGTCTCCCCCCGGTAATACATTGCCGGAGGAAGTGATCATACCCGATGCATCTTTGTACGGGTCGTCTGAAGTGGCGATCCCTCCCCCGGAACCCCAGTAATTGAATCCCCAATGAAGATACCCGGGAATCTTGTATTTATGATTCACCCAATGCAATAACCGGGTCTTGATCAAGGGCAGTTCGATAAACCGGTTCGCATATTCCCCTTTGGGGGCGAGGCAGGTGTAATACCACACTCCATCACCATTGGCCTGGCGCTCTCCATAAAAGCCCAGGTCTTCGTTGAGAAAATTCATTTGCGGCACCCAGGTATCGATCTTACCTTCCAGCTTAGCGGTATGACAGGCTTCGATGATCTTTATGCCCGGCACTAATCCCTTGATAAAATCAGCGATCGCTATGTAGGAGTCCGCATTAGCATCGATGGGCTCATCTGCAATATGCTGGAGGTAGTTTTCTTCCCATCCTTTCTCACGAATGTTCTGCATTAATGCCGGGAGGAAGCTTTTGTAGAACGATCGCGTTTGTTCATCTTCTAATAACCTGGTCTCAAAATAGGTTGTGTCGGTTTCTACTACCGGTACTTTTAGGCCAAAAGGCCCTGACCAGCCTTGCAGGCGGTTGCCCAAATGCCCGCCTTCTAAGGTTCCAATCACACCTTCCTCGATAAACAGCTCCACTAATTGATTAAAAGGGCGGAAGTCAAAGGACCACTGGCCATTTTCAATACTGAACCGGGTATGATCCAGGGGAGATAGCATAGCTACATTTTGCCGGTATTCCGCCAGTGTTTTTGCCATCAAGCGAGTAAGCTCCCAATAGTCCTCGCTGTACTTTTCCAGCGGCTCTTTCCCTTTAAGATAATGCAAGCGGTCTAAAAAGAACCAGTTGGTGACCTGCAGGGAAGTTTTGTCAATCACCGGCTCGAAGACCTCAATAGAGATCGTCTCCGCCCGGCGGAATGTCTTGCCATTGGTTTGTCCTGTTATCTCTACTTCACCCGTGTAGCTCCCGGGCTCACAATCTTTGGGAATCTTTACCGATATCCAAATGGGCTGTGTGGTGCCAAAAGGAACGTCTTTACTTTGCCGGTAAATGATAGGGTCGGGAAAAACACCGGACGAGGACCGAAGTATATCCTTAGAAGGTCCGGGGTTGGTCCTCCCAACCGGCACAAAGTCTACAAAGCCCTTTTTTATAGCTGACAGCCTCTTATCTCCCTTTGCCGGGGCAATTACATTAATGGTTAACCGGTCGATATCGGCATTGCTCCTGGTGGCGAACTGGAAAGAGGCATGTTCTCCCCTCGCTACGTCCGCATGAGCGATGGAAGGGGTGAAATAAGTGCTCTCCGGGAATACTTTTTGAAGCGGATCAACATAGCTGAACTGTATCGTGTTTTCCTTAGGCTGGCAGCCACAGAAGAATAATGAAAGCAAAAAATAAAAGGAGTAGTTCTTCATAGGTTTTGAATCTAAAATACCATAAGGCTGCCCCAAAAGCAATTGGGGCAGCCTTAGCTGTTTTTACAAAGAAGCTTAAATAATGTGCCTTAAAGCCAACCAGGATTTTGCTTTAAGTTATTGTTAAGCTGGATCTGATCCAATGGCAATGGAAATAAATATTGCTTTGGATCAAACGTCCTGGCACTGACAGGATCCGCTATGATAAACCCATCCTCATCTACTTGGACGTCGACCCCGGGGACTAGTCCATCGTTGGGTGGTGTTGTTTCAAATTCGCTCCCAACATATCTTACTCCCCTCAAGCTTACAGGCAATGCATTTTCCGCTTCTTTCCATCTCCTGAGATCACTTAACCTAAAGCCTTCATAGGCCAGCTCCACCGTTCTTTCCCGGCGGATTTCCGTCAACATATCCAAGCCATTCCCGGTGACCAGTGCATTCGTTAAATGCGCCACACCTACCCTGTCCCTGAGTAAATTAATGGTCCTGTCAAGGTCAGCGTCTGAAATACTGCCATCCCTTTCAAAAAGGGCTTCCGCAAGATTTAATAATACCTCACCATATCGGTATTCCAGGTAGTCATAAAAACTGTTTCCTAATTGCGAATCTACATCGTCGGATAGAAACTTACGGGCTTTATAACCGCTCTTAGTAGGCCCATTATTTCCTCCCCCGATCAAAGGTATGATCGGGGTCACATCTCCAAGGATATCGAAAACCGTGCCCGGAACAAATACAGTTTGAGATAACCTGGGGTCCCTGTCCTGGAATTCCGAGGCCATCAGGTCATACCCCTGGAACAACGGCGATTTATCGATAGGCAAACCATCCGTACACACATACATATCTACCAACTGTTTGGTAGGGGAATTGAACGCTGTATTAACCCATCTTGTGGTTTGATGAAATACATTGAGATTTTCATTATACCTTCGTCCCAAGATATTTTCACGGCTATTCGCACCAGACTCTATAAAAAGGTGAAAATAGCTATCGGGTCCCCTGTCCGTATACAAACCATACTCCCCAGACGCGATCAATGCCTCTGCAGCTTCAATAGCTTCTCCAAAATATTCGTTGGCCTGCGCTCCTCCAAGATGATACTTGGACCAGGTACCTTCAAAAAGCGCAACCCGGGCTTTCAAAGCCAATGCAGCCCCTTGGGTTACTCTTCCTTTCTCATTAGCGGTCAACTCACTTTCTAGGGGCAGGTTATCCGTTGCCCAGTCCAGGTCTTGCAAGATATAAGCTACCACACCCGCCCTGGGAGACCTTGGCGCATCCAACTCTTCCGAATCCAGGTCCAAAACCTTGGTAATTAGTGGAACATCACCAAATGTACTTACTAAACTGAAGTAGGCCCTGGCCCTGAAAAAACGTGCTTCTCCTGCATAACGTGCAGTCTCATCCTGGATATCCACCGCATTTTCATAATTTTCCGTAAGCCGGGTAGCGGCACGGACCGTGGCGTAACTATTATTCCATGTGCCGGAGCTTTGGGGTATAAGAATATTTCCCCCGCTGACATCATTTGGCCCGGCACCAACGGTTATGTCTGAATCCTGGTCATATCCGCCGTTGCCATGGGTTATTAAACCAAAGTAGAAGTTATTTGCCGCTTTTTCAAAATCAGAGGGAACCCTCCAGAATGAACCATCGGATATGGTTGAAGGCGGAACCAGGTCCAAGTCTTTATCACAACCTGCTACTAATCCTAAGGATAAGAGCAGGAAATAAAATTTAATGGTCTTAATTTTCATTTTCTTTTCTTTAGAAGTTGACATTCAAACCAAAAGAATATCGCTTGGTAAAAGGATAAAAGTTAGCTGCCCCGTTCGTGTTTTCCGCATCATAACCTCCATCTACACTATCTATGGTAAACAGGTCCTCCCCGCTGAAAAATACCCTTACTTTATCTATACCTGCGCTTTCTAGTACATTTCCAGGTAAAGTATACCCTAGTGTGATGTTCTTTACACGCATGTAAGCACCATTTATCTCGGTATTTTTTGAAGTTTCGTAGTTCCAATATCGCTGACTACCCGTCGTCAGCCTTGGAAATTTAGCCCCGGTATTTTCCGGGGACCAGGTGTTACCATAGAATCTTTGGAGCGGCTGCCACCACGGTTGTTCAAAAGGCAACCTCCATTGGTCAGTATAAAATATAGTACGTTGTGCCACCCCTTGAAGAAATATACTTAAGTCAAATCCCCTATAAGCTACGCTGGCATTTAACGCATAGGAATATCTTGGGGCGTTATCTCCAAGATTCACAATATCAGCGTCATTTCCGTCATCATCTACTAAAGATATTCTTCCATCTCCATTAAGGTCACGGTACCGGGCATCCCCAATTTCAAGATTCGAAGGCACTCCTTCTAATTGCTTGTAGGCATCAAGTTCCTCTTGGGTTTGGATAATGCCATCAAATTCATATCCGAAATAAGTATTCAGTGCATAACCTTCACGGGTGGAATTTAAACCGAGGCCCACCTGGTCCCTACCATCCAAGTTCGTCAATGTATTTTGGTTATCACTCAGGATACCGGTGATGGAATAAGATATACCTGAATTAGTTTTATCTGCCCAGGTCAGGCTCAACTCAAATCCCTTGGTCTCCAAGGCGCCAATATTTTGCGCGGGAGGAGCCCCTCCAAGTACCGCCGGTAGATTCACCCCAAGTAGCATATTATCATTTTCTTTCTTAAACCAATCAAATGATCCTGAAAGCCTGGCATCAAGTATTGCGAAGTCTAACCCTATATTGGTAGTTTTCAGATCCTCCCAGGTCCTGTTTTGAGATACAATGGACCTTTCACTGGCGTTTTGCGACTGTACGCCGTCACCGAAGGGGTACGCTCCTCCGAAATTTATGAGCGCGATATAATCGTATAGGTTACCTGTATTTAAATTCTGGTTACCGGTCGTACCTTGAGAAAAACGTACCTTTAAGTCATTGAATATACCCAGGTCATTCACAAACTTTTCCTCTGAGGCTCTCCATGCCAAGGAATAGCCCCCGAAGTTGCCCCATCGCTGGGATGGTGAAAACACAGAGGTACCATCCCTCCTGAAGTTAAATTCTGCTATATAGCGTGAATCATAAATGTAAGTTGCCCGTCCAAAAAATGATCGGATCGCCCAATCTGAAGCACCGGCATTATTAAACTGCTCATCAGCATCCCCTAGGTTGAGTGTAAAGAGGGCATCTTGCGTAAAATCATTTCTCCAAGCTGAGAAAAATTCGCTGTCATTTTGCTCATGGCTTGCGCCCACAGTAACACTTATCTCATGAACGTCCGCGATTATTTTCTTGTAATCCAGGTAACCGGTCAGGTTAGCATAGTCACTCTCCCCTAACCGCCTGGAAGCACTGTTCCGGTTCACACCAAATCCCTCTTGCACGTCATTATAGGCATAACGGGGTAGGATATTGATAAAGCTCTCGTCCGTGGTTATGTTACGGTCAAATGCCAACTGGCCATAGGCTGTTAGCCCATCAATAATTTCGTAGGACCCGGTGATGTTCGCTCTAAGTACTTCGCTTATACCTGTGGTCTTTCCTACTTCTCTTTCCAGTATTTGGCGCGGGTTCCCAAAGCCCCACTGTGTCGCAAATTGCCCGGATTGTGTCCTGACGGGAAGCCATATAAATATCCTGTTCAAAGCATCTAATACCGTTCCTGCCCCAATCGCGGGGCTTTCCGTTTTTTGATTGATATAGCTGATCCTGGTATCGAATTTCAGCTTATCGGAAACGTCGAAACCATAGTTCAATCGCATATTTATGCGCCGGGAATTATCGTGGGCGTCACTGAAGATCCCTTCGGTATCTTGGTACCCTACTGACACGTTATACCTCGAACTTTCTGAACCTCCCGATACATTGATGTTGTGGAACTGCTGGTGACCGTTATCAAAAATCTGGTCATTCCAGTTTGGATCGTTATAAAACAGGAAAGCTGTACCGCCGATGTTTTCCGGGTCAGCACCGGCATCTATTTTTGCCAGTACATCTTCAAGCGTATTGTTCCCAATGTCCGCATTAAAAAACTGGGGGGTTGCATTTGCATTGGTTTTGGCTTCCCAATCCATTTCCACCCATTGCCTTAAGTTTACCCGGTCCAGCAGGTTGGAAACTGTATTGATACTGTAGTTGGCTGAATAACTTATTTTTAGAGGTTGCCCGTTGCCTCCACTCTTGGTTTTGACCAATAATACACCCCCGGCAGCTCGTGCTCCGTAAATAGCTGCTGATGCATCTTTGAGCACGGAAATGGATTCAATATCATTAGGATTCAATAAGTTAAGATCCCCTTCTACACCATCGATCAGGACCAGTGGTTCGTTCCCACTATTCACGGAAGACAAACCCCTGATGTTTAGAGAGTATCCCTCATTTCCGGGTTGACCGCTACTCCTTGTTATGGTCAAGCCGGGCACGGTACCTTGCAAACCGTTCAATGCATTAGTAATGGGCCGCTCTTCCAGCACTTCACCGGAGATCTGGGCTACCGCACCGGCTACGGTTTTCCTCTCCTGCGTACCGTATCCCACCACTACTACCTCCGCCAGGGTAGAAATGTCCGGTACCAGCGATACATCGATCACTGTTTTTCCGCCGATCTCGATTTCTTCCTGTAAATAACCTACATAGGAGAATACCAGCGTAGTCGCATTACCTGGAACGCTCAATGTATAATTACCGTTGATATCAGTAATGGTACCCATCGCTGTTCCTTTTACCAAGATATTGACGCCGGGCAGTCCTTCCCCGTTTTCATCCGTCACTTTACCGCTCACCGTCTTTTCATCCAGCAGGTGTTCTAAAACTTCCACCTTTGACCTTTTCTCCTTTTTCTTGACGTAAATGAGTTGACCTACGCGCTTAAACCCTAGGTTGGTTTCACGTGAGATCGTCCGGAGCAGGTCAGCTAACGAGTGGTCATCATTGTTTTGCTTAATGCGTAGTTTTTGATTGGAATTGATCACCGACTTATGGTAAGCGAATTCGAAGTCTGTCAGTTCTTCAATTTGC
This sequence comes from Fulvivirga sp., assembly GCA_028280565.1. GTDB lineage: Bacteria > Bacteroidota > Bacteroidia > Cytophagales > Cyclobacteriaceae > Fulvivirga. Next base: position 8,172 of record JANQLQ010000183.1, read on the forward strand.
CGGAATACTTCCCGGATACTCTTGTTTTCGATGGCTACGGATACCCGTATGTTTTCAAGGCTTATCTTTTGCGCTTCACCATCGTAAGCCGGCACTATTGAATACAGCACGCACTGCACCAGTACACCGAAAATGATATACTTAGATAGTATAAAAACTTTGTGAAGTAGTTTTAGCATCATAATTTTGATTGTTTTTAATAGTTATTATTGAGAACATTCACCCTCATGGCTGCCGGTACTTCATTCCCCAATGTGGCCCGGTACCATGAGGTTTTTTTTATTCCATGTCTGTTGAGAAGCCCCACCCTTGATAAAATACCGGTTGAAAGACACTTTCACGATACCGGTAGATGCGCAATATCCATGGGCCAGGTACTGAAAAAAAACTCTTGGGTTTCCTTTAAGACATGATTTAACAGGAACCCGTATGCTTTAACGGGTATGGGTATATATCATAGGCAATTAGTTTATTTGGACTATTTTATCTTCTATTTTAAATTGAAAATCATAGGAAAAGCTTAATCCCTCCAATATGGTTTCCAATGACTTATCCTTATAACTTACTGTGAATCCTTTTTTACGGTCGAGTGAGCGATCCACCTGGAAGGAAACCCCATACCATTCTTCCAGCGTCTCCAGTATTTCATAGATACAGGCATCTTTGAAGTATATGATGCCATCTTTCCATGCCACCATTTCCATATAGTCAAAATTGCCTTTGGTCATATGATCGTTTTCTTTCCTGTAGACCGCCATTTCATTTGGGGTCAATAATGTAGCGGGTGTCATTACACCTTCACCCCCAGGGGCGCTTACCTCCACCCTCCCGCTTACTACCGCAACTGTAATATCTTTTTCATCCGGGAACGCCCTGACATTAAATGCGGTCCCTAATACCGTAGTGGAAATATTGCCGGACTGTATACGAAAAGGCCTGTCCGGGTCTTCGGTAACTTCAAAATAGGCTTCGCCGATCAAGGTTACATTCCTTTCGCGATCGGAAAATCTTGGGGGAAATACCAATCGACTGCACGCATTTAGTTTGACCGAACTGCCATCCGGTAATTTCATATGTAATTTTTCGCCGGGATGGGTGACCCGGGTAATGTAATGGCTACGATCCTCTTCCAGGGGCGAAAGGGCATCTTTAAAAACGGAAAGGAACAAAGTGAACGCTAAAGCGACCAACAGTATGGCTACGGCGATCCTTCGCAAGAAAAGGCGCCTACTGCCGGAACGAGAACGTTCCCTCTTATGTATCCTATTAAACGTCCCGGGGAGTTGCTCCCGGGACTCGTCTATTTTCCGGGCTAACCGTTGTGTTACTCTTTCAGAATCCTGTTTAAAATAACCGGACTCCGTGTCCCAATAAGAGACCATGTTATGGAAAAATACTTTATTCTCTTCACTGGCTTCCAGCCACCGCTGAAGTTTTTTTACCTCTTCCCGGCTAGCTTTGCCGACAAGGTATTTTGCTATAAGGTCATCAGGTACGTCTTGGTGCATTTTTCCCGCGTTCTTACTTATAAGAATAGGGAACCTGCGAAAACCCCCAAAAGGAGGAAAAAAAATTGTCTTGGTACCCGGCTAAAATAGAAAATATGAGAAAACCCCTGCTTTTGAGCTCCTTTCGCATTCTTTTTTACCTCCGTTCGATTTAAAATCATCATAGCCTAGTGTCGAGTCATACCTCAACTGACGTGTAGGATTAAACAATGAACTCTATTTGCCAAGTTGGGAAGTTCTCGACAAGTTAGCAATCGGCAAAGTG
>JANQLQ010000186.1 GCA_028280565.1 Fulvivirga sp.
GTTATAACTGCTCACGATCCTATGGGCCAACCGCTCAGCCAAACGCTTATCCCTGGCAATGGATCTCAGCTCCTCAACGACCAAACTGCGGTTCACCGCCTGGAGATAGTTTTTGATTGATTTTATGTTGACCAGCTTTTCTCTTCTATCCCATACCTTAATGAAGGTTTTATCATGATGGCAAAAGATTACTACAGCCCGTTTTGGATCGATTCATCCTGGGGGCATACCTCGAATTAGTCTACAGGGATGAAACAATGCTTTAAAGACTTCTCACAACTACATAAAGCTCCAGGGAACGAAGATCTATATCTCCACAAAGAGAGTTAACTACTTTAATTTCACAATAATTTGACCCATTTAATACTATTTTCTCTTCCTTTTCTTTGTTATCAATGTCACTACTTTGTCTCCATAGCGGACTTTCAATGCATTGCTAAAAAAGTTTCCTATGGGAGTTGATACCGCAGGCTTGTCCGCCCTGTGATTTCTCGCTGCTACCCAAAACTCTTATAACTTAGTATCAGCTTACGGGCGGACATCCATAATTAATCCGGAGAAGACAAGAAATTTATGGGGGCAAATAATAACAGGTTGAACTCATCCTTAAAGGCGGGTTTTTCACTTTTAAAGAAAACATATGTAGCTACTCCAATGTCATTTAGTTAATGGCACCATTTTTAATATGTCACCTCGAACTGATCGAGGCCCCACCCCAATTTACTACAGTTTCGGAACTATTGTGTAAGATTTCTCTTCCGATAGGCATGAGAAGACAAATGACAAACAAAGGAAAGTTTTCTTAAATCATATATAGCAAAGCTTCTATGAAAAGTAAAGTAATATCACGGGTTCATTAGACCCGCAATCTTGTAGCAGTTACCTGGTGCGTGTTTTTAAGCTTTCACAGGTCGAGGCCGACTGCGAAAGTTGGTTAGTCTTTTCAAAACTATTGAACCTGGAATTTTGCCATGAAAACAATGCAAGGTCATTGCATTATCATTTTTCAAAAATTGGTGTATTTCGAACAATGTAATTAACAAATTTGGAAAAATCTCTTTATAATATTAATTTACAAAATCAGGGCCATTAAATCAATCCAAACAAGAACTAATGGTTGTGTCTTTGCCTGTTACAGGAACCAATCAAAGATGGCAGAAGAAGAGCATCTCGGAACGTACGAAGACTATGAATTGTTGAACCTGATGAAGTTGAACAATCAGGCCGCATTCGAAGAAATTTATAAGCGCTACTGGTCATCTGTTCTCATCTCTGCATATAACATTTTAAAAGACAAGGATGCTTGCAAAGACATTGTTCAGGATGTTTTTACTGATCTTTACTCCAGGCGTGCCACTATTTGTATTTCTTCACTTTCTTCTTATCTAAGGGTTGCTGTCCGGAACCGGGTATTTAAGTATTTACAAAAAGGGAACCTTGCCCAACATCATCTTGAAACATTAGACAGGGTCTCGTTTGTATACGCCACTGAGCAGATGATCAATTTTAATCAGCTTAAAGAGCGTTACAAAAAGGGTTTGGAGGCACTTCCCAATAAATGCCGAGAGGTTTTTCTTCTCAGCAGAAACAAAAATCTCTCTACGATAGAAATAGCCATACACCTCAATATCTCTCCCAAAACAGTGGAAAACCACATCACAAAGGCCTTAAAATATCTTCGCAAAAACATCATAGAGACAATGTCCTTTTTTGTCTGCTGTTTACTTCCTTAACCCTACTGTGTCTGATTATAGATATAGTTTGATGTTCTGTTGCCAGTTAGCCCTATTTTGTCAAGTTCCTGCCTGTAGATAACATTTGTCTTTTTTTACAGAACAATAGGAAACCAAGAATAGGAAAGATGAAAATGAGTAGGGATTTTGATTTACAGCTCATCACTCTTCGCCTGGAAAACTGTCATCCTCAAAGGATACAAACTGTCAAGTTTAACCCTTTTCTAATTTTTTTAGCAGCTCACGATTTTTCACCTTTCCGATTTCATATTCCTGGTTTCATGCGCTTGCCCCTGGTTCTTAAGTTGACGTCAGTTTTGTGGGTTTGTGTTTGACAAAAGGGCAAACCGTATAACCGAAAATTGATAACTACAGGAATCAACCTCTCAACTGAAAACAATATACAACATTCAAACTAACCCACATCAGCAACCAAACAGGCAGCTGGTAACCTATATTATTTTTAACCTAATGCCAATTAATTGCTGGAATATGCGTTCAAACGCATGCTTGACACCAGGTTAAAAGCGTATCCAATTTTTATTTTGCCGCAGTAGGGGTTTAATGTCTTTTAGGGAACCTATTATGTAGAACCCTACTGGAAATGAATGGCTATAAATAAAAAACATTTTGAAGAATTGCTTAAAAAGTATGAAGCTGGCCATTGTAATGAAAATGAAAAGCAGCTTCTTATAGCGTTTTTCGAGGCTTATCAAAAAAAACAAAACTGGCAAAAAGAATTAGGTGATAAAAAAGCATTGGAAAGTGAGTTGCTTGGAAAAATTAACTCCAGGATCGCTCATAAGGAGCATGTGCCTTTACCATATGCCGGGAAAAGTATACTTAAACCTTTTTTAAGAATAGCTGCAGTTATTGTCAGCATACTAATCGCATTTGCGGTTTATAAATACTCCAACATTCCTAACGACAAAAAAGGTCAGTTAGCTACTATCCAGAAAGTAACTCAAAAAGGGCAAAAATCTACCATTATCCTAAGTGATGGTACACAGATCAGGCTTAATTCCGATAGTAAAATAATCTTCCCCGAGAAGTTTGGAAGAGAAAAAAGAGAGGTCCTACTTGAGGGAGAGGCTTTTTTCGATGTAAGCAGGGATGAGAAGAGGCCATTTATTATTAAGACTAAAGACCTCACCACTACGGTTTTAGGCACTTCATTTAACGTAAAGGCATTCCCTCAAGAGATAACCCAGGTGACAGTGGCGACTGGTAAGGTCCAGGTTACTTCCGGCAAGAACCAATCTGCTGTGAAAAGTAATTTGTTGGTTCCCGGAGAACAGATCAACTACGACCCTTCATCCGGACAAATGCATAAGAATGAGGTCAATATCGAACGGTTTCTAGCCTGGAAAGATGGGATACTAAATTTTGAAGAGATAAAACTTTATGAAGCTACAAAAATCCTAGAGCGATGGTACGGAGTGACATTCACTTTTGATAACGATGCAATGCGCAATTGTAAAATTGTCAAGGGTACTTACAAGAATGAAAACCTCTTTAACATACTAAAGAGTTTTCAGTACTTTCTTGAATTTGATTACAAGGTTGTGAATAGAAATCAAATTATAATATTCGGAAACAAATGCTAACTCCTAATTAAAGAAAAATAATATATGACAAACTGTACTTAGCCAAACAAAACAATCGATGATTTCCAGGCAGATCCTCGAAAAAAATAGCTCGATCGTTGTTCGAAATCCTGACCGAGCTATAAACGAAATAAATCATTATTTACTTCTAATAACAAAAATATGAAAAAACATTTACCTGAACTTGTTATGATCATTTCTAAGCAAGCAATATATGCCATCATACTCATTTGTTTAGGGCAATCATTGTTACTAGCCAATGAAATATCCGGGCAGTCCATGCATGAGATTCATATATCCATTAATATGAAAAAGGCGCTCCTACCGGAAGTGCTCCGCAAAATCGAAAATAAGACTGAATTCACATTTGCGTATGGTGATGAGGTAAAGGCTATAAAGACCATGCTCACGATGGATTATAAAAATGTGGCTGTTGCAAATATTCTTAAGGACATCACGCAACGCACAGGTGTAGAATTCCGGCAAGTTAATCAGACAATTAGTGCAAAAGGAAATCCGAAGGCCATTAAACGAATCAAAGATAGTTTCAGAATTGAAGACAAACTAGATAAAACAATTACCGGTAAAGTAGTTGATGAAAATGGTGAGGGATTACCCGGTGTATCTATTATAGTAAAAGGTACCAACACTGGTACTACTACCGATATGAATGGTGAATATAAACTGACCGTTCCTGGCAATGCCATTTTGATATTTTCTTTTGTTGGATATAGTTCGCTTGAAAGGGAAGTTGGCAGTCAGTCCGTTTTAGATGTAGAAATGATTCCTAACATACAGGAGTTAGGGGAGATAGTTGTTATCGGCTATGGTACCAAAAAGAAGGAATCCCTGACGGGGGCCATTGCCACGGTCGATGCCGAGGTCATTGAAAACCGTCCCTCGGCAAGTACCACGGAACTGTTGCAGGGCGTTGCGGCCGGACTGACGATCACCCGGTCCAATGCAGGACGTATCGCAAACACGGGCTCAGGGATCAACATACGTGGCGTTTCCAGTAGGAACAATCCGGGCGTGCTGATCATCATCGATGGCATCCCCCACTCGTCTACTGAAACCAATGCCCTGGACGAGATCAATCCTTATGATATTGAAAGCATAAGCATCTTAAAGGATGCCCAGGCGGCCATTTACGGGGCCAGGGCCGCAGGTGGGGTCATCTTGATCACTACCAAAACGGGAAAAACCGAAAAACCTGTCATCAGTGGGCAGGTTATGTACACCCTGAACGTGCCCGACCCCCAATTTAGGTCGACCAACACACTGCAGTATCTTGAAATGCAAAACGAAGGGTTCGTCAACGACGGGCAACCTAACAACCTCTTCACACCCAATATCGATTTTGTTAGGGAAAACAACATTACCATCGATGCCATCAACAGTGTCACGGACAATAATTACCTGTCGCACCCCTGGCCCTATGACAACACCGGTACGCTGTTGGTCTACTCGAACACCGATTGGCAGGATGTACTATTCGATCCGGCCCTGATGCAGAATTACAACTTTTCGGTCTCGGGCAGAACGGAGCGGTCAAATTACTTTACATCGCTCAGTGTGGTCGATCAACAAGGGATGATTTCCACCGGCACTAACTTTAACCGGAAATATTTTATGCGCGTAAAATATGACTACGATGTCACCGACTGGCTCCGGTTAAGGACCAACCTTAGCCTGGAAAGACAAAAAGTGGCGGAACCGTCCGCTTATACAAGAGGTCATGGATGGGCAGGAGGTTTTGAAAATTGGGTTGGTTTCATGTCCTCATGGGCACCCGTTTATACCCGTGAAGGTAATTATTATAACATGGGCTCATTTGAGAACGCCTATGCCATGTTGAAAGAGGGGGGGGTCTCCACAGGCATCAACCACCGTATGAAGACCATTTTGGGAACACAGATCAGGCCGACAAAGCACGTGACCGTTGATGCTGACATTGCCACAAACATCGACCTGTACAACAACGAGTGGTACTCCCTGGGGTACGATACGTACAACTGGCGGGAACAGTTCTCAAGAAACAGTCTGTTCAACCGGAATTCCGCGGGTGTGACCTCCACCGATGAATGGCACTATATAGGAAACGTTGTGGTGAGGTATGAAAACACATTCAAGGAGAAGCATAACTTCAGTCATATGGCCGGTTACTCCCATGAGGAATACGACAGGCACCGGACAAGTGCCGAACGCCGATTGGGGAGTATCAGTCGCCAAAACCCATCCATGATCTTTGGGGACGCAGCCGAACAGTACAACTGGGAAGACAAGATAGACTGGGCCCTGCAGTCCGTTTTTTCGCGCCTGACATACGATTATGATAACAAGTACTTCCTTGAACTGATCTACCGCCGTGACGGTTCGTCCCGTTTTGCGGAAGGTTTCAAATGGGCCAATTTTTATGGTATCCAGGGGGCGTGGAACCTGACCAATGAAAAGTTCATGGAGAACATAAACCCCAAATGGCTCTCGTTCTTAAAGGTCAGGGCAACCTATGGTGAAGCGGGCAACCAGGCCAGTATAGGGCTGTATGACTTTGTTTCGCAGATCAATATTTCTGGCAATTACCCCTTTGGTGACCCGAACGCCCCTGTACAAACGCAAAGTGCCACCCTAACGGGGCTTGCAAGCCCCACCCGGACGTGGGAAGTGGTCGAGACACAGAACATTGGCGTGGATATAGAAGCCTTTGACAACAAGCTGTCCGCCAACTTTGACTACTTTGTCCGAAACAACAGGAACATGTTCTACAACAGGGAACTCCCCTCTGTCCTGGGGATCGACCCGCCAACGGAAAACGGTGCCCACCTAAGGGCATGGGGATGGGAACTTACCATGGAATACAGGGACAAGATCGGTGATTTCTCGTACAATGTGGGCTTCAACCTGAGCAACACGGACAACGAGGTCGTTAGCCTGGACGAGCCGATAGTGCCGCAATACGGCTATAATGCATTTGTTGAGGGAAATTCCACAGGGTCATACTATGGTTTTAAATTTGATGGAATTATACAAGACGAGGCCGAGCTTCAAGCCTATAAGGACCGGTTCTCCAATGGCGGTATCCCAAACAATATCAGTACGGGAGATGTGAGATACCTAGATTTGGACGGCGATGGCCAGCTCGAATGGAATGTGTATGAGGTCGGGCCAGACGGCAATCCGACCGCCAATTCGGGCGATGTTGTGCTCCTCGGCGATGATGGCATCCACTTCACCTACGGCATCACCCTGGGCGCCCAGTACAAAGGGTTCAGTTTCAGCGCCCTGCTACAAGGGGTCGGCGAATGGCTGGTACACGACGGGCAGCAGTGGTGGCAAAGGCCAATATCTGGTTATGCCAACCAACCGATGCTCCATTATTATGGAAATACTTGGACACCCGAAAACCGCAATGCCCAATATCCCAGGCTCTCCCAGGATTGGGGGTTGAACAGCTACAACCTCCGTAGGTCCGATGCTCCCCATGTTGGTCATAACAACCGGTACCTTAGGTTGAAGAACATCAGGTTCGGCTATAGCTTGCCGCGGTCACTCTTAAACCAGGTGAACCTCCAAAGGGTGGATGTCTTTGTTTCGGGGAACGATATTTGGGAGACCCGAAACATCCCCGGACATACAAATGTTGAAAATCCATTTGCAAAACTTACGACGCCTTTCCCCAGGGGGTACTCATTTGGGCTCAATATAACGCTTTAAAACGATAAAAGATGAAAAGAATAATCAAACATATAACAGTACTGCCCCTTTTGGCTTTTACCGTCCTTTCCTGCGAGAAGGACCTGGACTTACAACCGCGGGACAAGATCACTGAACTGAGTTTTTTTTCAAATCCCCAGGACTATAAACTGTTTGCCAACCAGTTTTATGAGTTTTTTCCGGAATTCAATACCTTGGCAAACCGGGACAACATAAGCGATATCATCGCCCACTGGGACCAAAATGACCTTAGCGATGGCTCTTATGTACCATCGCCCAACAATGATCTCTGGGATGATTCGTATGCTAATATCAGGAACACAAACTATTTGATTGACAGAACCGAAAATGCAGCCGATGAACGGAAACCCGATATTGCGGTATATAAAGCAGAAGCACAGTTTTTCAGGGCATATCTCTATTATAACCTGTACAAGGAATTTGGAGGAGTACCCATTGTCGATATTCCCCTGACCACCGAAGATGAAGAGCAGCTTTTTGCCGCCAGGGATACCCGGGAGGATGTCGCGGCTTTTATCATGAACGACCTGGATGCCGCCATTGCAGTATTGCCCACGCACGACCAACTCACCGGGGTTGATATTGGGCGTGTCAGCAAAGAAGCGGCCCAGGCGATCAAGGCACGCGCAGCTCTTTTCGAAGGAACTTGGCAAAAATTCAGAGGTCAGGGTGGCGATGACCTGTTGCAACAGGCCATTGATGCTTCGCTGGCCGTGATGAACAGCCCTAGTTTTGAATTGTTCGACCGTCGGGATGTATTGGGGGACGAGAGCTACAAACATTTGTTCCTGCTCGACAAAGTCCCTTCAAATGCTGCCGGGCTGACAAAGGCTGACAACAGGGAATACATCCTAGTTAAAAAATATGATGTTGATATCAGGCCGACCAACAGCGTCAGGATACATGTGCTGCCCAGCCCCACACGAAAGTTTGCCGACCTGTTTCTTTGTACCGATGGGCTCCCCATTGATAAATCGCCCTTGTTCCAGGGGAGGAATACTATTCTGAGCGAATATGAAAATCGGGATACCAGGATGTCAAATGTAATGGCTACGCCCTTTACAAAGGTTTGGGCATCAAATCCTGCAGAGTTTGGAAGGAACTGGAGCAATCCCGATGCAGGGGGGTTTGAGTATATCGTCAGCTTTAGTAACGAGACCTGTACCGGTTATCTGCGCAAAAAGGGCGTTGTGGAAATAGCCCCGCCTTTTTCCCCCGATGTCCCCATCATTCGGTTGGCAGAGGTATACCTGATCTATGCCGAGGCCCTTTATGAAAGGAATGGAAGCATTTCGGATGGTGAACTCGATGCATCCATAAACAAATTAAGGAACAGGGCAGGCCTGCCCCCGTTGACAGGTGCTTTCATAGGCTCTAACGGGTTGGATGTCCGTGAGGAGATCCGTCGTGAGCGCACTATCGAATTGTTTATGGAGGGACATCGCCTGGATGACCTAAGAAGATGGAAAACTGCCGAAGTCGAAATGCCTATGGCCTTGACCGGGGTAAGATATACCGGTACTCAATATGCAAACGAAGCTCCATGGAATGATATCCAGTTCGATCTTGACGCTGAGGGCAATATCGTGAGACAGGCAGCTGCCAATCGGCAGTATGAAGAAAAACATTATTTGTTTCCCTTGCCCACGCACCAGTTGGTAATTAACCCCCAACTTAAACAAAACCCCGATTGGTAATAAGTTGCAAAGGGTACTTAAAATGAATCCAGTCAGTGGGGGTTGCAGTTTTATTGGTAACCCCCACTACTGCTTTAAAATAAATTCTTCTTATTTGGAGCTACAATAAAGTACGGTAAATTTTTGTACCTAGATACTATCATTCTTAAGATTACCACGGTTACGCATGTTTTGTACCCTGATTAGTACCGCCGTTTCCATTATTGAACCATTCATCCTGACATCATGAAAAAATATCTTCTTTTGCCCTTGACCCTAATCGCAATGTTATCACAGGGCTGCGTGGAGCAACCTTCCGCAAAAACATCCCAAAATGGCAACTCCAAAGTAACCTTGCAATCCCTTTTAGAAGAAATGGTTTCCAGGGAGTCCATTGCTAAATTGCCCATTCCAGCATACAAAAACTTGCAGGCCTCAAGTTATGACAGGCGCACGGTAAGCCGAAACAAGGGCTGGCATGCCAACGGGGACCGCTCCTATTTTGTTAATGTTGAAACAAAAGATAATGGTCGACATCAGCACGTTATGCTAGAAGCAAATGGACCCGGGGCAATCGTTAGGTTTTGGAGTGTTACTAGCAATATTGATTTGCTCAATGGAACATTAAGGTTTTATATTGATGATGACAGTAGCCCGGTATTCTCAGGAACTCTTGAAAACCTAATTGGTGGTGATTTTTTTGCCTCTGCTCCTTTGTCTATGACCTTGGCCAAAGAAAGTGACAAAGTAAAACGCGGACGTAACCTTTATCTACCCATTCCTTTTGCCAAATCCATTAAGGTAACTTATGAAAAACCAGGCGGCAAGAAGTTAACAGAAGGAGAACCAGCCTGGCCTAATGATGCCGTCTTTTACAATATCAACTACCGGTTATATGAAAGTCCGGTTCAAGTGGAATCCATCACACCCGAAAGCCTGGAAGCGGCCGCAGGACTCATCGACTCAACTCGGAAGAAATTAATGTCGGCTGAAGTCGCTGGCGGTTCAACGGTAAAAAGCCTAGTTGGGAAGATCATTCCGCAAGAAACCAAAACATTGGAACTGAACGCACCGTCTTCCAAGGGGGGCGCGCTCAATCGCATTTCGATGAAGATCAGGGCTGAAAACCTTTCCCAGGCATTGCGCTCTACTGTTTTGGAGATTTCCTTTGACGGGGAACGAACGGTGTGGGTTCCTGTAGGGGGCTTTTTCGGTACAGGGTATCAAATACGTAAGTCAAAAAGCTGGTATGGTTCCGTAGATGAAAACGGGGTAATGCTTAGCCAATGGATCATGCCATTTGCACAGAAAAGTATCATAAAGATACACAATTTGGGTGATCAGGAAGTCAATGTTGACCTGGGAGAGGTGTCCATGGTCGATTGGGAATGGGACGAACGCAGTATGCATTTCGGTTCGGCCTGGCACCAATACACGAACATCAACTCCAAACCAGATCGGGACCTCAACTATGTCACACTTCAAGGCCAAGGGGTCTATGTCGGTGATGCGTTGACCCTGTTTGATATCAGCCCTAAATGGTGGGGTGAGGGCGATGAGAAGATCTTTGTGGATGATGACACGTTCCCTACCCATTTTGGCACTGGCTCCGAGGACTACTACGGCTATGCCTGGTGCCTGGGTGCCCCCTTTTCAACACCCTTCGTGATGCAGCCTGATGGTTCGGGAAATGAAACCATAGGCTTTACCATCAATGCCCGTTACCGGCTTTTGGACGGTATCCCATTCAACAAAAAAATTCACTTTGACATGGAGTTGCAGCACTGGACAGAATCGCGTTTGAACTATGCGCCCACGGTCTATTGGTATGCACGTCCCGGGGTAAAAAGTAATATTGCACCAGCACCTGGGGCCGCCAAATATCCAGTGGCTCTGACACTTGATGATGTGAAATAAATTATTGCCCGCTTACTTCATAATAAAGCCAGGGTGAAAACATAAGTCTTAGATTTTAAACGATTGTTTATAGGATTGCACGAGGGTTCCATTCGATAGTGAAACACTATGCCTATGTATATTTTATTATTTACTGATGTATTGAGATCGAGCTATATAATAGACTCTCTCTAAAAAGAGCTAACTATCCCAAAAATTTTAAAAACATAACGAAAAGGCGATGGACAGGTCTCTCAACGACTTTTGACCCATGTAAGACAAAAAAGAACAGCTAGAAGAATAAAAGGCTAAAAACAAGGACCAGCGAAACATCAGCATTGAGTGTGAGATAGTCCCTGATCTGCTGTAATGACTTGTAGACGCTTACTTTTACCGTATTTTCAGAAATATTAAGTTTACAGGCG
>JANQLQ010000263.1 GCA_028280565.1 Fulvivirga sp.
TGGCACAAGTTGAACCGATAGCACTGGCACAGTTTAAACCGATACGGGTGGCACAATTTCACTGATACAACTGGCACAGTTTGGAGTGATATATCCAACAGATAAAAAAATGACTGAAAATGAGTTAAGGGTAAAATTTGGATACTATAAGATTGGTGAAAAATGGACTACAGAGACTTTACTTTATAATATGTTGTCAGAGATTTTTACAGATGACGAGGTGATATTTCATTATCGTGGCAAAGAACTGGAAGGGTTAGAACTAGATATTTGGATTCCAAAATTCAAGCTTGGAATTGAATATCAAGGAATACAGCATTTCAAAGCAGTAGAACATTGGGGCGGTGAAAAAACACTTAAAAAGCAAAAGTTAAAAGACAAAAAGAAAAAAGAAATCTGTAAGAGTCTGAACTACAAACTGATCGAGTTTAGATATGACGAGGATATTTCTAAAGATCTAATTTTAAGAAGACTGGAAGAAAATAAAATATGAGTGCGCAATATATAAATTGTAATAGCCGATTAAAATTTAAAATAATACCCTGAACGAAAAGTTGTATAGCTTGTTAACATCCAATTTAAAATCAAATAGAATTCAGGGAAATATCACTTAGTAGTTAGCTGATCACTTCTTAATGTGACAAGATTCTTCCTCAGTCGACTTTCAACATTTTTTGAAAGAGACGGTACCGCGATAAACAGTTTTTCCCTAGCTCTACTCAGCGCTACATAATTAATCCTATGCTCCTCATTATTTTCCAGATCAGGATCAATAATAAACTGCAAATCACTTTCCTCTTTTAATACAAGTAATACATTGTCAAACTCATCCCCCTTCGCTTTATGTATTGTTCTATGTGCGCTGGCGTCTTCAATAATTTTAACACAAACGGACAATTGAGCATAAGAATGCCCTTCATAAAATCTTTTTGGAGCACCTTTTGTAACCTTTGCTGTGCTTTGGATATTGGCACACAAAAACTGATGATAATTTAATAAAGATGAAGCACTATAGCTTGAATAGTTGTTAACCAAAAAATTAAGGTTTTTTAATGCCAAGCGCCTCTTTTTGGTTTTGTCTTTCTCATCTGGAAATAAACGTTCCATTTCTTTGATAGCCTCTTTATATCGCAAATAAATGGCTAATTCAGTCGATTTTATACATGCAAAGACAAGACGTTTTCTTTCTTTGTTTGAATCTGTTTCCTGTAATTTCTGTAATAAGTCTTCGGATGGTATATTATTATTCATTGCCTTTTTCATTGTATTCGCTGTGATATTATCTCTTGACAATGAACATATTTTTATATCAGGGTGATCTTGACTGATTTGATCTAAAATTGAAACTGGATTACCAACATACAATGAAGGGCAGTCTCCATTTTGGTTTCTAAATTTGTGTTGGTTAATATCGGTTCTCACCGAGTTAAGAAGATCAATAATCTGATTTGTGCTTCTTCTGTTTTCAGAAATGACGTAATTTTTAATACAATTTAAATTAAATGATTGAAACTGTGAATATACAGCACCTTGAAAGCTGTATATCGATTGCGCCTGATCCCCGACTATACCGACAATTGTTTCATTCTGTCCAATTGCATTCAAAATTCTAGCTTGAATTGGGTGAGTATCTTGAAATTCATCAATAAAGAAATATGGAAATTTTGCTCTAAGGATCGTTTGGATAAAAGGGTAATTGCTTAAAAGTATATGACTAAAGAAAAGAACATCATCATGATGAATTACTCCTATTTCCCATGTCATTTTCTTATACTCAAAATAAGAATTATTTTTTATAGCATATCCATTTACTTTTTTAGGGTAATCGGGTCTAATTATCAAATTACCTGAACTGTCAAATTTCCATCTCGCTTCTCTAAATGCTTTGACAAGGGTATTATCATCTGTTATTCTTTTTTGCGCAGTCCTATCCTTCCACTCCTGCAAAAAGGAATAATTTGATAACACTATGTCATCGTGCCCATCAATCTTTGACACATTTAAATTGTAATCGTCCGGTATGAATTTCGCATAAGGTTTAACAATATGTTTGTAAAGAAAAGAATGTAATGTAGATATTTCAACGGAGTCTTGGCATCCGTTCAAACGTTTTAAGAGGGCTTCAACGGCTACATTGGTATAGGTTATACATGCTATTTTTCTGCTGTTTTTTAATCTTTTAGAGTTTTGTAAAACATTTCTTACATGATTACTCAACCAATAAGTCTTTCCAGCCCCGGGGCCTGCTGCCACTCTAAAATGATTTTCGATAGGAATTAGCGATTCCGAATTAATCTCTACTATTGACATAACCAGTTAATTGCATTTTTGATGTAATCTGGAACACGAACAATGTCCTGACAGTCCTCACGTTCCAAATTCTTCTCTAAGGAATAGGATAACTCCAGCGCATTTTCTCCCTTTCCGATTGAGTTTAAATATCTGGCGGCAATAACGGCTTTCTTTTTATCACTTTCTTCTTGCCAATTGCACGATGAAATACCATCTCGTATTCGGGTATTTTCGTCACTAGTTGAAAGAAGGTTCAAGAATTGATCAATATTCTCACTGGTGTATTTTTGCATCAAACTCCTTAACTCTTCTTTATTGCTAATTGAGTCGGTCAATAATAATTCCAATGAAGGATTATATAGAGCCAAGTCATATTCCAGTGTCTTACCATAGGTCTCATCTTGACTAAAAAAGCGAATATTAGGATGAGACTGATAAGAACTTATTTTTTCAGAGGCATTATTTTGATATGTATAATCATTACTATTTTGTAAATACTCAAACGGATAACATTTCTTATGCTTGTTGTTCGTGTTACTTCTCCTAGTTGGGTCACGATCCGTCAAACAAGCTATTTTTTTAGGAATAGAACGTTCGCTTTTAGTGTCAAAGAGTTTTAAAAAATGATCAAAGTATCTGCCTCCGATATTGATAACAGCTATATGGTTATCCTCTAAAAATGCAGGTATATACTTAGCCAAAACAGGAATGAGCAATTGTTCTGCTATCCCCTCCACTAGGATGATTTTTTGTGCAAAGAGCATATCGGATTTTGTAGCATCCAAGAACCTTTGTACATATGCTTTCGATTTTTTCCCCTGGTCATCATCGGAAAAAACTTTTCCGGGATAGCCAATTGTTAATTGGTCATTTTCGAAGTGTAAACAAGCTATTTCATCCAAAGAAACGGCTGATGTTATATGCGTGGAATGCGTTGAAACAAAAATTTGTCTTGCTTTTTTCTTTACTCCCTGATTAGTTCGTAGGAACTTCAGGAATTTATACTGCATCGAGGGATGTAAGTGAGCTTCTGGTTCCTCAATGGCTAATACCGGGAACACTTTAGCATTACTACCAAGGTAATTGCCATCTGAGCTGATTTGCATCTTAGCCAAAAGCAGGGACATAAAAATTAAATTGTTGTATCCAAGTCCATTATGAGTTGCCGGAATACTAATTCCTGTTTCATATTGCACTATTAATCGCAGGGCAGAATACATCTCTACTTCAGATATACTGCCTTCAAAATCAGGAACAGCTTTGTTAAATGAGGCTCCTGTTTCCTTTGCATAGGATAATATTTCATTTTTCCCCTCAGCCATTCTGGCTTGTAGATTTTGTATTAATTGATCTGCTGCATTTGAAAATTGAACTTGAAGTGTTTTTATTTCTGATTTCTTTGTTGCATCATCTTTGCTTTTATCCTTTTTTATTTTGTAATCCATAAAAAAATCAATCACATCCTTGAGCAAAGAACTCCTCCCGGTAAACATATCTCTTTCAACATCTCTTATGGCTTCCAAAAACTGGAAATCAAATTTTTGCAAGGATTCACTATCCGCTGAGGTTTGTAAGGTAGGATCACCACCGTAAATTTTATAGGTATAAAGCCTGATGAAATCGTGCTTAATGATATTTTGCGCCTCCTTTAATTCTGAGCCGTGCTTTAGCGCATCAGTATACTTTTGAGTTTCCCGATCCGGTAGGAAGTATTCATAAGTGAGCTTAGCTTCGTATGGTGAAGCCAATTTGGTTAGAAAATTACCTACTGTTGCCAAATCGTCAGAATTTACATCTTCATTTTCACTCTCACTTATCGTTAAAGTGATGGTGATTTTAGGAGCTTTTTCTTTTAATTCTTCCAGACTGATATTCTTATTGAAATCATCAACCCCTAATTTCTTAGAACTCTGTTGATCGAGAATAAGAGAAAGTGCCTTTATCAAATTTGTCTTACCGGCATTGTTATGCCCTATTATTACATTTAAACCATCTTTCAGGAAAATCGTCGATTGCTTGAAATTTCGAAAATTAGAAATAGTAATTTGTGATATGTACATAACTGTATTGGTGCTTCAAGGTGCAGTAAAAATGAAATATCTATCCCGAATAAAAAATTAAATTATCTTAAACACCTTACTTGGCTTCTTAGCCTTATACTTCTTCTTGCGAAAACTGAAATGTTATAATTAATATTGTGATCCTGTTATTTCAGAGATCAAATCCATCAAAAAGCGGATAGTCTAAATGGAAATCAAAATAGAAACATGGATAGCCCTAGCAGCCGTTATAGTGGCAATAGCCGCTATATATTTCGGCAATAGGAATAACAAACAACAAATAAGGATTTCAAAATTGGAAGAATTGTTTTCCGTTATTCAATTGCTAAGTAACTATTACGGGAAACTAAAGGAACTTGAATTAAAAATCGAAGAATTGAGAAATCCAGAGTATCAGGAATTACAAACACTTTCGCAATATTATGAAATAAGGGATAAAGCAATTCCAGCCGAAGAACGCGATAAAATATATAACCATTTATCTCGACTTGAGGTATTAGCTCAGTGTTACACAAAAAGAAAACTAAAGAAAAAAATCCTTTCTTATGAGAGTATGATGTACGCCATTATAGATTTAACGTTTAATGGCGGAAGTATGTACCAAGAATTGAATTGGAAAAATGGCTTTCCTGATTATGAAGAATTTGACAAAATAGTCAAAGAGCTTAAAGAAGGAATAAGATCCATAATTAAACTTTAGACTTGATAAAATTTTCCTGACCAACCAAACCTATAATCCCACCTCAACCCCTACCACTTTCCAAAAGTTTCGTCACAAATCGTTCGTTTACGCTAGTTATTGAAAGTTCTTTAAAGAAATTATTTGTTATAAGCAAATAAATGTTCGTTGAGTTCTATAAATTTGCAATGCTAGGATTTTTATTTTAGTGTCTTTAAGTACCTCCCTACATCGATAATTGTCTGATTTTTCAATTATCTCTCTTTACCGGCACAAAAAGCCGGTAAGTGAATCAATTGTTACATTTTCTAAATCAGTACTTTAAGATGGAGGAAGTTTACAAACCCCAAACAAAGCAAGAATTGGCACACGCTTATGGCGTGACCTTACGAACTATATCCAGTTGGCTGGAACCTCACTTGGATGAGGTGGGCGAAAGAAAAGGCCGAACCTACACGCCCAAGCAGATCAAGATCATTTACGACATCATCGGGCCGCCCTCACTGGTCGGGAATGGTAAAGAGGATGATGGACGGGTATGATAAGATCAATCGGCGGTTCGAAAAGGCGGTGACTATGCTCCAAGAGAACCTGCAATACTTAGCCGACGAAACCAAAGTAAGTGACAGGTTCATATCCCTACATAATGGCATCATCAAAGCCTTGATAGATTACCAGCATCTCACAACAGAGATCATTGAAGACCTTCAATATGAAAATTATCACCTCGCATTGAAGAAGTCGAAGGAATGCCGCGAGCTGGAAGACATCAAGATAAGCTTCGAGGCCATTTGCCTTCTTCATGGCATTGTGGATTTTGTTGCTTGGATGGCCAAAGGCAAGGACTACCTTATCACAATGGCCGTAGATCATTATAGGGATGGAACGATACAGGTTCCTTACCAACTCATGGAGCTTATAGATCGATTGTCGGAACAGGAAAGAAATACAGTCATGACCATTCTAATGAAAAAGGGGCAGGAACGATGGAGGAACGAGCTGGAAGCCCTTGCCCGAAAACCAGAAAAAAGACAATATGCTGGAACATAAAGAGATTAAGAAAAACGGCAGGAAAAACAAACCGGCCAAAAAACACTTAATCCTCGAAATCAAAGATTACCTCGAATTGAAATATGAAATCCGTAGAAACGTACTCGCCCTTGAGATCGAATACCGGCCAGTAGAGGAAGACCATTTTACGGTACTCGACGAGGCAAAGATCAATAGCATTTGGATCGACCTGCAGTTGAATGGCTTTAAAATATCCGATGCCCTGCTAATCAAAATCCTGAACTCCGACCTGTTTCCCGGACACCACCCCATTGAAGATTATGTAGCGCGACTGCCAGCTTATGACGGGAACGATTACATAAAGGCATTAGCAGAGACCGTTACTATTGCCGATGTACAGGTAGCAGATACACACCTACGCGATCTCTGGCTTCCCTACCTGAAAAAGTGGTTGGTGGCCAGCGTAGCCACCGCATTAGGGCGGGGTATTAACCACCTGTGCCTGATCATGGTCGGTGGTCAGGGTATCGGTAAAACAACGTGGCTGAACCGGCTGTGTCCTGATTCCATGTATGACTTCCTAGTCTGTTCGCATATCAACCCATCACTTACCGACCAGAACACGGCTAACTTCCTAGCCGAAAAGTGGTTCGTCAACATCGACGACCAATTGGAAACCATTTTCGGTAAGGACTTCAATTCTATGAAAGCTATCATTACCGCCCCTTTTGTTACCAACCGGAAAGCATGGCACCGGCTTACCCGTAGGCGCAAGCGGGTGTGTAACTTCATGGGCAGCGTAAACAACCCCCGCTTCCTAACGGATGTGGAGAACCGCAGATACCTCGTGTTTACGGCAGAAGGTATCGACCTCGATGAAAAGGTAGACATGGATAAAGTATGGGCACAGGCCCTTCACCTGCTCAATGCGGGGTTTTCTTACTGGTTCTCTAAAGAAGAAATACAGCAACTCAACAAGGTGAACGAGTTGTACCGTCAGGTATCGGTGGAGGAAGAATGGCTGATGAAACTATTCGAGCCATGCGAAGCCACAGACCCGCAGGCGAAGTTCCTAATGCCTTCCGAAATTTTAGCCAAAATGAATGCCTGGTCGGGAATGAAACTTTCTATTCGCAAACTATCACAGGCTATGGAAAAACTAGGTTTCGGCAAGAAAGTTTCAAAGCGGATCAGCGGCCAGCCTCGTAATGTTTACCCGGTCATTGAGCGTACTGATAGTGACGAAACCCAATTCCAACAAAATATCCGCACCTCTTTAAGTTAAGCCGGAAACCTTACCAACAAAACAGTATTTACGGTAGCGAATACAAAATCAGTGGCTTATCCATCGGCTTTTTGTCATTACTTTTTTTTGACAAGTAATTGATAAACAGGTTTTTGCCTTAAAAAGACAATATCTATAAAATTTCTAACTTTTCGTGACTACAACGAATACATTATTATAATATCATTGATATTCAATAACTTAAATAAAATAATAAGGTAATAAAGCGTAGTCGCTGTAGTTTTTGTATCCGCGTAGTTGTAGTCGTTCGGGGAAAAGTTGTATTTCTATCGTTTGCACGAAAAATATAAGCGTGATGAACCGCATTAGATAAGTCCTTTCAACTCCTTCAACTTTTGATCACACAAATCATTAACCAACCCCCTGAACTTTTCCACCAAAGCGAAAAGGGCATTTAATTCCTTCTTCGTTATCTTGTAATTCACATCGTACCGCGCATCCACATAGGCATTTCTCAACAGGCCATAAAGATGCTTTTCAGCCTCGGTTTCACGCGGAAAGGCCTCGTGTATTTTTTTGTAGAGAGGGAGTACCAATTTCTCCAAGTCATCCAGATGGTGGGTTTTTGGTTTGTAACCAGTAAAAACCAATAGGAGGGCTACATAAAGATGTTCCGTCGATTGATGCAGGTGAAATGCCGCCCAATTGAGATCATTTTCTTCTGAATAAAAATTATATCCTTTCAATGCTGTGAGTGAACTCTTTTTCCAATAATCAAAATCCTGAACAGCCTTTTCATACCTTTCCTTCGGTTCCAGATCCCTTACATCTTCCAGCTTGAATTCACCTTTTGAATAAAGCAGAATACCTTCCCGCCTGATATCGATGAACAAGTAATTGTACTTCCGTATTTCGTTGTTGACTACTGAGTATTGCTCATAATTGAAACTAACGCTGGTGACTATATCATCGTCCATACGAACACGTTCTTCCAATTCGCTACGCAGCGTATAGTTCCTCTTTTGTTTGTGGCCGCATATAATCAGGATATCATAATCACTTTGATACTCCCGTTCTATGTCCACCCAATCACCTCTCGCGTAGCTTCCATAAAGTATAGCCGCCTTCGGATCGAACACTTCGCGTATGTAGTCAGTGATGATCTGTAACTCTTTTTGTTTCTTTTCCGGTAGATGATCTAGGGTTGTTTTCAAACTTTAAAGCCTATCAATTTCCCTAAAGAAATAACAAAATAGACAGAAAAAAGAATATTCGGTAATTAATTTACCTGTCCTGCAAAAGCGCCGCAAAGCTGCTGTAATCCTCATTTTGTCGCTTACTCCTTCTATTTCTGAACGTTATTGCACACACGATCAATAAACTTCAAATTTTGTCCCCCTTCATGCCCTAACCGGAAAGCGCTGAAAAGCCCCTCCTTACTTTCATGGTATGAAGCCGGAAATCACAAACATATCACAACAAGCACCGGGAGCCAATGCAGATGATTTCGAAGCCCTGCTATGGGGCGCAGCATTCAAAACGCAATGTGGCTACCGGGTATTGAAAATGTGGCGTGAACGCAACGGCAGGAACAAAACCAAAAACACATGATGAAAAATCCGGAGATTTTACTTTTGATCAACAGTTTTTTACTCACCATAGTCACCCTTTCTTTCCTTGTCATCGGCTATTTTCTCAAAAGCCTGCACAAAGATTTTAAGGACTTGATCGGGCGGGTGAACCAGCTCTACTTAGAACTCAACACCCATGCCCGGTTGTTCGATACGTTATCCAAAGCATTCCAAAGTCGGCTGGAAGATCATGACGACCGGTTGAGAAAACTCGAAGGAAAGTGATGTGGAAATTACTGGTGGGCGGTGGTTTAGTAGCAGGCGCAGGATATTACCTCCTGCGCCTACGCCGTACTTCCCACCATTTGGAAAGCATAACCACTGCCCGTATTCACCACATCAGCTTTAAAGACATTATCATTCGTATAGATGTTAAACTCAAAAACCCCGCCGGGGGTGCCCTTTCCCTGAAATACCCTTTCGTGAGGCTCACCT
Organism: Fulvivirga sp.; assembly: GCA_028280565.1. Taxonomy (GTDB): domain Bacteria; phylum Bacteroidota; class Bacteroidia; order Cytophagales; family Cyclobacteriaceae; genus Fulvivirga. Next base: position 9,355 of record JANQLQ010000263.1, read on the forward strand.
ACAAAGGCCGGTCTATCGGCAGCTCACAAGTGGCAGACCGCAATATTACCCTTCCGCCGCACGGCGAAACCTCCATTACCGGCATTACCATTACTATTCCCCTGCTAAACCTTACCGGCCTTTCTAAAGACCTTTTGAAGCTGCTCAAAGGCAACCCTCAAGGGATCGTCCTGCAAGCCGTAACCATTACCGAGATCGATATAGGCATCGGCCCGGCTATCCCGTACGAGAAAACCGAATCCATCACCCTTAAAAAGACAGCCGATGGAGCGGCTTAATCATGCCCATATCAACCCCGGCAAACAGTATGATCGTTTGTTTCCCCGGCCTGACTGGAAAGATACCGTGATCAAACGATCTGCCGACCTGACCGATACCCTTGAACTGATCCCTAAAGTAGTACAAAAGACCAAAGGAGACACCACCAAAATCAGTAAGCTACTGGAAGGTAAAACCAAACGTGAAACCTGTAGTAACATTTGGCATTTTGTCTATGATCATATTCCCTACCGCCGCGATGAAAAAGGCAAAGAACAAATACGGCGGCCTTCCCGGAGCTGGTTCGAGCGCAAACGCAGGATGGACGGCAGTGACGGGGGAGTGGACTGCGATTGCTACACGGTTTTCATTTCCAGCATCCTTACTAACCTCAACATCAACCATACCCTACGGGTAACCAAAAACAACAAGGAATACTTTCAGCACATCTACCCCATTGTACCGGGTAAGGGAAAATACATCACGCTCGATTGCGTGGTAGACACCTTCGATTACGAAGCGCCCTTCAAGGAAAAAATCGATAAGCCAATAAAAATTATGGAGTTACACTATTTAAGCGGCCTCGAAAGTGACACATTGGCCGATAACGAAATTTTAGACGATCCCTTTTATGACGAAACCAACGATCTGCTTGACTTCACAGGGGCCAATATAGACGTTGAAGACTTCCTCGACGGCCTTTCGGAAGGCGAATTAGGCTTCTTACGGAAACTCAGAAAAAGAATAGGACGAGGCGTAAAAAAATTCGGCAGGAAGGTCGGAAAGGTGGCCAAAAAGGCCCTTCACGTAGTAAACAAGATCAACCCTGCCACCCTTTTGCTGAGGAATGGTCTTTTACTGGCCATGAAACTGAACATGATGAAAGTGGCCGAACGCATCAGGTATGCCTACCTATCAGAAGCCGATGCCCGGAAAAAAGGGATTGATATAGGTAAGCATCGGAGACTGGTTCACACCAAAAGACGCCTTGAAAAGATCTTTTACGGAGCAGGGGGTAAACCCTCCAATTTAAGAAAAGCCATTCTCACGGGCAAAGGCAACAAAAACCGGGAAGTGAGGGGATTAGAAGGATTAGGCGAAGTTTTCGATGGGGGTAATTATGATGAAAACAGCTCCATCCGGGAGATTTTAGGGGAAGGACTTTATTACGAGGAATTCGCCGGGGACTTTCAGGAAATAGAAGGTTTCGAAGATTTAAGCGGCGAGCTGGGCGCAATTGCGACGGGTACCGCCTTGGCGGCTGCTAGTGGAGCGGTGGCCGCTATTTCCAAACTGCTGGATAAGATCGGGGACGTAAAAAATAAAGCCACGTCCTTAGTGCAGAATACGCCCTTTGCCCCCCGGCCTGCTACTCCTGCCATTCAGCCCGCAGAAGTCTCCAAACCTTCCGTCGCCCCAAACAGGGTTTCAAGCCAAACTCAGAGGCCCGGCTTTATCGTCCCAAGCGGGGTACGGAAGCCTACAGTGGTCAGGCAGTTGCCTCCACCTGTAAAGACCCCACCGGCGAACGTACCTGTCCAGCCTGCTACCGACCTGCCCATGCAGGCTAGAAGAATGCCATCGGGCACAGAAAAAAATACCCCCCAGACCCCACCTCCGGAGAAAGAAAAAGGCTTTGTCAATTGGATAAAAGAGAACCCGGTCAAGGCAGGTGTAGCCGGCGTGGGAGTCATTGCTGTAGGGTACGGGGTATACAGACTGGCTAAGCCCAAATCGCTCAACGGTGAGCTGGCAGGCACAGCGAAAGGAAAACGAAAATCTGCTACTAATAAGAAAAAAACCTCTGCCGGGAAACCCCGGAACACAAAACGCGGAGCTACCCGCCGGAAAGTCACCAAACGAAGCACCCGGCAACGGGATACCCGAAAAAAGGTGGCCATTGCCCTCATGTAACATTGTCAAATTCAAATCAAGCAATATGAAATCAATTACAGCACGAAAACGAGAACGTTTCCTGAACGAGATCAAGACCACCGGGGACGTGATGAAGAACAGTGCCATCGGCACGTTGAGAGATATCGGTATAGGAGTGATCGGGGGTGGCCTGATCGGCTCCGTAGTGGGGAGGCATAGTTTCTTTGCGGGCCTTGCCACCTCCTTCGGAGGCTATTACATGGCCAATCCTACCGTATCCAGCTTAGGCTTGGGCATTATGGCTGCCAATGGCTTCCAGATTTCCCGCAACAACCCACCCGCCGGTACACAAGGACTGGATGGGTTCGACTTTAAGCAAGAGATGGAAAACGCCAAACAGCGAGTAGTAAACTTCCGGGACAACTTTGCCGAGAAACTCTACCTCGATAAGTTCATCAAAAAAGAGGTTTCCGGCCTTGGTGGTGTGGATTACTACCTGCATGGCCAGTTAGGGGACGAGGATGATGCCGCCGCCGAACTGGATCGTATCGAAGAACAACTGGTCGAGAGTGCTGAACAGTTCCAAGACGAAAATGCCGTAAGCGGCTATACCTCCCAAGGACTGGATGCCCTTGATAACGACCTTCTTTTGGAAGAAATGGAGGTGAATTATTAGCCTAAACACCAGAAGTAAAAACTATTTAAAACGATTAACGCAATAACGAACAAAATGGAAGAACTGGATTTTATAGAAGAAAGCGAGTTCAACAATGCCGGGGAGCTGTTAGGACTCGATGCCGCTTTAGGTGGCGAGCTGTCTGCCCGGCTAAGAAGGATGGACCCGTTACGCAGGTTGAGAGTACTCAACAAAATGGGGAAAAAGAACCGGAGCAGGGGCTCACGGGCCGAGATGGAGAATTTTTTCAGGGAGCTGCCCGGTCACATCAAACAGGAATTGCTGCAAGGTAAGTTACGCCTTGCCGATACCACTATCTTTTCCGTAAAGAAGATCACCTCCAAAACGATCAAATTGTTTGAAACGCAGGACGATAAAGAAGTGGGGTTAAGCAACGTATCCAATGCCAAGCTACCCAAGAACTTTGCCTTCCTTGTCAGTGGCATTACCATGCTGGCCGGTGAGCTGCCAGTGGCTCCCGACGGAGCACAGCCTTATGACGAGAAGGAGGCTGTCAAGGCCATCAGGTTCGCCAGCATCTATGCCTTTCCGGCATTGGCCAACGGTGAGCATTCCCTAAAAGCCAACAAAAAGCAGATCATACCGGAAGGAGAAAGCAACTGGAAGTTTGTCACCGATAACAATACAATGAAGAATCTGGGCTACTATAAACTGGACAACCCAAGGCTAATTCAAGACGATGTGTTAATCGAATTTACCGTAGAGCTGGGCACTGACCTACTCATACCCAATAACACTTACCTGAAAATAGTATTCCACGGTACCGGCACTACCCCTTAATGTACAGATCATGAGTAATAACAGCCTACAGATACGTGAAAGCACAATTATACAACGTTTCGACCTGCAAATCGACCGGGCGGGGGAAACCTTCGATGAAGAATTCGAGGTAGAATCCCGTTCCGAAAGGATCCTTGGAATATTGCTTACTTCCGACAGGGAGGACCTGATGTTTTACCGGGGTAGCCAAGAGATCAAGATCAATAACCAAGAGGTTTACCCGGAAGGCTATGAAAGTAAGCTACTCATGTCAGGATTGAACGTAGCGCCCCAAGAGCGATTTCATGAGGTCATCTTTTATGTGGGCAACCGCAAAATAGATGTGAAGTACAAAGATACCGATCATCCCAAAGCGTCTTTTCAGCCTTATAGGATTTCGTTGTATGTGTTTATGCGTGAAGATGAACCATAATAAAACAACCAAAGTACAGGTCAAAAAAATACGGATCACAAGGCCGGGAGAGCGCCGGTTCTTCCAAATCAAGCTACCGGCAGATGCCCGGCGGATCATTTCGGTGAAAGTAACCGCTACCCCATGAATACATGGATAGACGACATATCGCTACTTACAGAGGATTTCTTTGCAGGGTTCCGGGGGAGTCTTTACGAAACACCATCGCAGGCCGGTGGTATTTACCGTATTACTACCGGGACATGGACTATCCGCGATACTGCCGGGTGTGGCAAGCCATCCTATTCACAAAACCTCTACCGTTACTTAGCCCAAGCGGGGAATGTGCGTTTCCAAGCAATTGGAAGTAACCATGACCTGTTTTACTGCCAAGAGGTACGTGTTACAGGGTACGACCTATTGTGGGAAGAACCCTTTGTTTTCCAATGCTTCACCTTTGGCCAAGGAGAATTCTGGATCGACGGTGCAAAGCCTGCTATCCCGGGGATAGAGGTGGCACTGTGCAACCCCATCATCTTCGGCATCTATGAAGACGATCATAACCGTATCCTGAAACGCCCATCGGGATACGAGGTAACCATTTATATCCATTACGAGACATGACCATAGGATTTGCCCTCGACTATATCGAAAAACGCATGAAGGCCATTGGATATGGCGCCAATTACCTGCTGAAATTCCGCCACTTGGTTTTGCAACCTTCGGAAACACGTAAGGTACAAGCCTTCAACGAATATTATCTCTTGATCGAAGAAAATGCCTACATCACGATAGTGAGTGACTTTGGCCTGTATGATACCGGCACCACCATCACCAACGAATTGCAGTACGAGCATTTTGGTAAGATCAGGATGACAAACAAAAGAGAAGCTGTAACCAGTGCGAAGTTCATCCAAGTGATCCCACTCCACAAGGAAAATACAAAGGAGGACGCTGATAAATTAAAACTTGACTTGGAAAACTAATGCCTGTTACCACAGAAAAATATAGCCAAGCCAAGATCGACAGTATTGCCAACCTGCTGGCTGTAAACGAAGAACAAGGAACAAGTATCGACTATGAAGTGTTCGTAGACACGCTAAAAGTCATCCCTCGTACCGATAGTGCCGGTCGGTTCGAATCCTACACCGATTTCGTGAACGCCGATACTAAAAGTATCACCATCATTCTTTACAACGGCCAGTCCAACCGAAATGACAAATACATTTTCCGGCTAAAGGAGGAAAATAATGGTTTACAAGGGTTGGGGATGGATGAACGTATCCATGAAAAGCTATCTACGGAGCGGCAAAAATGGGAGTTCGAACAATTGGAAACCAAAAGCCAGAAGCTACAAAAAGAGCTAAAAGAAGCCGGGGAGTACATCGACGAGTTGGAAGAAACCATAGTAAAGCTCCGTAATCGAAAATTTCATCTGGGCAGTATCAACCTCGGAGAGTTGGGGTCAGTCATGCTGGAAGGTTTTATTCGAAGAAATCCTCACCTACTCTCCAAGCTGCCCGGGGGCGAGGCATTAGCTGGTGTGATCGAAGAAGACAATGAAAGCTTGGATGCCGAAGCTCCCGATAGCGAAGTGGAGGTCGTGTCCAAAACATCCCCATCGGTCACCGGTCAGGAGCGGGAATACATAGACCTTTTAGCGAGGATCAGGAAAGTTTTCAGTGAGCAGGATTTCATCCAAGTAATGCATATCCTCGATGCCCTAAGCCAAAACCCAGCTCTAATAATGGAAATGCTGGATGTACTACAAACAGAACATCGAAAAAACGAAGAAGAACCAAATAGTTGATGCCATGAAAAAGTATAGCTATGATATGACCATCGGTGCAGCTTCACAACCGGAAGCCGACCGGAAAATACACGCACTGGCCATTCTTTGCCGAAAGCTCAATACCCAAGAGTTGGAGAAGCTGGCAGATGTGGTGCAACACGATCCGCTCAAAACCAAGATCGCTAAAAAGGCCCTTGGCTTATGATACCCGCAACAATGGCAGCCGCAAAAGCGGCAGATTCCAAAGTAATCCGCTATGCCTTCCTTGGGTTGGGAGGATTATTATTGACCGGTGGCGTGATCCTGGTCGGTAGAAAGATCATTAACTCCGCCATTTCAAACAAAGTGGAGAAGAAAACTTTGGATGAACGATCACCGGCTACCTTGGCGAAGCAGTTCAGGATGGCTTTTGAAAATAATAATTGGCCCGGCACCAATGAAGAATTAGTGCGCAGGCTTTTTCAGAATATTCCTTCCAAGGAATTCTTCTATAAGCGGGTGGTAAAAGCCTATAAACAACTTTATCGAAGGAATCTGCTTCGGGACTTGGCCGATGAGTTAGCTGACACAGAATACGCCGAAATGATGAACATTTTAAGTCCTAAACCGGATCGCCTTTTCCCCGGCCAGCAGCCCAAACCCAACTATGATCCATACGCATGGGCTAAAAGGCTCAAAGCGGCGTTTGACCTGACCTATTGGGGTTTTCCCCAAACTGACGAAGAAGCAATTCGCGCTGTAATACAGGAGGTACCGAATAAAAAAGTATGGCATGAAGTGGAGAACGCTTATGCTCAACTTTATGCACGCCGCCTGATGACCGACATGGAAGATGAACTGGATCGATGGGAAATGAAAGAATTTATGGATATGATCAACGCTAAAGATGTGGTATAGATGGCAGCAATAAAAACCAAAAGTAAACCGGGAAATACCGGGGCGACTTCGAAAAACCAACAGGCACAAAACCGGTTGCTATGGTCGGGTATTGCTTTGGCTGCCGTAGGTACAGCCAGCTACCTCGGCTGGCGTCATTTCCGAATGCGCCGCAGCAGGTTCGAGACATTGAAAACCTTACCCGCTTCGGCTCCTGCATTTTCTCCCGGCCATCCGGTCCCCCCGGCCAATGCATTCCCATTAAAAAAAGGCAGCCGGGGGAAGTTGGTAAAACAGTTGCAACAAGCCTTGATCCGGCAATATGGAGGCGATATCCTGCCCCGCTTTGGAGCGGATGGTATTTGGGGGAATGAGACACAAAATGCCCTGATCTCGAAAGGATTGCCTACCTCCATCACAAAAGCAGAGTTTAACCGGATCGGGGGATCGCCGGTAACCGCCCCTAATGGTTTCGATCCCTCCCTGCTCGCACGCCGGTTGATCCAAGGTATCAGTACCCGGAATTTTGCCACGGTAGACCGGTTACTGGCAAGTATGAAATCAGTCAATGAATACGATGCCGTCAACAGGGCATTCAAAACCATCCGGCTCTTTGGCATACGCCATACCCTTGTCACGGCCCTGTTCAAATTCTTTACCGGTACCAGCCAAAAAGAAACCATTCGTCAGCACCTTTTACGCATGGGCTTAAAATTCAATGGAGGTAAATGGTCGCTTTTTGGATTAGGGGCTTTAAGTGGCAGGTCTGTCATTACCATTCGCCCCACTACTATTTGGGATGGAAATGAAATCACCGTAGAAGTTCCTGCCCACCTGCTCTTGGGAAAAGAAATTACCAGTGAAGACGGTTTTACCCGTTTCGAAACACTGGATAAACACCAACTGATTGTTCACACTAACGCTATTGCTTATGCACCATCCTATGATTGAAACACTGGAAAATACACTCCGTAGGAAAGGTTATGTAGTATTCGAAGGAAAGACCAAAAGCGGTGAAGTTAAGCCCTACGACCTGAATATTATCGGTATCCGCACCGATTGTAACTTTCCTAACCGGTTCGACGACAGATTGATTGTCTTTTGCAAAGACGAAAAAGGAAAGGCACTATTTTGTCGTTTTAAGATTACCACAGATCCAGGGCTTTACTGGCTCGAAAATCCTATGCATGTAAAGGGTGCGGCCATCATGTGCCCCGGGCAGTACCGCAGTGCCTACAAGATCGGGAGGCACAAAAACTATAAGGCCCTTGAACAATGCGGTCCTATAGATTTTGTAAGGGACTATAACCGGGATAGCAGGCTGGATTTTTACAGCCATTTCAAAACATCCGGTATTATCAAAGCCAACATTCACCGGGCCACAGCCTATGGCACCAGTGTACAGGTGGACAAATGGAGTGCCGGTTGCCAAGTATTCGCGGATAGCCGGGAGTTTGGGGAATTTATGAAGTTGTGTGAAAAAGCCCGTACAATTTGGGGCAATCGCTTCACCTATACACTACTCACACAGCAAGATATGGAACCCCATGCTTTCGAGGCTTAAAACCATATTACGACAAAAAGGCTATCGGCTTTTTACCCGGCCCTATGAACTCAATATCGTGGGGCTGCGCTCATCCCGTACATTGAGTAACCGGTTCGATGACGAACTACATGTATTTTATACCAATAATCAAGGGAAATGGAAATATCATATTTTTCCCATCACCACCGACCCGGGCACCTACTGGCTCAAAAACCCGGTAGCACCACGGGGAACAGCCATTTTGGCCGCAGGCCAATATCCGGGCGCTTATGGCATTGCCAAACACCGGGGGAGGTATTATGCCCTGTGTCAGCTCCACCGCCCTGTCACGGTGATCCGGGACTATGATCGTAATGCATGGCTGGACTTACTAAACGGCACAAGGGAAAGCGGCATGTTCGGCATTAACATTCATAGGGCTAGGAATGTAGGAAAGACCAAAAAGATCGATGATTTTTCAGCCGGGTGTCAGGTGTTCAAACATGCCAGTGATTTTACAGCATTCATGGCATTATGCGAAAAGCACCGCCAGCTATACAGTAATGTCTTTACTTACACCCTTATCGATTTTCGCTCATTACGGCGGGAGACCTACAAGCGATTGGCCATCGGTTCGGCATTCGTCGGGTTAGCAGCTTTTAGTTATATACGTTATGCCAAGTATTTCTAAAGACATCATCAAAGACAAAGACGGGGAGTACAGTCTCCGCGAGATCACCACGATACTGTTCGTGCTGATCTTGATCGCAAGTTGGGCGGTGGACACTTTCACCCACTTCCAAGTGCAGGAATATATGTTTTATGCTTTCGCCTCCCTAGTAGGCGCCGGTGTATTTGGATATTCATTAGAACGAAAAACAAAACAACATTATGGAAATCACTCATAAACGCAAACTCTGGATATTGATGGTCCTACTGATCGCCAACGGTGTCATCAATTTACTATTCTTCGAACACCGGGTGGACTATCTGGAAGATTACCACCGGGCAAAGGAAAAAATGGAAACTATCGGGCAGGATTATGCCGCGCAAACCCGCCGGTTCAAACAAAAACAAGACAGTCTTACACAACGACTCATGATGCTGGACAGCACAATGAAAAAACGAGAATTAGTGTTGCGCCCCCTTCTTGGCAGGATGATACATTATGCCCATGCGGATTGGGAAAAACTTTCGGAGTATGAAAAAGCAAAGTGGACCGAACTGGCCATCAAACAAATCGATACCCCATGAAGTGGATAACTTTACTATTGATCTTTATCACCTTAGTAGCCCGTGCGCAGGATAATAGCTACCTGCGGGTACTCCACCAAGGTGACCTTTTCGAAACCCCGATGCCACGTATGGTGGTACTGGATGATCGCACTTTTGGACAGTACTATTTCTACCGGGTACACTTCGATTCATTGCAAAAAAAGGTGATCGCTTTTGATCATGCTTTTAAACACTTGGATAGCCTGAACTACCGAAAAATTAAGACTCTCCAAGCCTTGATCCATGAAAAAGACCACCAGGTCGCCACCGGTCACAAGGCCTACCTCGACATGAAAGCTATGGCGGATACCAGTCTGGAAAAAGCCGACCGTCTTCAAAAGCAATATACCCGCCAATCGCGGCAAACCAAGCTTTGGAAAACCGCTACGGTCATCCTGTCCGGTGTAACCCTGATTGTCGTCGGCTTATGAGTGATAAGACAGTCATATCGGCGGCTACACTTAGTGGGACATTGGCCGGGTACTATCTGTCTCGTTGGGATGAAAAGCACCGTATTCCCTTCATGCTCATCGGGGGCTTTGTCGGTACAATGATCGGTGAGATACTGGTTAGAAAAAGAAAGCCAAGACGACTGGATTATGTTCACCCCAAGGAAGATGAATTTATCGGGATGTAAACGGGCTGATCATAAGCTCATTCAAAACAAGGGACTGAAAGGCATTAAAAGCCGTGCGCTTCGTGAAACCCGTTATGTTGAACTGGTCACTGAAGCTTTACGCACGAAAACTCCCCTGAACAAAACCAAATTGGAAAAAATAGCGGTCTCTTTTAGGATCACCGATAAGAACGAAGTGAAAGAGCTTACCGAACTGGCCATCGTTCATATAGCAAGAGAACTGGCCCAAGGTGAAGGTAGCGTTCAGGGTAAATACTGGCAGATCGTAGATTTCTACAAGCATCAGGTTAACCTATCTCATCGCACCTCCATGAGCGTGATGCTACAACAGTACAGCACGCCAGCCCCCATCGCATATCTGGCAGGGGTTTTCGTAAAGGCTGATCAGGGCGTTTCTGTTTTTGAACCTTCTGCCGGAAATGGTTTGTTGACTATAGCTGCAAAACCCGGCAATGTAGTCGTGAACGAGGTGGATGATTTTCGCAGGGCCAATCTCGAAAAGCAAGGTTACAAGCTAGTGTTGAAGCAGGATGCCACAGAACCCTTTACCACATTTACTAAAAAGTTTGACGCAGTGTTGACCAATCCGCCTTTTGGCAGGTTGGAAACCGTCGTAACGTATGAGACTTTTCCTATCCGTACACTTGATCACCTGATGGCACTAAGAGCATTGGACACTATGAAAGACAAGGGGAGGGCTGCTATTATCATCGGGAATCATACCCGTTGGGACAGTAAAGGACGAATCCAAGCCGGGAGGAACCGTATCTTTTTCAATTATCTCTATAGTCGTTACCATGTTCTCGATGTAATTAATATTGATGGCAAGCTTTACTCCCGTCAAGGCACATCCTTCGATGTCCGGCTGATTTTAGTGGATGGAAGAAAGGTTACCCCCCAAGGAGCAGCACCGCTGGAAGATAAAGACCATGACAAAGTAGTCCGAAACTTTAAAGACTTATACGAAAGAATTATAAATACAATGAACACGGACAGTTTATTACTCAAAGCACAGGCCCTTAAACTCCAACTGGCCCTTTTGGCTTTCGATGAATTGGGCGCACCCTACCTGCCTGCCTCGGAAAGTTGTGTTATCCTAGATACCCAAGTACCTGACAGTATGGAATTCGAAGCCCACAGTGCCGCAAACCACATCAAAAAAGCGGTAGGGGGCAGTATGGATGGGTTTGTCCGGGAACGGCTGGACTTCGATAGTGAGGTAGCACTTTGTAAAGCACTGTCTGCCGAACAGATCGATGCCGTAGGCATGGCTATTTATAACATAGAGGCCCGGAAACAGGGCATGATCATCGGTGATCAGACCGGGATCGGGAAAGGCCGGGTAGCGGCCTCTATGATTCGTTACGGTGTATTACACGGTTACAAGCCCATTTTCCTCACCGAAAAAGCCAACCTGTTCAGCGATATTTACCGCGACCTCTTAGCCATCGGTGCGGGGGAGCTGGTGCCCTTCATTGTTAACAGCAGGGCATCCAAAACCGATATTAAAGACGAAAACGGCAACATTATACACCAAGCCTTACCACCCACGGAACAAAAGGCGGTGATCGGGGATAAACGAATTCCGGGCCGGTACGACTTTGTGATTGCCACCTACTCACAGTTCAACTCCCCGGAAAAAAAACCGGAAAAACCCGCTTTTCTTCATGCTATTGCAAAGAATAACCTGATTGTCATGGATGAAAGCCATAACAGTTCGGGTTCTTCCAATACCGGTGAGTTCCTCCAATCGGTGATCGCCAAGGCTTCTGGGGTAACGTTTCTGTCAGCCACGTTTGCCAAACGTCCGGATAACATGCCGGTCTATGCTATGAAAACCGCCATCAGCGAGACCAACATGACAAGAGACGACCTTATTGAAGCTATTCAAAAAGGTGGAGTGGCTTTACAGGAAATACTGGCCAGCCAGCTTGTAGCCGAAGGACAGATGATCCGCAGGGAACGTTCCTTCGAGGGGATAGAGGTCAACTATATCACCATGACAGACAAAGCACAGGAACATCGGGCCATTGCTGACAACATCACCGAATTACTTCGGGAAATAATTGCTTTCCAAACCACCTATGTAGATGAGTTGGTGGAAGAACTGGACGATATTGCAACAGCAGAGGGGAAGGAGGTCGAGATCCGTGAGGGTACCTCACAGGCAGGCGTAGACAATATCCCTTACTTTTCCAAAGTGTTCAATGTCATCAACCAGATGTTGTTCAGCCTGAAGGCTGAAGCAGTGGCCAATAAGGCTATTGAACGACTGCATGAGGGTAAGAAACCCGTAATAGCCTTTGCTTCTACGATGGGCAGTTTCATCGAGCAGATGGAAAACGAGAATGGGTTGCCGGTAGCTGACGGTGATATCATCAAAACGGATTTTTCAGAGGTTTTACAACGGGGCTTGGATGGCATCCTGCGATATACCGAAACCGACATCGACGGTAAAAAAAGCTATAAGAAATTCGAGGTGACCGACCTTCCGCCCGAAGCTCAAATGAAGTATCATGATATTAGTGAACACATCAAACAGGTAAGCACTGGTATTACCATATCCCCCATAGATGTCATTTTACAAAAGCTCAAACAAGCAGGATATACAGTAGCGGAAGTCACCGGGAGAAAATACGAGCTGCAACTCAACGCCAAAACCGGGATGGGCCTGCTACAATCCCGTAAGAAGGTCAATACCAATGATGCGTTCAGGGAATTCAATAACAATGAAACAGACGTACTGATGATCAACCAGTCTGGAAGCACAGGGGCATCCGCACATGCCATTCCTACCGACAAAGTTTCCAAACCACAAGTAAAGCAGCGGGTAATGATCGTACTGCAAGCTGAATTGAACATCAATACCGAAGTGCAAAAAAGAGGAAGGATCAACCGGACGGGACAAGTACACAAGCCGGTCTTCGACTATATGATCTCGGCCATCCCCGCAGAACAGCGATTGATGATGATGCTCCAAAAAAAGTTAAAAAGCCTCGATGCCAATACTACTTCCAACCAGAAACAAAGCACGAGTATTCTCGATGTGCCGGACTTCCTGAACAAGTATGGTGATCGGGTGGTTGCAGAGTACCTCAAAGAAAACGAGGAAGTGAATAAACTGATCGGTGACCCTTTAGGGCTTAGATATAATGGAGAAAGTCCTGAGCTGGAAGGAGCCTCTCACAAGGTTTCAGGCCGTGTGGCCGTCCTGTCTGTCAACATGCAAAAAGATTTTTATGACGAGATTGCTACCCGTTATGATGAATTTGTCGAATACCTGAAACAAACCGGGGATTATGATCTGGAGGTAGAGGCCCTTGATCTCGAAGCGGAAGCCCTACAGCAACGTACCATCAAAGCAGGAAAAGGTGGAGAAAGCGCCTTTGGAGACGACAGTATCCTTGAAACGGTCAATGCGAACGTACTGAAAAAACCCTTCACGTCCAGTGAACTGGATAATCTTGTAAAAGAAGCATTACAAGGGAAAGAGGCGCAAACCCTGCAGGAGCAACTTACGGAAAAGTTCGGGGCTTTTACCGAAAGCAAACTCTTGGAAGAAATCCAAAAGCAGGAGGAAAAATATAACGAACTGATCGCCGGTATTCCACAGGAAAAGAAACTACTCAGGATACTGGAAAAGCGGGGCGAATCGGATTACCTGCAAGCACAGTCCGAACGAAAAGAGGAACTGGAGGGCGCCCGGCAAAAGGCCATCACCAAAATCGAGAACCAGTTTAAAAACAGGAAAGACTATTTGGAGCGTATCTTTCGTTTTTTCCATATAGGCAAAAAGATCAAATACCCGGTAGAAACCTTCGATGAGGGTTCCGTTTCCCTGTTGGCAGTCAGCTTAGGTTTTATTATCGACGAGAAAAAGAAAAACCCTTACGTTCCCAGCTCCGTTCGTCTGCGCCTTGCCATAGCCGGAAGTCAAAAATATGTCGCCATCCCGGCCAGCTACACCAAAGATATCAACGCCATCATAGGCGTTAGCTCAGGCATCGGTAATCAAAACATTGCCGATACGTTGAAAGAATGGGAAACCTCCATACAAGCCAATAGCACAGACCGAACCGTCCGCCATATTATTACAGGGAATTTACTGCAAGCATTTAGCGACTTCAAGGGTAAGCTGGTCAGTTATACTACGAAAGATAAACAAACGCTAAAAGGTATCCTGATGCCCGAACACTGGCAACCGGAAGAAGCCATCAAAGACCGGGTAATTGTGCCAGTCATCAAAGCACAAATGTTCATACGTTCGCTCTCAACCGGCAATATGATCAACACCACCGACGGTATATCTATTTTTCGCCAGCCTGATAGTTACAAGATCGTTGTCCCGTCTTCCAAAAAACGAGGCGGAAACATATTTTTGGATGAAGATATACTCAAACTGGTGGCTGGCAATAATTTCCAGAAAGTGGGTGATAAAATGGCTGCTAACTTTGACATTGAAAAGATCGACAAACTGGTCAGCCTGTTACAGGAAAAGCACTCTGCCAGTGTTGTGCTTACCGGGGAGCAATACCGGGTGATCGAAGGTGAAAATGTACCCAAAAGATCGAGGACATTAAAAATGCTTCCTCCGTCAACGAAAAAGGTAAGGCGCTTAACCCGGCCTGACAATGCTCTCAAATTGAAGGCCAAGGCACTCAAGCTTAAACTTCAACTTTTAAAATTCGCCGCATGATCACGAAAAGTAACTATTACAATAAGGTTAACGAAATCAACATAAATGACCTGCCGGAAACCCTAAAGGCAGGTCATGAGTTTGTAGATGAAACCACCGGGAAAGGGCAGGATTGGTCTGCTTATGAGGGTGAGCCGGAGATCAAAGAAGTAGTCGACCTGTACTTTCAAAAGCTCGATGCATTTCTTAAGGCCACCAAGCTTACTGCCGAACAACAACATGCCAAATCAAAAGATACCACTACCCACAGCAGCAAAAAGGAGCCCGGAAAAACCAAAAGTGCGACAGAACGAAGAACTGTAGGTGTAAAATCCCGATCAACCACGGGGCAAAATAAAGGAAAACCAAAGGTAAGAAGTAAGAAACCGACAACTCGATTTACCGGTAAGTACGTTGAAGCCTATGGCGAGGAAATCCTTTTGATCCGTAGAATGCTCAACATGCATGAAAAGGAAAAGACAAAACACCAGGTTTTACTATTCATCAATGCTATTCAACGTAAGATCGTAGAGAAAAAGGTGCGTAAAACCTCTCCCTACGCGGTGCAAATCAAATTCATCCAAGAGTGGCTGGTGGACCTTTACAACAAAATGGGGGAAACCGTTACAATAGAAATCTCCGGCAAAAAACTGGACAAGTTCCGGCGTATCACCGGGTCGAGGCAGGTCAGGCCTTCCATCCGGCTGATCAAGCGGTATATCAATTTGCATGGCAAACAGGTAGAACATGCAAGGGTAAAGTCTTTACACAATGCCATCGCCAATTCGATCAACAAAGGCAAGATCAAAAAGTCCGATCCCTATTACGATAAGCTGATGAAAATTTTGGACTCACTGCGTGATTTTAATTGTGAAGTAGGAGAAAAAAGCCACCTCAAAATTCATCATGCCACATTGAACGGACTACATGGTATCCTCAACGGAATAGAGAACAGCGATGGCTTAGGCGAGTTACAGGCCATCACAAAAAACAGGATCATGAATAGCCGGGCCATTCAAAACATGACGTTCGAGCGGTTAGGCTTTCAGGGCAAATGGCTGGATTTTATCGGTGATCCTTCTCCCGGTTTTACAGCTATGATCTTCGGAAAGCCAAAAATGGGCAAATCTTTTCTCGCGGTAGACTTTGCCGGTTACCTTGCCGAATGGCACGGCAGAGTTTTGTATGTGGCAAGAGAGGAGGGCATTTATGCCACACTTCAAGAGAAGATACAGGAAATGGCCGTAGCCCATCCCGATCTTGATTTCAGCGATTTTTTGCCTCCTGACTTGTCTAATTACGAATTTGTGTTTCTGGATAGTGTGACCAAGCTAAGCCTGTCGCCGGAAGACCTTGACGAACTGAGGACCAGCTACCCGAAAGTATCCTTCATTTTTATTTTTCAAACCACAAAGAACGGCAACTTCAGAGGTAGGAATGATTTTCAACATGACGTAGACGTAGTGATCGAAGTACCCGAAAAAGGTATCGCTGTGCAGAATGGCCGCTTTAACCAAGGGGGTGAAATGGAGATTTTTTAAAGGTTAGTCGCAAAATCCCTTTAAAATGTGAGGTGGTAGGTATGTAAATAACGATCATTGATGGCTACCAACGTATGATCGAACACCCGGAAGTCCTGCATTTTTAACCCTTTGATCTTGGGGATATAAAAGCTGAATAGATAAGTCCGGTCTTCCAGCGAATAGACATCGATTACGGAATTCCTCTCAAAGGTCAGTTTATCCTCGTTGTCCGCCAGCAATAAAGAATGAATAAATAGCAAGTTGCCCGATACACAACTATGCTTATTCACAATAACAGGTGGTGCGGCCATCGTGGTAGTTCTCCCTTTATTAATTTTGGCAAGCTTGATCCGGGCTTTGCTCACCGTATCGATAGTTTGTCCCCGGTACCGAAGGTGAAGACTCGTATCGATACCGATGTATTGATTACGATAGAAATAGACATACACCAATTGTGAAATGGCAGGATCATAATGCAGCATACCGTCGGTACAGAATGAACCATCTATTTGCTTTTCCAGCAAATTGGAGGAATGTGTTATTAGTGTTGTATCTGTTCGCCTTTTGGTGAGGATGTATTTACCTAACTTATCACTATACGTTTTTAAAACAAAAGAGGTAGGTGAAAGAGGTTCTGAATCCGCAAAATACAGGCTGTTTTTCATCAAAACTTCTGATTTCAGGTCGTTTAAGCTACCCATTAAGATCATTGGGGTTATGCCCTCCAAAAAATAAATGTAGGGAGCATTTACAATCAACCGGGGGGCACGCCTGAACTTAACTTCTTTCCGGACTTGCAGTTTCAAATGGCTGGTATCGGATAGTGAATGATCCGTTTTTATCAATAAGGCGGGCGCTACTTCATTGCCCAAGAAAACATGATGGTTGGTGATACCCGCTATATAAAAGAAATTGTATTCTAGGTCTAACACCCGGATTTGTTGTATCTGGCCACTGGAAAACTTACGGGTAAAATCATTCTTTATCCCCGTACTTGTAGCCAACTGGTAAAGCATCCATACCAGCAGGAGGCTAAAAAACAGGATCACTGAAGGAATTATTAATTTACGAATAGTCGCCATCGACACAAGCGTATTGGATACGGGCATTGGATCTCTCCAATGCCCGCTATCCGGTTAGAGTCTAAAGTACGGTGTTGCACATTTATCATCCTTAAAAATGTCCTTTCCCTGCATTTGGCAAATGTTACCACTGGAAAGGTCACAATTTGCAGGAGGAGTAACACCCTGTTGTAGTGTGCACTGGCCGGCAACGGTTATAAAAACTTCATCCGTAGCAGAGGTAGTATTAGCCGCAAAAGCGGCCCCGATAGCGAATATAAAAGCTATAAACGATAGCAAATTTTTAGTTAACTTCATGACATTCTATGTTTAAAGGTTAGTGAATGATGCCTACTCTTTTTGACAGGTTTTCAGCGCCCCCCTGATCCATTGGCCAATAGAATGTTTTTAGTCTTTTTTAAACCAGCGATTGGTTCCCGGTGAATTTAATCCTGACACGTTCATGCAGATCAAACAGTTATGGGTTCTTTTACTTTTGACTTATTTGGCGGGGACGAAGCATTTGATATCATTATCCCCGCCAATCCCAACAACACAAACACGATGTTGAAAATAAGATGCTCCACCCACCCGAAACTTTCCAACACGCCTCCACAGGAGCAAGGTATATCCTCTGAAAACTGCAAGATTGCGGTAATGTAAGCCGTGAACAATACCATCAAGCCGAAAGCTGTATATAAACCTATGATTTGCAAACGCCTCACAGCCAGCATAAAAGCGGTCACCAGCTCTACACCGGGAACCAGCCATACTACTATACCTGCAAAACTGGTCAGTAACGGTGATTTTCCAATCTGCACCATAAACGCATCGTAATCCATTAATTTGGTCACCGCAGCATAAGTGAAAAGCAAAATGAATAAGAAACGGATCGTTTCGATAGCTATATTTTTCACCATGATTTTCATTTTTTGATTGTGGTTCCAATCACCGACGAATATCCCGGCCTGTTTTCCGGTGCTTTCTCAATTCAGCGAATTTGCTAAAAGCGTTCAGTCCTGATTGAGACTATTTTGCTGTCTTTTTTGTCAAATTAGTTATACTATTTTTTACCCTAGTAATACGATTAAATAAGTTAGTTTCCCTTTAATAAGTAGTATCAAAAAAGTTCAAAATACGTCGGGGAAATTTGATTTTTTTTTCAATCGCTTAATATATGGTCTGTTAATCAGGAAAAAACAAGCTAATGATCGCCCTGTCCCTTGATGCGTACCACGTTTGCCTTTAACTGCTTCATGGCTCGCCTGAACCTACTTTGTGCTGCTACAGGAGTGGATAGGCCTAATAGACGCGCTACCTTTTTGTAAGTATATCCCCTGATACTTCTTAACAAGAGTATCTTTTTGTATTTGAACGGAAGTGAGTTGTAGGCCCTTGACAAGATACTGTTCCTGTTTTCAATGGTCAATTCCGGGCTATGGAATTCATCATGATACCGTTGGAACTCTTTTTGTGCACTTATTCCCAACTTACTAAGCGTGTATTCGTTTTTCCTGTGTCTTGTCTTATTCCTGTAAGAGTAATCCAAACTTTTACACAAATACGCCCGTATGGAAGTTACCTCGGCGGGCAGCTTTCCGACTTTCAGCTTGTTGGTAAGGTCGGTAAAAACATCCTGTATACAGTCTTTAACCTGTTCGGGATCGTTATATTTTCGTCCGTATTGAAGCAGGATAGGAAAAAAGTAAGAGTAAAAGGGGTTGATTCGCTCTTTATTAAAGCATATCCAAAGTGATGCTTCGTATTTTTCCTTTGATTGGTAAAATTTCCCTTTCTCCATTGTTAGTTGATGTTATTAAAAAATCGGGAACCAACAATAAAGGGAATGCTAACTAAAGATCGTATACTGGTTGATTTGCCTTATAAGATAAACCCGAACTCAGATGAGTCTGATTTTTCCATTAATTGCTGTAAATATATTGATATTTTTATTTATGTTAATAATTTTTAGGTAAAATTCGAATGATCCTGTGGCTATGTAAACTAGCTGCTTTCTTTCCGGTCATGATTACCTGTCCAAAACATTTTCTAAGAGAATGGTTTACAGCACTTAGCCCCATACCAATAGGATTTTTTTGGTATTCATTTAAATATTGGCGAAATTGACTACCGTTTAAAACATTTGACGATAACGGTGTTTTATTCCCAGAACTAAAACCGCCAATATAAAATTCGAACGGGAATAAATCCGAGATGTCCATGCCGTATTGGCGTGGGACTTTTGCCATTGGTTCGATGCGCTAGGCGGTGCGTGGTTCTGTTTGGTTTAAAGTACCACGCTATTTTTTTGCATGGAAGGTATACATTTTGTTCTTTATTGCTGCCACCCGCAGGAGTGTATTGTAGTCCATATTTGGCGAAGCCGCTCGCATTCCTATTCGATACACAACAAAGCCGAAGGAGTGGAGGTAAGACAAGAGTTTATTTCCTTTCTTATAAAAAGATGCAAACATTGGGACAGCCTCGAAATGAAATGTTTCGAAGGCTTAAAAGCTTCGCATCCAGTGCCCGGGAAAAGTGCAGGCGTTGGATTAAAAAAGGAAAGAGCTGTTCGGCAGGGCTGGTTTTTTTGATGATTGTAAGTTATATTTAATAATTTGGTTGTATAGAAAGTTGGCTAATTATTGCGAATCGACAAGTGATCAGGCAATTCTCAAAGATTTAATTGCAGGCAACGAGGAAGCCTTTAAAGAACTGTATCATCGATACTATTTCAGGCTGCTTCATCTTACCATCGGTATGACTAAATCCCGTGAAGTTTCCGAAGGCATAGTGCATGATGTATGGGCTAAAATATGGGATCGTAGAGAAAAGCTAAGTCCCGAAGGTTCCTTCAAATCACTCATCTATACTATGGCGAAGAACCTTTCAATCAACCATTTAAGGGATATTTCCTATCGCAAGGGCTTTGAAAAAGAGTTATCTGAAAACATGGCAGATATTGTACGACATGCCGAAAATGATGTTTGGTTCAACCTTTTTGAACAACAGGTTGAAGACATTTTAGAAAGTTTACCTCCTCAAAAAAAATCCATATTTTTCCTATCCCGTAGAAAGGGTATGAGTTACGAAGAAATCGCCAAAACCCTTGGCATAGCACCTCAAACTGTGGCTAATCACCTAAACAGGACCCTTGAGATTATCAGAGTCCGGTTAGACCGAATCGATACTACTGACTCTTAGAGATAATATTTATTTCCTGCCTTAATGAACTAATTTCCAATTGCTTACAAAAGTACTGGAAATTTTCCCTCTCTCGCACTGGTAGTTTTTGCCATCTCATGTGTGTTACTATAATACAAGTAACAGGAAAAAAACACCTTGAAAGAGAAAAAAGACATCAAAGTCTTAGCCCAAAAGTTTATCGATAACACGGCTACCGAACAAGAAATTGAAGAACTCATGATCCTGCTTAGATCAGAACCATCCAACGCGGATTTTGAAGCGGTCATCAATGATATGATCCTGAAAATCGATGCAGATAAAAGTCTGAAAAAAAGGGCGGATACTGCGCAGCATCATGTAAAGATCGATACCATTCTATCGAAACGAAAAACAACCGGGAAAAAACAGGTCTTATGGCCGGTAAGAAGAATAGCGGCAGTGATAACCTTGTTCATGATAGCCGTCTTGTCGATCTACTTTTTGAATACCCAATTGGAAACAAAGTTAGTGGTTCACCAGACCGTTGCTGGAAAGAAGTCTAAGGTCACTTTACCGGATGGAAGTACGGTTGACCTCAATTCGGAAAGTAAGCTGACCTACCCGGAAAAGTTTGATGCCGGTGTCCGGGAAGTAGTCCTCGAAGGCGAAGCCTTCTTTACAGTAAAAGCAGACAGGGATAAACCATTCATCGTAACATCACAACATTTGATCACAAAGGTCTTGGGCACTTCATTTAATATCCGGGCTTTCACCGACGAAAAAAAGGTACAGGTAGTAGTGGCCAGCGGAAGGGTGCTGGTGGAAGATCAGCCGATAGGGCATACTGCTCCCAAAGGGATCATTCTAACCAAAAATGAAATGCTGACCCTTGACATTTCCGATAAGACTATGACCAAGACATCGGGCAACTTCGACGAACTCATAGCTTGGAAAGATGGTATTCTGGTTTTCAATGCTGTGGAATTTAGAGAAGTAGCTAAAAAGCTCGAACGCTGGTTCGGAATGAAAATTTACCTCGATAACGAACCATTAGGAAATTGCCTGATCAAAGGGAAGTTCCATAATAAAAGCCTCGACAGAATTCTTGACCTCATCGGGTGGGGCATGGACGACTTTAGCTATGAACATACGGATGAGGGGATACTGGTAAAAGGGAAAGGTTGTGATACTGATGAGTAAAAATAAATTGAATTAACAATAAAAACGAAAAGATAATGACTGGATGATTACAAAGACTTAACCCTCCGACGTGATGTCAGGCACATCACAGGAGTAAACCGAACCAAAAGGAAAAGGACCCCCTGATTAACAAATGTTTGCCGCATTCTATCACAGGAAGGTCCTCCTTTGTCAATTTTTAACAAAACCGAAATTTTATTAAAAACCCTTGTAAAAATATGAAAAAAATAGCTCGATGTATAACCCTCGTCATGACGGTCCATTTTCTTGCAGCCGCTTGTATTCCATGCCTTTGCGCTGGCCTTTTGATCGTCAATGAGGCCCATGCGCAAAGTGTCAATGAAGTAATTATTTCCATCGATGTACAGCAGGTTTCTATCGAAAAGGCCCTTGAAACCATAGAAGGGAAAACCCGGCTTAACTTCGTCTATGCCGACAAAGCTCTTGCATTTTCACGGAGTCATACCACTACCTTGGAGGCCGACCATATTAGCGTGGGCAATATATTGAAGGATATAGCAAGACAAACAGGGGCTTCCTTCAGGCAAGTGGATAACAACATTGTGGTGAAAGCTGCCCCGGTATCCGCAACACAAAAAGAACCGGAAAAAGCCCACCTAAAAGATAAATGGATCGAAGGAAAGGTAATGGATGAAAATGGGGAACCATTGGTCGGGGCCAATGTGATGACCAAAAATGCCTCCATAGGCACTGTAACCGATGTAGAAGGCAAGTACCGCATCAGGGTTCCCGATAAAACAACAGTACTGGTGATTTCCTATATAGGCTATGGAACCAAGGAAATCGAGATCGCCGGACGATCGGTGATCGATGCAGTATTGCAGGAGGATGTTACGAGTCTGGCGGAGATAACAGTAAGCACAGGCTACTGGCAAACCGATGAAAGAGCATACACCGGTAACATTGCCAAAGTTAGTGCCAAAGAGATCGGGCAACAGGCAGTAACCAATCCATTACAGGCATTACAGGGAAGGATGGCCGGTGTCAATATTCAGCAGCTTACGGGTATCCCCGGTGGTGGTTTTGATGTCCAAATCAGGGGACTAAACAGCGTTCGAACGCGATTTGCGAGTGCAAATCCCGGTAATTCACCCTTGTATATTGTGGATGGAATACCTTATCCTTCCTCACCTTTAGGCTCACTTTCAGGTTTCCTAACCGCTTTTGGCAGTCCATTAAATAGTTTGAATCCAAACAATATCGAAAGTATCGAAATCTTGAAAGATGCCGATGCCACCGCTATTTACGGCTCACGAGGTGCAAACGGTGTTGTATTGATCACTACGAAAAAGGGAAAATCGGGAAAGACATCTGTTGACATCAATATCAATTCGGGTGTGGGAGAAATTACCGGCAAAATGGATTTGCTTACCACAGAACAATACCTCGAAATGCGGAACGAGGCTTTTAAAAACGATGACGTTACCCCGGGATCTTCGGACTATGACATGGAATTTAGTGGTGACAGGAATACCGATTGGCAGGAAGAATTGATCGGTGGCACGGCAAGATTTACCGATGCACAAGTATTGGTGTCGGGAGGTGATTTTTACACTACCTATTTATTCGGTGTCGGTTACCAGCGTCAAACTACTGTCTTACCGGGGGATTTCGCCTACCGAAAGGGTTCCGGTAATTTCAACCTGAATCATACCGCTAAAAATCAAAGGTTTTCGCTCACCTTATCGTCCAATTATACAGTAGATCAAAACGATTTACCCAAGTTAGACCCAACGTTCGTAGCCATGACAAAAGCGCCCAATGCACCTGCATTGTTAGACGAAAACGGAAACTTCACATGGGATGATCCGAATAAAGGGGATAACACGTTAGCTCAACTGGCAAGAAAGTACAAGATTACCACCAAGAATTTTATCAGTAACCTAGGTCTGGAATATAACCTGCTACCTACCCTGCAACTGAAAGGCAGCTTCGGGTATTCGGATTTTCAGTTCGACGAATTGAAAACGTCCCCTGCCAGTACCTACGATCCTGTTTATGGTGTTACCGGTGGTAGTTCCGATTTTATAGATGGAAACGTCAATACTTGGATCGTAGAACCACAACTGGAGTATACCGAACAGGTCGCCGGGGGATACCTGACGGCCCTGATCGGAAGTACCTTCCAGCAAACCACCACAAAAAGAGAAGTACTCATCGCACGGGGCTTCCGGGATGAAAACTCGCTGCAAAATCCGGCGGCGGCTTCCGAAGTAATTCTCAATAGCTTCCGTAACGATCCCTACAGGTATAACGCAATATTCGCCCGGATCAATTACAATTGGAAAGACAAGTACATACTTAACTTAACAGGCCGCAGGGACGGTTCCAGTCGTTTCGGGCCTGACCGGCGATTTGGCAACTTCGGGGCCATCGGTGCAGCATGGATATTCTCCAATGAACCTTTCATCAAAAGCCGTTTACCGTTCCTTAGCTTTGGAAAAATCAGGGGTAGTTTCGGCATTACGGGTAATGACAACACCAGTGATTTTGAATATTTAGATTCCTATTCTTACAGCAGTTCGGGGAATTATTTAGGTATAAAAGGGTTGATTCCGACACGTATTGCAAATCCCGTTTTCAGTTGGGAAACCATCCAAAAAATAGAAGGAGCGATTGAATTGGGCATATTGGAGGATAGGATTTTGCTGGAGGTCAGCTATTACAAGCACCGTACCTCCGATCAACTGGTGGGCTTCCCGGTGTCGGATGTTACAGGCTTTTCCTCCCTGCAAGACAATTTCCCGGCCATTGTAGGGAATACAGGTTGGGAACTGGAACTGAATACCACCAATATAAAATCTCGCAACTTTAAGTGGAGTACGGGGTTCAATGTGACGTTCCTGAATAATGAACTCCGTGAATTTCCCGGTATTGAAAACACGCCCTTCGACCGTCTTTTTGAAGTCGGCAGATCATTATTTGTAGTCAAAGGGCTTGAATTTAGCGGAGTAGACCCACAAACCGGAGTTTTCACTTATGTAGATGCCAGTGATGACGGTACGCTACTGGATTTTCCCAACGACAACGTAGCACGCAAAGAAATAGGGGCAGAATATTTTGGAGGGCTTAGTAATAATCTGACCTACAAAGGATTTCAATTAGACTTCCAGCTTCACTTTGTCAAACAAAACGGTTTGAACTATATCAATGACTTTTCCACCCCGGGTATGTATGGCAACCAACCCGCCATTGTCATGAACCGTTGGCAACAGCCGGGTGACATTTCGGAAATTCCCCGGTTTACACAAGCTTTCGAAGAAGCCGGGCTTAATTATGCCATTGGACGTGCCTTTGGGGATAACAGGATCACCGATGCATCTTTCGTACGGTTACAAAACCTGTCCCTATCATGGCAGCTCCCGGCTAACTGGCGTGAAAAGCTGAAACTCCAACAAGGGAGAGTTTACCTGCAGGGACAGAATTTATTGACGATAACAGATTACTTAGGGCTCGACCCGGAATCACGTAGTTTTTCTAGGCTGCCTCCTTTGCGCATTTTCACCATTGGTATCCATGCAACACTATAAATTAAAATTACCCATGAAAAAAGATCAACAATATATCAATCGATACAGGCAGTTATTCACCGGGATTTTAGGTGCGATCATAACAACCTTTCTCTTTTCCTGCGAAGATTTTGTAGCACTAGATCCCCCGCCTACGGAAACGACCACCGATAACGTGTTTACACACAATACGACGGCCACATCGGCACTCTTGGGAATTTACAGCGAAATGTTCAATGAGGCTACGATGACCAGCAAAATGACCATAGCCAATGGGTTAGCTGCCGATGAATTGACCGTCTTTCAAACCGGGGCAAGGGAACAGTTTTATGATAATACGTTGCTGCCGGATAACAGTGAGGTCGCCAGTTTTTGGTCATCGATGTATACTTATATTTATTCGGCCAATGCCATTTTAGACGGCCTCGCAAGGAATACAGGCGTTACAGATAGCATAAAAATTCAGCTTGAAGGGGAGGCAAGGTTAACTCGTGCCTTTTGTCATTTTTACTTAACCAATCTATGGGGCGACGTACCGTTAGTTACTACCACTGATTTTAGAATAAATGCATTCGCTTTAAGAACTCCTCAAGCCGATATATACGGACAGGTGATAGAGGATTTGAAAGTAGCAGAAACATTGCTTGCCAATGATTACCGTTTTTCCGGTGGTGACAGGTCAAGGCCGAACAGGTGGGCGGCTACCGCACTTTTGGCTAGGGCATATTTATACGTGAAAGATTGGGTGAGCGCAGAAACAGCGGCATCCATCGTAATTAACAACCCTGCATATCGTTTGGTGGAAGATTTGAATACGGTATTTCTCGCCAACAGCCCCGAAGCCATTTGGCAATTGAGTTCGACAAGGGAGATTGGCCTCAATACCCGGGATGGCGGGGCTTTTATATTAGAAGCCCCGCCGAATTTTATCGCGCTAAACGAAAGGATCATAGGGGCCTTTGAGACAGGAGACCGTCGCCGCACTGATTGGATAGGCAGTTTTACAGATGGTTCCGATACTTGGTATTATCCATTTAAATACAAAATAGCAGACGGTGGGAATGACGGAACTCCCATTACCGAATACCTGATGATCATACGTTTGGCCGAGCTATACCTTATTCGGGCCGAAGCCCGTACCCGGCAAAACGATGTTACGGGTGGCCGGGAAGATTTGAATGTCATTCGTCACCGGGCAAATCTGGGGAATACCCCGGCTTCGGATCAGGCTTCCTTGTTACTGGCCATTGAACACGAAAGAAGGATGGAACTAATCACTGAATGGGGACACCGTTGGCTGGATTTAAAACGTACAGGCCGCGCCGGTGACATACTCAGGTCCATTAAACCCGGTTGGCAACCGACCGATGAGCTATATCCTGTTCCCTTGGCTGAAATTGGAGATAACCCGAACCTGACTCAAAATTTGGGATACTAAGCCACACTATCTAAACGACACAAAAAGTTACAACAATGAAACTTAATCAAATCATAGTGGTATGCTTTGCCCTATGGCTACCATGCCTATGTACTCAGGCACAAGCGGATCAAGTGCAACCAAAAAATACTGGTTCTGAATTACCGGACGTAGGTGATAAGGTTCCCGATCTATTGCTTTCTCCTATTGTCAATTATCCCAAGACATCAGCTAGGATATCCGACTATAATAACCAATTGCTGATCTTGGATTTTTGGGCTACATGGTGTCTGCCCTGTGTGCGGGCTTTTCCAAAACTGGATAGTTTACAACGTAAGTTTAATGGCAGGGTTCAGTTCATGCCGGTCACTTACGAGAAAAAAGAGAAAATAGAAAAGTTCTATGGCCGGTTAAGAAAACAAAATGACTATGTATTACCTACAGTGGTGGAAGATACAATGCTGGCCAAACATTTTTCTGGTAAAACCGGTAGTCTCGATATCCAATATGTATGGATATGGGATGGTGAGATTGTGGCGTTTACACGGGGAAACAAAGCCTTGACGAAAGAAAACCTTGAACGTGTGTTATCCGGGAAAGGACTCGATGCAGACGATCAACAGAACAGGGCCAAAGGTGAGATAATCTTTCAGGACTTTGATAGGCCGGTGCTGGTAAATGACAGGAAAGATATGCACCGGGAGTTCCTGTATCATTCGGTAATAACACCGTTTGTAAAAGGATTGAGATCGGGGGTATATGTTCCTAAAAAAACGGATAAGTTCTACGGGATACGATTGATCAATGTACCCCTTGCATCCCTTTATGCTCACGCTTTTCAGACGGTATCACCGGATGTAATGGAGGAAATGGCTGATCCCTTGCAATTTAATCCCCCTTTATCCCAAAGAGACAGTTCTAACCTCTACTGCTACGAATTGATTATACCGAAAGATAACAACGGCACTAGGGAAGAATTTTTAAGAGGTATGCAGGAGGATTTAAAAAGGGCATTTGGATTTGTCGTAGCACGTGAAACTAGAAAAGTGAATGGCGCAGTACTCAGGCAGGCAAAAAAAGTGAAACTATCTTCTTTCGGGAAAGAACCGGTTGTAGAAGTGAACAATTTCTATATCACGGTCAGGAATCAGCCTATGTCAAAGCTGGTATCCTCTTTAGCCTATTACCTTATCAGCCCGGATATACGGGTAGTAGTAGATGAGACAGGTATAACTGGAAACATCGATCTAAGTATGGATGTGAATTTAAGCGATCCGCAGACGGTGGTCAAAGCATTGAAGGAGCATGGCTTGGAATTATCCTTTGAAGAAGTTGAGAAAGAAATGGTAATAATCAAAGATGGCCGGTTATGATCGTGAAATTAAAATATATAATAAGCTGTATCGGCTTGTTAGTATCTATGGACGTTTTTGCTCAAACCTTTCCAGCGGCAAAATGGAGCTATACATTTTCTGCCGGGAAAATAAACGTGGGTGACTCTGTAGACTTGGTTTTTCATGTAGAACTTGATAAAACGTGGTACATCTATTCGAATAATTTTGCCAAGGACGTAGGGCCACCGCCTACTGAGATCAACTTCGAACCTCACAAGAGCTATCGACTGGTAGGGAAGTTAACCCCTCTGGATGCCAAGGAAAAGTACGATGATATACTCGATGCTACTTACCGCTATATGGATAAGAAAGCAGCTTTCAGGCAAAAGGTACGGATACTTAGTGAACACCCGGTTATTAAAGGGGATTATACTTACCTCGCTTGTTCTATCGTGGATGGCAGATGTATGCCCGGTGATGGGAATTTTGAATTTACAGGCATTACCGTTTTGCCTAGAGGGAATTGAATGGTAAAGACAAAAACTCGAAATAAGTGGCGCATATAAAGGGAGTGGCGTTTTTCATGCGTTAGGTTTAAGTTACCGTTTACCTGTCTGCCAAAAGGCAGGCAGGCTGCTCCCTTTACTATTATTCTTTGATCAGTTTGTACCAGTGCCAGCTTGGCAAGCTGCCACTTTAAAAATATGGGCTGCCTTATCCTAGCCTGAATGGGTATCTAGGGAGGTCACCATGATAGGTTCTAGGAGGGTAGCCCACCATATTAAGTTGAAAATATGAAGTAACCGGGTTTGTTAACAATACAGAAACAAAAAACACAGCATAGGGAAAAGGAATAACAAAATATTGAAGCTATAAGATTCTAACTATTTTCTCCCCGTCCTGAAAACTGGTAATTTATAAGTGCTAAGCGGAAAAATGGATCAGGCTATCGTCATAGCGTGGGCTTAACTTATTTGTAGCACTAAGGTATACCAGTACCTTCAGGACGGATAAAATTAAGTGCCACGCTTTTTTTTGAAAAATTATGAAAGCAAAAATTATTGCACTATCTAAAGAACCCATCGTAGGTGGGCATAATCTTCTTTTAAAATTCAAGAGGAATTTCTTTTTTGCAAAGCTTGAACCGGACGAGGCAAATCAATTGCTTTCCTTCGGAAATTTTAAAGAAGTCGAAGAGGGGTGGTACGAGGCAGCCCCTTCTAAAGATCGTACAAGTAAGATAACCAAGAACCTGAAAAATTTGGTTTACAGGTTTTATGGCATAGAAGACCTGTCCGAAAGCGTCGAGGAATGGACAAAGTTTGTCACACTCTGCATAGACCGGGAATACTTGCCCTGTGATCAGTATGATGATTTGGTATTTTTCTTATATCAACTCAAAGACATCCTTAACCAGAAAAAGACAAATATTTAAGTTCAACAACCAACAATTTACCAAGTAGTGTATGATTTAGGGAAAAGTCATGTATGAATTGAGAACCAACGTGTTTTGATCATTTTTTGACATTAGTTTCTATTATTGGCATATAATTTGTACCTTGAGGTATAAATTAAAACCGTATGCCTATCTATTTGGATAAATATTTCGGTACCCTCAACCTGTTAAAGTCAATTGAATTATCACGACACATCAATCAGGACGGTCTTTTTGATGTCAAAGACACAGGTGTCACTTATAAAACGATCAATCATTGGGACAAGCAGGATTTATTGGTTTCCCGCAGGACAGAGGAAAGTAAATGGCGCAAATTCAGCTTTGTGGAGTTTGTATGGCTGAAAATGTTAGAGCAATTCCGGAGCATCGGCATATCGATACCGATTTTGCAAAAAGTGAAGGCCGACGTCTTTCTACCGGTAGAAACCGAAGATATTTACCGAGTATTTCAAAAGAACAAAGCATTATTGAATGAACTACCGGACGGTGGGCAAAAAGATCAATTAAAAGATCGCCTGACGTCCGGGTTTTCAAAAGGCCCCACTAGTGTCCCGATGTTACAGTTTCTAATCTGTGAAACCATCTTCGACCGGACACCCGTCTCATTGATCGTATTTGCCGATGGCGATTGGTTCCCTTGGTATGAAAACAGGCCCGGAATTTACAGTAATGAGGATCGCCAGCGCATAGCGTATCATACTCATGTGAGGGTTTCGATAACAGAGATCATTAAAGACTTCCTAGTCGGTGATAAGTCTGCATACATCTTGCCTGAGCTACACCTACTCACCTCTACAGAAACCAAGCTATTAGAGATAATACACTCCGGCGAATATGAAAGCATTACGATCCATTTCAAGGACAGCAGCATAAAGTCTCTCGATATGGTGAAAGCACAACCTGTAAAACGAAGGCTTGTAGATATTTTATCAGAGAGTGATTACCAAGAAATTGTGATCAAGAGCCACCAAGGGATGGTCACCACTATCAAGAATACCATTAAAATGAAACTATCATGAATATACTCTACGCTATAGAGAGATTGAGCAGGGAGTTAGCCACCTTTCAAAAGGGGCTGTTACTCACAGTTCTATTGAAAGTTGGAAGAAAATATACCGGATGAGCCAAAACGAATTACTATTGAACAACTCAGATCATTTAAGGGGTTGAAAAACTTATCGGATGAGGAAGCCATAGAAGTCATCGAGAGCTTGGAACAATTGGCGGATATACTCATCGAACATTTTAAACTTAACAAGAGAGAAGATGAAGAACACTGATAATTTAGAAATATTTGAAGCGAATTTTGGTAAAAAGAGCACTACCAAACGTAAAATTCAAAACAACCTTTGTGTCATATATACACGCGTTTCGTCAAAGGATCAGGAGGACAATACAAGCTTGGAATCACAAAAGCGATATTGCGAAGAATACGCTGAACGTAAAAAGCTATTGGTAGTCGAATATTTTGGAGGTACACATGAAAGTGCCAAAACCGATGAGCGGCAGGAACTCAAAAGAATGCTGCTGTTCGTAAAGCGAAGGAAAATATCCAACATACTTGTATTTAAAGTAGACCGCTTTTCCCGGTCAGGAGCCGGGGGTATATCACTGGCAGAGGAACTTAGACAGGGTGGTCATGCCATTCATTCGGTCACGGAGCCGGGCGACTCCTTCTCCCCATCGGGCAGTTTTAACCAAAACATGCGACTGCTCATGAGCAAGTATGAGAATGATGTTAGGAAGGAGCGTTGTGAAGTTGGCATACGTGAGCATCTCCAAAAGGGATACTGGATGGGAACTGTCCCTTTCGGTTATGATCAAGTAGGTTTCAAGAAAAAGCAACAGTACGTAATCAACAAGCAAGGAAGGTTATTGAAGAAGGCTTTTCACTGGAAAGCACAAGGAGATACAAGTGCTGAAATATTAAGGAAATTAAAAGCCTTGGGCCTGACACTATATTCACAGCACCTTTCACGAATACTACGCAACCCATTCTATTGCGGATTACTTTCTCATTCAGCACTAAACGGTAAGATCGTTCCGGGAAATCAACCTCCTTTGGTCAGTAAGGAGACCTTCCTCAAAGCCAATGAAATCCTTAAAAGAAATCCACAAGGCTACAAACAAAACCGGCAAGAAGATCACATTGTCAATATACCATTGAAGAACTTTGTCAGATGTGCTGTCTGCGGCACAGCTTGGACGGGATACCTGGTTAGAAAGAAAGGGCTTTATTACTATAAGTGTAACAAACGTGGATGCGCTTGTAATCGGAGTGCTAAAAAGATGCATGAGTCCTTTCAAGACCTTTTGAACGAGTATACGCTGAACCCGATCCTAGCCGAACCACTCAAATGTACTTTGCAAAATTATCTTGAATACTACACGAAAGATAAAGTGGAGGTAAGAGGACAGATGGAAAAGCAATTGATGGAGATCGAAAAGAAGATTGAGCGTATCGAAGAACGATTTGTTTTAGAGGAAATCAGCGAAGAATTGTTCGAGAAATACATGCCGAAATACCGTAAAGAAAAAGACGAAATTGCCAGTCAACTCGAAAGTTCACAGTTTGATTTATCGAACCTTGAAACAGGGATTGATCATGCCGTCGATATTATAACTAATTCATTGGAAATATGGGAGTTAGGGAATTACTCTGTGAAACAGAAACTTCAAAAGATGGTCTTCCCGGAAGGAATTGAATATGACCTTAAAAATGACCATTATCGAACCAATAGAGTGAATACAGTATTCGATATTAGCCGTTCTCTATCAATGAGTTATAAGAAAAGTAAAAAGGGGATAAAAGACTTTTCAGCCAATTTACCCCCTTCAGTAGCCCGTAGGGGAATCGAACCCCTGTTACCAGGATGAAAACCTGGCGTCCTAACCCCTAGACGAACGGGCCATTTTTTTAAGGTGGTGCAAAGTTATTAGGCTGCTTGAATTTTGCAAAAAATGCCCTGGATTTTTTTTACTTTTTTTCAAACTCGCTTTTTTCTAACCGCAATCGATTGAGATACACTGCCAGGGCAACCCTCACATGATCAGCCGGTTAAATCCTTGAAAAAAACGGCCAAATGTCTACTTTTAGGCATTTTTTTAATTGGTTTTGGGGTGGGCGTATTGTAATTTTGGCGCCGTAACTAATGCTAACCTTTTAAACTAATCTCGATGACTAAAGTTGCAATTAACGGTTTTGGGAGAATAGGCAGACTAGCCTTTAAATCCTTATTGGAGAAAGATAATGTAGAAGTAGTAGCGATCAACGACCTGACTGATAATGCCACGCTGGCTCACCTTTTAAAGTATGATTCTATTCACGGGAGATTTAATGGCACCGTAGAGGCTACCGATGAACATTTGGTCGTCAATGGCAAGAAGATCCTGGCCACGGCGGAAAGTGATCCTTCCCAGCTTCCTTGGAGCGCCAATGGGGTGGATATCGTGCTGGAATCTACCGGGAGGTTCGTCAACGAAGAGGGTGCCGGTAAGCACTTGCAAGCCGGTGCTAAGAAAGTAGTGATCTCTGCCCCTGCTAAGGGAGATATCCCTACAGTGGTATTAGGGGTAAACGACGATACCCTCACCGGGAACGAGACCATCATCTCTAACGCATCATGTACTACGAACTGCTTAGCGCCTGTCGCCAAGGTACTGCATGATAACTTTGGAGTGGAAAAAGGATACATCACTACTATCCATGCGTATACCGCTGATCAAAGACTGCAAGATGCGCCTCACAAAGACCTGAGAAGGGCAAGAGCCGCCGCGCTAAACATTGTACCCACTACCACCGGTGCCGCAAAAGCCGTAGGTTTGGTACTGCCTGATCTCAAAGGAAAATTGGATGGTAATGCAGTACGGGTACCTACTCCTACCGGTTCTTTGACCGATCTTACTTGTATTTTGAGCAAGGAAGCCACGGTAGAAGAGATCAATGCCGCTATGAAAGCCGCTGCAGAAGGTCCTATGAAAGGTATCTTGAAATACACAGAAGACCCTATCGTATCTTCAGATATCATAGGCGATCCGCATTCATCCATTTTTGACTCGAAGATCACTTCTGTCAATGGCACCTTGGTGAAAGTAGTATCATGGTATGACAACGAAGCAGGCTATGCCCACAGGGTTACTGACCTGATTGCCAAGCTAGCATAAACTTGCAATAGAACAATGATTAAAAAGAGGCTGTCTCGAAGGGGTCAGCCTCTTTTTTTGGCATTCTTGAAAATTAGATTTGATAGTAAATGTCTATTTTTTAGCAAATTAGGCGACATTTTTAAGATGTTCCGGGTAGTGCGAACCTTGCAATGAATAGTTTAAGCGGCATTTTGCGGTTCTAAGTCCGTGTTCATTTCTTTTGCCCGCCCATGCCATAGGCATCCCTTCGGGGAAAGAAAACGAACCCAAAGAAAAAGGCGCCAGCAACAAAGCCCATTTTTCCCGCAAAACGCGCTTCCAACCCCTATAGGCCGCTTACCCACTACCCTCAAATGTGCCGCACTGTTCCTGGAGGTCTTCCCTCCATACGCCAATTGAATTTTCAAGGGTGTATGCTATTGCCTTGAATGACCTCTTGCCATGGCGATCACCTAGCGGCGTCACTGCGAATGAAGGATGATAAGCTTTTCCGCTACGCCACCAAAGAATTCTCGTTTGGCGGCAACTGGCAATAGCATCATTCGTGTCCGTATGATCCTTTTATACCAAGAAGATACTATTTTCTTACCCGATCTGGCAAAGTGTTGTACCCCACTACTTTCTTAGACATGAAGCTACAAAGTAGCCAGTTGCTCATCGCTAGCCTCTATGTTGTGATATACTTTTTGAACATCGTCATCATCCTCGAAGGCATCGATGAGCTTCATAAGTTTGGCAAAATCTTCATCACCTAAAGCAACAGTTGTAGCTGGGATCCTTTGAAGCTCAGCGGTTTCGGCTTCCAAATTTTGTTCTTCCAATTTGCCTTGCATATTCCCGAAATCATCCATAGCGCAAGTCACTTCTACGTATTCATCGGAAAACTCTACTTCTTCTGCCCCGCCATCGATCAGTTCCAATGTGATGTCGTCTTCGTTCATCTCGCTTGTTTTCTTGATCAAGAAAATCCCCTTACGCTCAAACATGTAATCTACCGAGCCATTGACCCCAAGACTCCCCCCATGTTTGGTGAAAAGTGACCTGACATTGGATACGGTACGGTTCAAATTATCCGTGGCACACTCCAAAAAGATGGCCACTCCACTAGGGCCATATCCTTCATACGTGACCTCGGCATAGTCTACGGCATCAGAACCGGTGGCCTTCTTAATCGCACGCTCAATATTTTCTTTGGGCAGGTTCTGTCCTTTGGCATTTTGTACAGCCAGTCTCAGCCTGGGGTTTCCGTCCGGGTCAGGGCCACCCTCGCGAGCTGCTACCGAGATCTCCTTGATGAGTTTCGTAAATATTTTACCCCTTTTAGCATCTTGAGCCCCTTTTCTATGCTTAATATTGGCCCATTTACTGTGTCCTGCCATACTATCCGTTATTTTATTCCTACAAAATTAGGCTTTTTTAGCCTCTCTCAAATTTTTGTACCAAACATTCATTACCACTCCCAATATCACCAACCCCATACCTAGGTAGGTCATAAAGTTAAACTGTTCACCAAAAAATATCCAGCCGAACGTCAAAGCATAGATAATGCCTGTGTAATTTATGCTCGACACCTTAGAAAGCTCTTCTACCTGGTAGGATTTGGTCATAAAATACTGGGCGAATTGTGTCAGGATGCCGATGAGCACCAGGTAAAGCCATTCTAACCCTTGGGGTTGTACCCAGTTAAAGGCGGAATATACGCCTGTCAGTGGCCCGGTGACCAGCGGGAAATACAAGACAATGACCAGCGGATGCTCCTTGGTGTTGATCTTCCGTATAAAATTGTAAGCTAACCCGGCGAAAATCGAGGCGGATACTCCTAAAAGAATATAAAAGGGGGTCACACGAGTATCAAAGCCCTGTACCGTAAATACGCCTAGAAAAGCAAATAAGAAAAACAACCATTGGAAAGGTTTTACCCGCTCTTTTACAATGAAGATCCCTAAGATCGTCGTAAAAACAGGCGCCAAGAATTGGAGCACCACTGCCGTAGCCAGCGGGATCACTTGTAAAAGAAAGAAGTAAAGTACCAATGCCACGGCTCCCGAAAGCCCTCGTAAGACCAGCAGGAGTCGATTAGAACTTTTCCCAAACAATGGAACTCCGCTCGCTCTCAATAACCCGACACTGATCACCAAAGAAACGACCGACCGAAAAAATACGATCTCCACGGCTGGAATGTTGGAAACAAGTTTCACCAGCACGTTCATCATGGCGAAGAGAAACGTCGACAGGATCATATAAAGTACGCCCTTGCTGAACATGGCTGCAAAGAAGTCTTAAAAGATGTAGATAAGGAAGCTTTTCTGGCTTCTTGTTTTGAACGCGTACAATCCTGCACGTAATCGACTAGTCCTAACTTGGACTCGATCACCATTTATCCCTTAGATGTTACCCAGGGTAGTTTTAGCTAGTAAGTTTTGTCAACCTTGGTGCATTTGTGCCTCCTTGGTGGCCAGGGAAGCTTCGCCACCAAGGCAACTAAAGCTCAAAGTTACACAAAGGCATGGTCCGTTCATTGTCATATTCCTGGTTTCATATTTTCTGCGGCTAGTAGCCAAAGGATGATCCACAGTCAACCAGCACCCCTTAAAGAACTGTAATTTCCGCACCTGACCGTGTAAGTTCTTCTTTGATAAGGTCATATTGGCCGGTGTCCAGGGAGCGGATGGCATTATCAATAAGTGTTACGGCAAAGCCTTGTTGTAAAGCATCTCGTGCCGTGTAAGCCACACAAAAATCACCGGCTAATCCGCATATAAATACTTCATTCACCTCCTTTTCGCGGAGGTATCCTGCCAGCCCAGTGTGTTTGCGACGCCCGTTGTCATAAAACCCGCTGTAGCTATCCACATTGGGGTCCATTCCTTTTCTAATAATGGCCTCGACCGGTTCCAATAATAATTCGTCATGGAACTGGGCTCCTACCGAGCCCTGGACACAATGATCCGGCCAGAGCACTTGGTCCAATCCATGAAGCTGGATCTGATCGAAAGGTTGTTTACCGTCATGATTAGAAGCAAAGCTTAGGTGGTTACGCGGATGCCAGTCTTGCGTAGCGATCACAAGATCAAAAGTATGGATAAGTCTATTGATTTCCGGTACAATCAAGTCACCTCCTTCTACGGGCAGCGTTCCCCCGGGCATAAAATCATTTTGGGCATCTACTATGATCAGTGTTTTCATTTCCTTTTTTGGTATTGAGCAATAAGCTGGTCGCGCTCCAATTTCAATTGATCGCTTAAACCCACTTTGTACAGGTGCGGATTTTCAAACCTTTTATACTCGCCGGGGAGTTTTCCTAACCGTTGCCGGCTGTAGGCAGCTATGGCTTGCAGTGTCAAAGCTGACCCTGTGCGCTTTCCATGTTCCATTACTTTTAGCAGTAAAGGTTCTTTCTTGCAGTCCCGTATTGTCATGGATTTCAAAGGGTCAAACGGATGATGCATAACAGCAATGTCATGGCTCTTTTCGTCAGCCAAGGCAACGGCATCTGCCCCCATAAAGCTTCCGTCTCCATTCAACATCCGGTAGACTTGTTTTTTGCCCGGTAAGGTCACCTTATCAATGGATTCCGAAAGCTTTATCCGGGGTTTCTCGTTTATATTCGCCAGTTTATACACACCGTCCAGCGCAGCATCCGGGTAGCCGATCACCAGCTTAGTGCCTACGCCAAAAATATCAATAGGAGCCTCTTGCTGTAAAAGGCTTTTGATCAATTTTTCATCCAGTTGATTAGAGACAGCTATTTTGACATAGTTCAAGCCAGCCTCGTCTAGCCTTTGACGTGCTTTTTTGGAAAGATAAGCTAAATCACCGCTGTCTAGCCGTATCCCTTTGAGTCTTTGCCCGCGTGATTCCATCTCTTTTCCCACCTGTATAGCATTGGGAATTCCACTCCCAAGTGTATTGTAAGTATCTACGAGGAGCACGCAATCATCCGGCCGGCTCTCGGCAAAATCGCGGAAGGCTACTAGTTCATCATCATACCCTTGGACGAATGAGTGGGCCATGGTACCGGATACCGGGGTATTGAAATCACGCCCCACACGCACATTACTTGTACCTTCGAACCCGCCGATCATCGCGGCTCGGCTGGCATAATATCCTCCTACTCCCTGCGCACGACGTAAACCGAAATCGACTAATGTACAGTCGCCGGCCACCAGGCGCATGCGACTGGCCTTGGTAGCTATCAGTGTTTGAAAATTAAGAATATTCAGCGCCAGGGTCTCTATAATTTGCGCTTCGATGAGGTTAGCTTCCACGCGCAGGATCGGTCGTGTCGGGAAAACAACATCCCCTTCTCCCACACTGTAAATCGTACCTGTAAACCGAAAGTCCTGCAGGTAGTGCAGGAATTCTGCCCCAAAGCCTTGCTCCCGGAGAAACGCCAGGTCCCCCGGGTCGAAGCGCAGATTTTCTAAACTTTCCAAAAGATCCTCAAGTCCTGCGAACACGGCATACCCTCCTTCAAAAGGGAGCTGACGAAAGAAGTAATCGAAAGTGGCTTGGTCGTGTTGGCGCCCATGAAGAAAATATACCTGTGCCATCGTAAGCTGGTAGAGGTCTGTGTAGGTTCCTGTAAAATGGATCAAAGATTGGCCAGGATATAGATTTCCCAATGTGGTGGTCATAAGATTAAAAGATTCCCAGTAGGTGCGCTGGCTTCATTTGAAAGTGATCAACGCCAGTAATTTTTAACGATGGGAATTTAAACAAAAGAATCCAAATAATCGGCAACCCCTTATTTTGCTTACTGCCCTTTGCCTGTTGTGAGCTGATCAAGAGCTTCCCAATGCGAAAATATAGTCCATCCTATCCCTTACACCTCAATTTAACCCTTAACACTAGTGCTACTTTGCCAGGTTTAAGTCATTGATAACAAGATTTTATTCTCAAACTTAGTGCCAGCGAATTGCAAAGGATGGGGGACCAACCGCCTGTTCTAAATCTATCCAAAACCTATACCTAAGAACGTCATTCCTAACTTTCTAACCTCGTCATTCTTACTTTCCAACGTCGTCATTCCTGCCAGCCTTGCAGGGCGAGCGATGCGCGAGAGCAGGAATCTGTTAGGTCGCGGAACGCAAATCGTTCTTTTTGGGAATATGATAGGTTTTCGTGTCACGACTT
>JANQLQ010000031.1 GCA_028280565.1 Fulvivirga sp.
ACGTGAACCTTTTTTTGAGTATACTGGGTTTTCGTTTCACGACTTCGCAGATTCCTTGTCACGCCTAGCCCAACGCACAGGCTGCAAGGAATGACGAGGATAGAAAGTAAGGAATGAGGTTTAGGTTTTAGATGGATTTAGAACAGGAGGTTGATCACCCATACTTTGCAGTTCGCTGGCACTACGTTTAAAACTACAAACCTTATTATCAATTACTTAAATCTGACAAAGTAGTCCTGGTGTCAAGTTAGGTGAAATTGGACGGTTAGCTATTTTTTCCCATCCCGTTTTTAAAGTCAGCAGTTGGCTAAGAGCAATCGGCAACCCCTTATTTTTTTGCCTACCGCCTACCGCCTACTGCCTACTGCCTTTTGCCTATTGCCCACTGATCAATACCTGGAACATAACTCATCCTGGACTTGGTACGTCATTTAAGGCTTAACACTAGGGTATCATTGAAAATTCAAGTGGCGTATCGAGGGTAGACATCCAGGAACAGCGCGGCCCATTTGAGGCCTGCGGATAAGCGGCCTATAAGGGCTGGACAGTGCGTTTTGAGGGGAAAATGGGCTTGGTTGCTGGCGCCCTTTTCTTTTGTTTCGTTTTCTTTTGGGCGGGCAAAAGAAAATGAAAACTGGACTTAGAACCTCAAAATCCCGCGTATACTGCTCATTGAGAGGTTCCCATTACCCTAAACACCTTAAAAATATAGCTTAACTTGCCAAAATTAAACGTTCTACTATCAAAGCTAATTTTCAAAGACACCCTATTTTTTCGGTCCTGTTCTAAAAGTCGGCAATCAGCAACCCCCTATTTTACCTACTGCCCTTCGCCAATTGCTGACTAATTGAAAACTTCCTTACAACAAAAATATATTCGTCACGTACCCTACCTGTCGATTAACGTGTGACCCGAAACTAGTACTTCTATTACACCACCACAAAAATCATTACCATGAAGGCTTTACCCCTTACAATAATAGCATTACTATTATTCATAGATAATAATATATTTGAATTTTAATAAATTATAAATCAATGTCTTATAAGATTATATAAAATAACGGGGTTACCTATTAAAAATCAGGATCTATAAAGTACAAACATTCCTGTAATAAAATGATACCCTCTAAAAAATTACCCCTTCTTCCAGGACTATTACTGCTATTGGTAAACATAAATGCTCTTGCACAAAACGCGGCAGATAGAGCGCTCATAAAAGAAAAGACTAATACAGAGGCCTTGACAAAAATTATAGAAGCAAGGAATCAAAACTATCAATCTGACCTGGCCCTTGCCACCCAAAAAGGAATACCCCTGGTAATTTTTAATCAAAGCGGTGAAAAAGGCTATTTCTGCGCATTGTTGAAAAACGGGCCTTCTTACTATTTCGACGATGCCAGCACCAGGTCCAAATCAAACGATCTCAAAAAGAAGGATCCTAACCAGTTAAACAAAAAGCAAATCAAAAAAGCAAAACTACCCAAGAAGGTCACCGCTGCGGATGGCACAATAGGACGCTTGCGTGCAATTTCCGGGGACGGTCATCCTATCTACTACTTTAAAAAAGCAAGCTAAAACCCGGTTGTCGTTGGCTTTAAAATAGAAAACCTATTTGGTAATGTAAGTTAAACTTACCCTAAATGAAACAACGATGAAATCAATACTAACCCTAAGGTTAAATAGGAAATTACTATTTGCCTTAACTGTTTGTTTTACTTTCCAGGTATCTGCGCAAGATAGTAATGATCGAGCCATGATACGGAAGAATACCAATGTACAAGCTTTGAATTCAATCATCCAACAGAAGAGTTCAGAGTTTAGCAGGCAACGCTCCAACGCAAGAAGTGACATCCCCATGGAGAGGGTCAATAGTGAGGGCCAGTTAGGGGTCCTTTATAGTTTCGATGAGAAAGGAAACCCAGTCTATGCTTATGATGACAATGTTGATGCCGCTATTTCCGGCCGTACGAACAAAATTTGGGTAGGCGGATCTTCCGGGTTGAACCTGACCGGCACGGGCATAGAAATTGGCGTCTGGGAAAGTGGAAAAGCCCGGCCAACGCATCGTGAATTTGGCGGAAGGGCTACCTCGGGGGATGGCGCCTCCGTGACCAGCCACGGGACACATACAGGCGGCACATTGATAGCCTCCGGTATAGACCCGGCAGCTAGGGGAATGGCGACTGGCGCTTCTATTAAAAATTACACCGCGTCAGGAATGGTTTCGGAAGCCGCAGCTTTCGCCGCAGCCGGGGGCATACTGGCCAATAACTCCAATAGCCCCTCCGGGACACCCGGTGAATATGATGCAAATGCCAGGGACATGGATAACGTCACCTATAATGCCCCGTTTTATTTGCATTGTAAGTCAGCCGGCAATAATGGTAGCCCCTACGGCAGCATTTATGGCAATCAACTGGCTAAAAACTTATTAGTAGTGGCTAATTCGAATGATGTGCCCAACTATACGGGACCGTCATCGGTAACCCTATCTAACTCCAGTTCTTATGGGCCCCCGGACGATTGGAGAATAAAGCCTGATATCACCAATAATGGTGTAGGTGTTTATTCATCAGACAGCGGTAGCGATGCAGATTATGGCACTAAAAGCGGTACTTCCATGTCTACTCCTGCCACTACAGGCTCCATTGCTTTATTGCAGGAGCATTACAAAAATTTGAATGGCGTGTACATGCGGGCTGCGACAGCCAAGGCTTTAGTTATTAACACGGCCGATGAAGTAGGCGCTAATGACGGCCCGGATTTTAGAAGTGGATGGGGACTCGTTAATTCAGAAAGAGCAGCCCAGGTCATTACGGATAACGGTAGTGCAGCGCTTATGGACGAGTTGGTGCTTAATAATGGAGAAACCTATACGACCACCATTATTTCAGATGGCTCAACCCCATTGGCACTTACGATAGCCTGGAATGACCCTGCCGGACCCCTTAACGCCGGTAACAGCCCGGTCCTGGTCAATGACCTGGATGTAAGGGTAAGTGGCAATGGAAATACCTATTCCCCTTGGGTAATGGTGCCTAACGCCAACTTCAACAATTACACAGCCCCGGCTCAAAAAGGCGATAATCCCAGGGACAATGTCGAAAAAATAGACGCTGCACCACCTGCCGGTACTTATACGGTCACCGTGACTCATAAAGGAACGTTGCAAAGCGGCTCCCAGGCTTTCTCACTCGTGGTAAGCGGTGTAACACTTGTTCCTGATAATGAAGCGCCAAGCACACCTACCAACTTAACCGTTTCCAATGTATCTTCTACCAGCGCGGATCTTTCATGGACAGCTTCTACCGACAATGTAAAGGTAGTCGCTTATGACATATTCCAAGGAACAACGAAAGTCGGTGCGTCAGCTACCACCAACTTCAGTGTTACAGGACTGGCCCCGGAAACGGCTTACAGTTTTACCGTACAGGCGAGAGATGCGGCGAAGAATGTATCCGGCAGCAGTAATGCAGTGAGCTTTACTACCTTGCCTCCTCCTCCCTGCGCAGGGATCACCAGCTTTCCGTACAGCGAAAGTTTTGAAACCAATTTGGGTGCCTGGACCCAGTTAACGAATGATAACTTAAACTGGAGACGGGATTCAGGGGGAACACCCTCATCAAACACAGGCCCTTCAAATGCAGCAGATGGTACATTCTACCTTTACATAGAATCTTCTTCAAATGGTACGGGATATCCTAACAAAGTCGCTACAATTGAAAGCCCGTGTATAGACCTGTCTTCTTTAACAAGTGCCGCATTAAACTTTGATTACCATATGTATGGATCTGCTATGGGCACATTAGAGGTACTAGTAAGTGTAGATGACGGCAATACGTATTCCACGCTTTGGTCTAAAACAGGGAACCAAGGAAATACATGGAATCAAGCAGAAGTAAGCCTTGATACTTACATCGGGGGCGTAATCCAGCTTCAATTTAAAGGAACTACAGGAAGTAGCTATACGAGCGATATTACGATTGATCATGTTGAGATTACATCACTTCCAACAGCCACGCAAGCACTGAGATCAAGTGAAGCCGAGAAAGGTACGGAGCTTAGCGAAACGCTAAATGATGATGTTGATATAAGTAAAGAAATATCATCCTATCCCAATCCTTTCTCGGGCCAGTTGCATATAACATATCATGAAAGCTGGTCTGGTGGAACATTACGCATACTAAATCTCAATGGTGCCGTACTTTTCCAAGCTCAGTTGAAAGACGCAGAAAAAATGACCGTAATAGATCCAAAGCTTAACGAAGGTTTTTACCTGTTAACGATCACCAACGGCGACATGACCTATCGCACCAAACTGGTCAAAAAGTAGTCCCATGCCGTTTTAAGTTAAAGTAATTTTACGAATAAATACGTTACAAAGAAGCCTGCCGATCACTTGGTCGCAGGCTTCAGTTTTTCTGGATACCTGGTCTGAGTTTGACGCATGGAGGGGAGACATCCAGGAACAGTGCGGCACATTTGAGGCCTGCGGGTAAGCGGCCCATAGGGGTTGGATAGCGCGTTTCGAGGGGAAAACGGGCTTTGTTGCTGGCGCCCTTTTCTTTTGTTTCGTTTTCTTTCCCCGAAGGGATGCCCATGGCATGGGTGTGCAAAAGAAAATGAAAATCGGGTTTAGAATCTCAAAATCCCGCTTAAACTGCTCATTTCCAGGCGGGCATTACCCGAAACATCTTAAAAATATAGCTTAACTTACCAAAATTTAACGCTTTACTATCAAAGCTAATTTTCAAGGGTGCTCTGAAAAAACAAAGAAAACCCCCAAGGAGCCCAGGAATTATTATTTACCCTCAGCGATAAGCGTTGGCTTTCAATTAATTTGCTTCGAATAGGTTGTTTCGGAAGTATAGTTTATTAACCCAAGCCCAGGCCAATTACCCAAAAAATAAGTAAAAAGCATTATGAAAATTCCATTAGTAAAAAACCTCGAAAAGGTGAAATAATACCACCTTTCAAGGTTCGCGATAATCATTACCCTTACTAAAAAGATCAATAAGCGCCGCTTTTCTTCATGTATTCCTCTACTTCTCTCCGTTTCAAATAAAATGCCATACCCAATAACTGGTACCCAAGGCCATGATCTATCGCTGTCCTATCCGCTTGTCTCTCGAACTCGCGGTGGAATTTCTTCGAAGTTACATACTTCACCGCCCACCAAAGCATATGAATAGCCGGGCGTTGGCTGTAGTACAAGAAATGGGCCATTTCATGACCAAACACCCCTACTTGGTTGTTTAAAGAGATCCGTTTGATGAAGGTATCTGACCTGATCAATAAGATATAAGTGTGCTTTTTCCTTGACTTAAAAATATTACCAAAGGCCCAGCTAGCAGTGATCGGGTGACGAACATTCTTTTTATACTTGATCTTGATCTTATGCCGCTCCAGCTCGGGATAGTGCTTGAGTGCTATGTTTACAGCCAGTTCCAAAGGATCTCCCATAGGGGACACCCGGTACCCGTTCCGCACTCTTAACTCTTCTAGTTTAGGGGCGTAAACTTCTTCTTGGTAATACTTTACTTGGCACAGTGCCTTAATTTGCCCTAAGACAAAAAACAGGATAAAAAATAAAAAGATCCTAACCATACCTATCCCCGTTCATTGGTTATGTCACAGCCATTCAATATTGATTTTGGGAATTGTTACCCAATCTAACCCAGTCGATACACACACTTTTCTGACCATACCATTCATCCAAGGATTACCCATTGGCTACTCATAACCTTTAAAAAAAACTAGATGCCAAATTGATACACTTGTTTTGTACCTTCTAACCTAACTACACTTATTTCAACTGCCCTCCCACTAGGCCACCTGTCATACAAGCACTAACCTACGAAATTTACACATACAAAAATTTATTAGAGCCCTCGTGGTTTTCATCGATTACGCTACCAGTCCCTTAGTACCCTAGGATCTTGATAGTAGTGTTCAAACCACCGAGTCCTTAAGACGCAAAGAATCGTGAAGAGTTCTTTTTGATGTTTCGTCACGGCTTCTCTTCTTGTACAAACCAGGAGTATTAGTTTCTTCTTATACCCCCATTATTTCTCCAATGATCAGCCTATCCA
Organism: Fulvivirga sp.; assembly: GCA_028280565.1. Taxonomy (GTDB): domain Bacteria; phylum Bacteroidota; class Bacteroidia; order Cytophagales; family Cyclobacteriaceae; genus Fulvivirga. The sequence continues at coordinate 6,095 of JANQLQ010000031.1, forward strand.
ATCCCAGTGATGAAACAGCAATAAACATCTATAATAATACCTACCCGCTCCCCCGGGGAAATACCTTATACACTAATAACGGCCAAAAGAACGAAAATACGCAAAACTACCTATGAAAAATACAGCACTTTGCTGAAAACATCGCACAAAAAGTCCTATTAGTTTTGAAATTGTGAATTAAAGGAAAAAGTGATGAGATGGATTTTGAAAGTAGCACTCCTGTATTTTGCTTTAGGAACATCATGCGCCATAGGGCAAGGTAAGGAAAAGTTTGAGGCCTTATTTATTTATAAATTTTGCGACTATGTGAAATGGCCTACTGACAATATGACCAAAGTAGTAGGTGTTTACGGGAATCCTGATGTTGTAATGGAACTGAAGAAAATATCCGCTTCCTCTGAAAAGATCTCGGTAAGAAGTTTGAACGACCTAAAAGAGGCCAGCGACTGTGATATTGTCTACGTTAGCGAGTCTCAACGATCAGTACTGACCAACATCCGGTCTGTGGCACAAGCCAACAATGTATTAGTTGTATCCGAAAATGATGCCACAGTCAGCCAAGGTGCATGTATCGGTTTTTACACCGAAAATGGCCGGCTAAAATTTGCTATGCGTGAACCTACCGTTGACGCTTATGCTCTTAAAGTGAGTGGCACCTTGGCAAGCCTCGCCAAGATAGTTAAATAGTATTTACCAAAACTTAAGAAGAATGAAAAGAATAGTTGGATTAATGATAGCCTGTGGCTTTTGTTTTGGCCCTACATTTGCCCAAGACTTGGAAGAGCTAACGGAGCTAAGTTTGGAAGAATTAATGTCTATTGATATTACTTCTGTGTCTAAAACTTCGGAAAAGCTGCAAGACGTAGCCTCTTCTATCTATGTGATCACCGCAGAGGACATAGACCGTTCAGGAGCTACCCGCCTGCAGGATCTATTAAATATGGTACCGGGTTTTTTCTTTGTACATACAGATTATAATGACGGATATTCCGGCGCTCGTGAAGTGTCTGACGGATCACAAGGAAGTGTATTAGTTCTTGTAGATAACGTACCATTACAATCCGTTTACAGTTCTACCTTTGATTACGAGAACTATGACATTGATCTCGAGGAAATTGACAGGATCGAAGTGATCAAAGGCCCCGGGGGTACGATTTACGGCGCTAACGCCGCTACGGGAATCATCAGCATTTTTACTAAAACGCCCGAAGACAGCCAAGGTTTTCGCGCCACATTTAACCAAGGCACAGACGGCTTTCTCGCGCCTTCCATTCGCTATGGAACCAAAATCGATAATACTGCACTGAAATTTCACGCCAAAGGTCACTTTTTCGATGGCTACAGACCTTTAAGTCAGTTTGACGGGGATTATGTTACCGTCCCCAGGATGGTGAGAGATGCAGACGGGATTTCCACTGGTGTGGTCAATGGTGATACCACAATACAGAACAACTTGATCGACGATGTCTATCTCACAAGGAAGTTTAACATCGGGTTTTCAGGGGTTTCGGAAATCAGTGATGAAACACGTATCAGTGGGCACGCTTATGTAGTAGGTCATGATTTTGGCTCCTATTTACCTCAAAGAGGTACTTTTGTTCCAGCCGTTTTCGGCGAATCTTTCCTGTATGAATCCAGTTTCAGGCGCTTTGTCACCTCTGCCAGGGTAGATCACACTTTCAGTGAAAATCATTCCATTTTCGCCCAGGTTTCAGGAAACAAAGAAGGCAATGGTGATATTGATACCTACGTTGGTAACTTAGAAATACAGAGCAATCTCACCGCGGGTAGCCACAACATGAGTTTTGGGATCAACACCCGGGTCGTGGATTTCAGTGTAGGTCCTTTCCCGGAAGAATATGGACTCGTATTTAGAGATCCTAATGCTACAGAATACTTGTGGGGAGTATTTGTCCAAGATAAAATTAACTTTAATGAGAAGTTGAATGCCACCCTGGGTGTGAAAGCCGAAACATGGACACTCATTGATAACAAACCGGAATGGTCTCCCAGCCTACGGTTAGCCTATAAACCGACTAAAAACACGACCATCTGGGGTGCTGGGTCCAGGAGTGTAACTACACCGGGTTTCATACAAACTAATATTGTATTAACGATCTCAGATCCAGTAGCCCCTATACCGGGGGTCTTACCAGATGGGATACCAAGGGTTGTGTTTACAAACTCTGACAATAACGACCAGGTAGAATATTTGACCGCAGAACTAGGTTTCAAAGGATTGTTTGGCAATTTCAGCTTAGATGTGAGTGGTTTTTACGCACAAGCAAGTGGTATTATAGGTTTCGATGGAGTAAGCAGTACGGTTACTCAAAATCCTGACAACCCACAAGAAACCGTAGTGGCAATCTTATATGAGAATGCATTTGATGCAGATAACTACGGCGTAGAAACCGTATTGAACTATGTTCCTTCTGAAAAAGTGAGATTCGAATTATCCCACACGTGGTTCCAAAACGACCGCTCCGGGAGGATCAATAGCCTTACGGGAGCAAGATTTGCCGTTGCTGATCTTGATAACCCGATCATGCCGGAGCATGTTTTCCGTATGAGGTCCTACTTTACCTTTACCCCGGGTATAGAGCTATCATTTAACGGGTTCTACAGGACAGCGGTTCATTCCGATACGGGTTTTATCTATGATCAACAGGTCCGGGAAGGTGGCAATACAGGTGTCGGGTTCAGAGTAGATGAAGATACCGATAGATTTAGGCTGGACTTTAAACTCGCCAAGCAATTCAACAATGGTAAAGCTAGTATATTTATATGGGGTACGGATGTATTCAACACAGGATTGGTAGAACGATATGATTTCTTCCAAACAGGGATCCCAAAGCAAATACATAATCTTTTCGGCGCAGGGGCTACAGTTTCCTTTTAATACCTTGCCCGGTAAAGCATCATAGGCTCGATGGCAGTTTGCCATCGAGCCTTATTTTTTTATCCAAGGAGCCTTCATCCCATGCGTTTCGGGCCTGCCTCATCAGCATCCTCCGCATCAGTTACTCTTTACTAGCTAGTTACAAATGTCAAACACACTTTAGATTTATACGGAGATCTCTAAATACTTAGTTTTTATTTTGTTATAAAAATATATTTATTTTACATAAATAATAATTAAAAAAATAAATAAAAAACAAAATAATACAGGGTTACAAACAATATACCTTTTACACTAAGACAAAACTTTTCTCCACCAAAAAAATTTAACCTATGAAAAATTTGAGAATCGCTGTTGTCTTTTTTATGCTGATCGGGTTAGTTTCTTGCCAAGACGATCCCGTGGTAAACAATGACTCACACCCCTCTGAGCCTGCCCGGGAACTATCGCTGAAACAGGAAGGCCAAGAACAGGGTCGTCGTCAGAGATACTGTTTGCCAAACACCGTCGAAGGGCTACTGGTCAGAGACCCAGCAACCGGTCTTTCAGAATGTAAACCTTCACTTTCTGGTATATGTTCCATTAAGTGGTATTGCTATGACATTCCCGAGATATTTTTTGATCCATGCGAATTTATACCCTGCTGGATCGAACCGTTTGAACCATGGGAAATCTATTTTGAACTACAGCCCGAAGAGTTCTTTTCATTTAAAGATGAGCTAGGAATTGATATTGACCTAGACACTGAATTTGCGCCTGCAAGGATCAATGAAGTCAACCTGGTATTACAGTTCTATGCACCTAAAGAAGAAGTACTGAACGAAGAAGTACTCTTTTTAGCCAACGACCTAAATTTAGGCGAAGAGTTTGCCGAACTATACGGTATGAACGGTAGTAAAATCGCTGCTGGAGAATACCCGGTGATATTCAACCCGGAAAACAACACCTACAATGCTATTGTAAATGTGGGATGGTAGCGATCAAATAAATAAAACAACTTGAATCCGGGATAACGATTCCCAAAAAAGACTGTTATTGTCACTGCAAATGGCGGACATTTAGCAAAAAATGCTTGAATGCAGGGCAACAAGAGTCAACGTTTTCTTAGCTCACTCAAGAGATAGTATTCCCCACTCACTGGGCGGCTCAGGGCCGCCCGGTGAGTCATACGGGTTAGAGTTTTAGAACTATTGACCAGGCAAGTATTTCCTCCTCTCTCCCCTGGTAGAAACATCCCCTTCGAGGAATTACGGTTGATGCTGCAAGTTTGATGAGCCACACCTTCGCGCCGATTTTGCAAAGGAAAGGTTCCTGTCTTGATGACAGGGTTCGTAGGACACCCGCATTACAAATGCTCGTGTTGGCGCCCTGTATTACTCGATGGGTGCGCGTTGCAAACGCCGACCAATTTAAGTGGCACACTGCGGACCAGCTTATGGGCAAGGAGATTCGTTGTCGAGATAGCAGCTTTTTGCCGACTGCTTTTTTGCCAACTGCCGACTCAAAACTAAACGTCCAACCACCTTTTAAACTCCGGCGTCTTATCCGAGCTGATGACGATATCCACCTCCGCAGCTGGCTTTAGATCAATTTTAATACGCCCTTTGAAGTAAGGATGGATCTCATCGATGGCATCAAACTTTACGATGAACTGCCGGTTAGCGCGGAAAAACAGCTTTGGGTCCAATTGTGGGTCTATCACCTCCAAAGGCTGGTCCAGTGGGTATTTTTTTTGGTCGTGGGTCACAATATAGGTAAGCTTGTTATGGCTGTAGAAATAAGCGATCTTTTCTACCGGCACGGCCAATATCTTTTGGCCAGAGCGGATCATAAAGCGAGATTTGTATTCTTTTTTTTGAGCCTGTATGATGGAGAGCAAGTCTTCATAAGGCACCGGGTGATCCCCCGACTTTGATAAGTCTTTGAATTTATGCAAGCTCGCTTCCAGCTTGTCCTTTTGTACCGGTTTGAGAAGATAATCGATACTATTCACCTCGAAAGCCTTGATGGCATATTGGTCATAAGCCGTAGTAAATATTACCGGCCCTTTGTAGTCCACCTGGCTAAAGATCTCGAAGCTTAGCCCGTCGAGTAAACGGATATCGCTAATGATAAGCCCGGGGGCCTCATGCGTTTCAAACCATTCTATTGCCGACTCAATAGACTTCAACTCACCCACGATCTCAACCCCGTCATCAATATCCTTAAGCAGGTTCGCAATTTTTTCAGCGGCTAAGGTTTCATCTTCTAAGATCAATATTTTCATACCGTTTCTATCTCTAAAAGGGGTATTTCCACTTTAAATGTATCCTCATCTTGCAGCACTGTTACTTGAAGGTCCGTAAAATATGCATATCTTTTTACTATATTTTTAAGCCCACTCCCTCCTTTATCTACCAAGTCCCCGGGTTTGAGAAATAGTGAGTTTTCCACCAGCAGGCGCCCTTCTTTACTTGTACCCATACGTACCCTCAACGGATGCTTCTCACTAATGATATTATGTTTAATAGCGTTTTCTACTAGCAATTGAAGGGTTAGTGGGGGTAAAGCCCGGTACCTGTCCGCCGGGTCGATATCGATCTCAAAAATAATATTCTCCTCGAACCGGGTTTTTACAAGGTAGATATACGCTTGTATAAACTCCAACTCTTCTTCCAGTGAGACCAGGTCTTCCTCCTTTGACCTTAGGATCGCCCGGTACACTTCGGCAAATTTATCCAGGAACACTTTTGAACGGTCCTGGCTTTTATCGATCAGCGAAGATAAAATGTTCAGGTTGTTAAATAAAAAATGGGGATCGAGATGATTTTTTAAAGAAGCCAGCTCGGCCTGTACAGTCTCTTTTTGGAATTGCTCCGCCACAAGTACGGACCTTTTCCAATGGCCCAAGAAATACAAGCTAAAATAAATGGAGAAAAGAGGAATAAATATGACCACGCTCCAGGCATTCATCACAATGATCTGTTCAAAAACCGGCGGGTCCTGGGTAAGCAGTACTTTAAATAAAAGGTAGGCTAGGTTGATCACAATAAGAGAATAGAGGATCCCCGCGACCAGGTGCGCGTAAAATCGTCGTGTGCCAAATTTTAACCAAGGAAAATACCGGTTAAACTGCCGGGTGATCCAACGGTTGCCCATCAATAATAAAATGATCACCGTAGTGAACCAGGTCACCGTTATGACCGCCGTTAGCTCTAGTCCCAGCGGATCGGCAAAGAAATAAGCCAATAATTCTGCCAATACAACGATAAGCGCAACAATGTACCAGCGATTGATTTTAAAGCGTTTTATCACCTTGGATCCCGTTAGTAGTTATAGGGTGATTGTGTTGTCAAGAGGTGGATGATCATGGAATGCTTGTTTGTCATTTGGAAGATGTTTTTGCGAGGACAGCGATAGAAACTCGCCAGCAGTCATAAATAAAGCTTTTAACAGCTGGTTTCCAACGCACAACTTAATAAATTAATCAAAAACAATCTCGCTTACATTCTTCCAAGATATATATTCCGGGTCTTTTTTCCCTCTTTGGAAGACAAGAACACCATCGTTCCGGTCGGAAACATCCCGGCCATCTCCTAAGATCAGTTCTTGTCCATTTTTAAGTTCTACCTGCGAATAGTTATAATTTTTGGGGCGAATTCGTTTAACATTTCGAAAGGGGATACGGTATTCCAGTTCATCGTCTTTGCCTTCCAAAAATTCGATATCCATAGCCTCATCGAGGTCGTACACAATACGGCCCTGGTACCGGTTATTTTCATAGGTGATCACCGTGCCGCTCAGCCCTTTGGGTGGCCGGTAAGAGGAGTAACCGGGACCACTGCTCTTATAATCTTTTTCAAATACCACGTTGTCAAACACTTTCCATGGGATGTCGATCTTGCCCACCCCCTCTACGGTAACGATAATACCGCGGTTCCCGGAGTTTACATCATTAGACCCGGTAAGGAAGAACGACCTGCCGCCATGAAGTTCCACGGTACTGCCGCCACGTCCACTTTCGATGGACCTTATGCTTTCAAAACGGATAGAAGCATTACCATCCCGGTTATCGCCATCCAGCTTATCATTGCCGAGCCGTTCGTCATGATCCCACTGGATAAAACCGGTAAAGCTACCTTTGCGATATACCTCTACGGTGCCGTACAAAGGTTTGCCGAAATTAGGACGAAGATTGTTCGGAGTGGGTAAAAATTCCACCTTATCTACCACCTCCCACTTTAAGGAGATCTCCCCTATTTCGTCGTCCAATATCCTGAGCCTGGGCTCAAGGTCGTTGTAGCCACTTCCGCTGACCCTTATCTTACTGCCGTTCTTTAATTCTAAAACAGCGCTTTTTCTACTGTAGCTTTTTATGGTTTTAAGATCCCCGAATTGGACGGTAAACTGGTGCGTGTTTCCCACCTTGTTTTCCCATATGCTTAAGAAATTCCAATCAAAGTCCAACCAACTGTTTTCATCGTTACTATCCTTGCGTAAATGCTCATACTGCTGGCCCGCCACCTTGGATACATTGAAGTGATCGTTCCAGTAGGCTTCCTCCTTGCCCCAGCGCAGCTGTCCCTGGTAGGTATTATCACGGGTATACACCTTGCCATAAATGAACCCCCTCGTATCCTGTGCCTTTGTCTCCATTACAGTGATCAATACGGCCACGATAATGCCGAGCCCCAGTTGGAATGCCTTTTTGTATTTGGCTAGCAGTGAGATGGTTGTACCTATTACTGTCATATTACAAATAAGCGTAATAATAGGCACAAAGGTTCTTTAGTTTTTCCAAATGAGGGCATAAGCATACCGAATCGGGATATGAGTAGACCAAAACTGCGATGAATAAGGGGTAAATCCCGGTAAAAGGGATCGACACCTATCGCAGACATGGGTAAAACCCTTCGGGATCAATGGATATAATACTGTATACCAAAAAGACAATGACGATTCCTAGCGTATTCTGTATCGAAGTCGAAAGCAGGGTCATTCTCATCCAGTAATAAGATTTCTGTCAAGGGTCGTAATCCATGATAATATCGTGCACTCAATGCCCACCGCTCAAAAAAGTTGTAGGATACGCCTAGGTTGATCCCAATGTCAAAATCATCATAATTATCCAGTTCAGAATCCCCCAGTCCATCGCTTGATTTAGACAAAGCATAGTTGAGCTGCGGCCCAAGCCTGATCCCTATTAAGTCTTTGACCGTATATTGCAGCTGTAAAGGAAGGGAGATGTAATTAAAGCGGATGGTAAAGTCACTTGTCGCAAAATTGTAATCTGCCCCCCGTCTCTCATAGTTGAGCTCTGCATGTAGTGCCAAATTATGTGACAATTCATGCGCTCCAAACAAACCAGCCATGATACTTGGAGCAGCGTCATAAAAATTACTAGATGGTAAATCAGGTTCCGACAAAGTACTGATGCCGATACCGGCGTTAACACCGTACCTGGCCTGGGTAAACCCTGTATATGAATGTATTATAAGCCCTAGAAATAAAAATATTGGCAAAATTCTCATCATTATGATAGGTTAAAAAATAATATACTCTTGTGAGAGAAACAATCACTCGATCAATGCAGGTAATATTGTACGCCTATCGCCCAGTGGCGATGTCTACCAAACTCGAATTCTTCGCCAGGGTCATTAGCATCTTCTGTAAAAAGAAGTGTATCTAGTGGTTTTAGTCCATGATAGTACCTGGCGGCTACTCGTATTTTTTCTATTATTGGATAGCTTATTCCTAAGTTAATCCCTATATCGAAATCATCATAAACTTCATCGACCTCTGAATCAGGCAAAAAATCGCTAATCCCTGATACAAGATAATTAAACTGTGGGCCTAGTTTAAAACTAATATCGTTTTGAAGTGAATATTGAAGTTGTAGAGGGAGAGACAGGTAATTAAAGCGAATCTCGCCTTGGTCAAAAACGGCTACGTCAGCTCCCCGCCTTTCATAATTCAATTCTGTGTAAAGATCGAATTTTTCGGAGAGTTGAAATTCTCCGAACATGCCAAAAAGATAACTCATTGCCGCCTCGTAATAATCACTTTCAAAAGGCTCAGGAGGGTCATTAATATCGGACATATTGTTAATCCCAATGCCTGCATGAATACCGTATCTTAATTGGCTGAATCCCGGTTGAAAGCTAGTAAGTAGAACCAAGATTGTGGGGAACAGGAAAAGTCTCATAACGGGTGATTGGTTTATTATCTCGAAATAACGAAAAAACCGTGTTTTTCGTATATGCTTTCTTTTGTTAAATCCTATCCTTTTACCTATGAAATGAAGAATTTAAAGAAAGTGGTATTGCGTTTTAAATCATTTTAGCCCTGTAACCTTCTTTTTGGAGGATATCCACCACCTTTTTCCTGAAATCTCCCTGGATCAATATTTCACCCTCTTTGGCAGAGCCGCCCACACCACATTTCGATTTCAGTAACTTTCCTAGCGTAGTAAGATCAGCAGGTGATCCTACGAATCCTGTCACCAAAGTCACCTGCTTACCGGCCCGTGCTTTTTTGTCCAGTTGTACACGTAGATTTTGCTCGGCGGGATCAAGGGTTTCCTCCTCCTCGTCGCCTTGGTAATGGTAATCATAGTCTGAATTGGTGGAATACACTACCCCATCCCTATTCTTCCAGTTGTTTTTCTTTGCCATAGATCAAAAGTCAGGGCATGGGATCTGCATTACGTGCCTGGGAGGTTTACGAGGATCTTTGGTAGACCAAGAATAAGAGATCGACACCTCGTGGGCTCCGCCACTCCCGGATCCCAGCCGGGAAATCGTAAAATCGTAACTATAACCAATGTTCAGCACATCGGAAGGGCGCTTTTTTGTAAACCCTACCAATAAAACGATTGACTCGTTATTGCTAAATCCTTCTAGGGATTTAAAAGGGAGCCCACGATACCACGTGCCAATGATCAGGGGCTCTAAAGTAAGGTACATCCCTAAGTCTAGCTGGTCAAATTCTCCTTGTGTTTTGTATTGAAAGGTAGGGCTTAAGCTTCTTTCTTGTGGACGTGCATAGAGGCCACTGCCCATTACCCCGGGCTTGAACATAAGCTTCACACCCCCGTGAACTGACAATTTCCTCGGCAATTCATTAGGGTCCGACCCGTCGTCAAAAGCCTGGTTAGGAGTATTTAAATGATGTGCAGCTACCCCAAGCCATGCGTTCCTGGTGTAAAAGATCCCACCTGCGGAGATATCGACAAAGTTTTTGCTTAGATCACCAAAGGTTTCACCGGAAGGGTTTTCCAGCTCCCCCGTCAAAGGATTGAATTGATCGCCAAAGGTAAGATCCGCAAAATTCACATTCCGGTTAAAAAAAGCTGCTTGCAGCCCCGGGCGAAAGGTAAGCCAGTCATTGATGTATAGCTGGTAGGCGTATTGGACGGCTACACTGGTCGAAGACAGGCCTTGCTGCCCTTCACGGTCACGCATAAGCAAAAGTCCTACCCCGGAGTTCTTATCTTCGATGAACATATCGAAATATGCCGAGAAAGTGACAAAATTAGCCTCGAGCGACGGCCACTGGTTTCGGTAGTTCACCCCTACCCGTGCCTGCTGTGTAGAACCGGCAAAAGCGGGGTTCAAATACAAGGGAGCGGCATAAAACTGGGAGAATTGCGGGTCTTGCGCGTTCACCGAACCGGGCAGTGCCAACACTATGATCAAAAATAAAACGAACGCTTTTCTCATGCAGTAAATCAAATAAACCCCAGCCAGCCCTAAAGTAAAATGTTATAATCCTTAGAACCAAAAATACAAAAAGTAACTTTTTACCATAACGGCATTTTGTCGTTTATTGTATAAATTAGTGAGTCACAGGGATAAAAAATTTCCCTATGATACAATCAGGACTGATTTTTGCAGTTATCTATCTAAACAAAAAAAGAATAACATGTCCCACAGTAGGCTTCACCGGGTTTGCCTGGTCGTGTTTTTTGTTGTTGGCAGTTTGTTGGACCTTTCCGCGCAAAGCTATTCAGGGATCAACTGGTACTTTGGTAATAATACCAATAGTATACGGTTTACAAGGCCTACCCTAGCGGCCGAAAACATCACATTACCTGGTGCTCTTGGGGTGGGCGGAGGAGCCGTCGCCACTGACCCGGTAACCGGGGAAATATGGTTCTACACCGATGGCGTAAGCGTATTTGACCGTACCGACTTTAATTTGACCAACGCCATCAACGGCAGCACTACGCGTAATCAATCCGTAGCCGTCGCAGAGAACCCGGCAAATCGTAATGAATACTTTTTGTTTACGATAGACGATACAGGGACCCTTTTCCGCTCCATATTTGATAAAACCGAGTTTAGGCCCGGTTCTGTATTCCCGGAGCCACCCAATGGTAATTTCACTGACATCAACCAGCCCGTACCTGCCCTGGCGGGCCCGCTTTCAGAAGGTATGATCATTGTTTCTAACGACACACAGGACGGGTACTGGCTGATCACTCAATCCGCTGGGGGAGATATAAACGTGACCCAACTGGACGGCACGGCTACTTTTACTACGACTACTTTTCCTACTACCTTAACGAACATTTCTAATTTCTCATTCAATGCCACTACCAACCGGTTGGCACTCACTTCTTCACTAGCCGGCGAGGGAGTTGAGATCTTAGATATCGATCTCGCTACCGGCGCATTATCTGCCCCGGGGATCGACCTTTCGGCGATAACATTCAATGGCATCTACGACACGGAATGGAATAACAATGGCCATTACCTCTACGTTTCCGGTAACTTTGGCGAGGCGCAAGACAGTTTGGCCAGGATCGATATCGTGGAAGTACCCCCCGTATTTGAAACGATCCAAACCTTTGACGTTGTCAATAGTTTTGGCATTCAAATGGCTCCGGATAGTGCAATTTACCATCTTTTTGAAGATAACGATGGGCTATTCCGTTTGGGGCGTATCGATGATCCCGACACATCAGACATTGGCCAAGTGTTATATGATCCCCGGCCATTCGTGGATATCGATCAGCAGAACCAGGTCATTAATGATATTGATTTCGCCGCCCAGCAGTTCCCGGCTTTTTTACCTTTTATCGAGCCTGATTTCACCGTAGATTTCACCTGGTTTGGCGAATGTCAAAACGAAGAGGTCTTCTTTTTCCCGGAAATCAGTGAGGTGGCAGACAGCGTAGTTTGGGATTTTGGAGATGGAAATGGCAGCGGAGCATTGTCACCGGTCCATACCTACTCAGAGGCACAAGATTTTACCGTCACGCTTACCGCTTTCGTGAATGGAGTGGGCAGACAAGCTACGGACACCGTTACCATCAATCCCTTCGAGGTGACGATCGATGTGATCACGGATACGACGTTCTGCCGGGAAAATTTCATAGATCCTTATGGCCTGATTACTGACCTCAATGATCCCGAATTAGCCCAAGTAGTAGCCCAAGTAGATGGGGCGTCGTCGGTGACCTGGTTCAACGGCCTTACCACGCAAACAGGGAATACCCTAGTACCAGACTCCGCAGGGATCTACTGGATAGTAGCTTCGGATGGTTCCGGCTGTAGCACTTCGGAAACAGTCACGGTCAATACCTATGGTGAAAATGAACAGAGAGGATTTGTTTGGTATTTTGGGACGAATGCGGGTATTGATTTCAACCCCATTACTAACAACGGCCCGGTGACTAATATCCCTTTTGGAGACCCAAATATCTTTAACGGTGGTAACCAAATGACCACACCGGAAGGCACGGCCATTTATAATGACCCTAACGGCCAACCGCTATTTTATTCCGATGGAAATGACGTGTATGACCGGGAGGGTAACTTGCTCACACCTACTGATAAATTAGGAGGCAGCAATGAATCCAGCCAATCCGTCCTGATCCTTCCCTTCCCCGATGATGAAACGCTCTATTATATCTTTACAACGGAAGAAGTTTACAATACCAATAACGAATACAACTTACGCTATGCCATTTTCGATCTCAAAAGGAATAATGGGTTAGGCGAATTAGTTAGGAACGAAAACGGCGAAATAAGCACCGTACTGTGTACAGGCATTACCGAACGGATCACCGGCTCAGAAAACTGGGTGATCGTCCATGAGTTGGGCAACAATAATTTTAAAGCCTTCCCTGTAGCCGCAGCAGGCATTGGAAATGCCGTGATCTCCAATGTAGGTAGTGTCCATGGAGATGCCCAAGGTGCCCAAGGGTACATGGTATTGGAAGATAACGACCGGTTGGCCGTCGCCTTTTCGGAAAGTGATACTGAAAACTTTGTAGAACTCTTTGACTTCGATGCTGCCACCGGTGCCATCACAGCGTTTATTGTTCTGGATTTCAACGACCCTGACCGGGCCAGCGGGCCGTCACCGGTGAGTGGGCAGGTATACGGGGTGGAAATTTCAGGGTCTAATGTATTTGCTACTATCCGGGGCACCGCGGGGAGTCAAATTTATCTTTGGCATTTAGACTCTGCTCGGGGGGGAGCAGCAGACCCCACTTACATACGTGACTCCGTAGAAGTTGTTGATATTTCCAATTTACCGGCAAACGTACAACTCGGCGCCATAGAACAAGGACCTGACGGGGTATTGTATATCGCGATGGATGGAGAGCAGCAAGTGGCTACCATTACGAATCCAGGCACCCGGTTTGGTGACCCGGTCCCACAAGCGACACTCTTTGGACTGGCCGCAGGTACGGATAGTCAACTGGGCCTGCCCAATTTTATCCAAGATCCTTTTGGCAACAATCAGAATGCCAGTATTACCCCACCGAATGGGTGCTCGGGGGATAGCTTCACGTTTACCGTCCAAAATCCTTTAGATATATCTTTAGAACTATATCAACTCAATATTTATGATCCGTCAAGTATATTGGTACAATCCGAGACTTTAAGCCAAGATAATACTACTGTCACCTACACCTTTACAGACCCCGGGGAGTATACCATGGAGTTTACGATACAGCCGCAGTGTTTGGACTTACCCAGCACCACCGATCTTTTGCCGGGTATAACCACTACACAAACTTTCTCCGTTAATCCACTGCCTACGATACAAGAGCCCATCCAAATTACAGCAATCCCCAACTGCGATGGAAATGACGGGGCAGCGGAGGTGATTTTCACGACCAGCGGCCAACTTTCTTACACGGTAAGTGGCCCGGTCTCCTACCCTTCCACCCCGGTGATCAGTAATGGCAATACCGCTGTGACCATTCCCGGGTTACGGGCAGGCGCTTATACGCTTAACGTAAGAAATGACGCTACTGGGTGTACCGATAATTTTACATTCTCACTCAATAATCCCACCACGTACAATGTCGCCGCGGTACAATCAAGACCTGCGGAATGCGATAATACCGGGGGGGAGATCACCTATGCCCTAAGCGGCGCCGGGGTGCCAACGATCTTTACTTGGGAGCTGAGAAGGCAAGTTGACAATGTTTTAGTGACCAATGGGGATCAGAATGACCCTAGCCAGGTCATCTCACCGGTAAACACCGGGGATTATACCTTTTCCTTAACCGATGATAGTCAATGTTTGACCACGGTCAATGTGAGTGTGAACCGGCCTCCTACCGTCCAATTATCTGTAAACCCGGGCCCTATCCCTGCCTGTGATGACGAGGCGGTCCAGGTCGATCTCAGTTCAAATAGCCAGGAGATCGTAAGGGTTACCCAACTCGATGGGAGCCCCGCCCCGAATGTAAACGTGATCGGGGCCAACGAATTTCTTGAGGTAACGAACCCGGGGGTACTATCGGAATCCATAACCTATGCTGTGACTGCCCTTGGCGACAATATCAATACTTGCGATACTACCGCGTTTGTCACCATTTCCTTTGGAGAGTCCTCCCCGAACCCTTTTGACTCGAGGTATGCACTATGCCCGTTTGAGCAAGATCCGGCCCGGCGGTTTGTCATGCTAGAAAACCCGCCAGGGGGATTTAGCTCCGTGGTTTGGCTGGACCGGGACGGGAATGAGATCACCAACGCAACGCCCGGTTACCGTTTTTCATCCGCAGGGGATAGCCTTATTGTCGAAAACCTTGGGCGGATCAGCGCTGAGCTAACCAATCCTTTTGGGTGTATTACGGAGGCAGACATAGACATTATCCAAGACTGCGAAGGCCGTATTAACGCCCCTACTGCCTTCTACCCTAACAGTATGATCAATAACAATCGCCAATTCACTATTTTCCCATTCTTGGTAATCGCTGACGACTTCGAGATCTTTATCTTCAACCGGTGGGGCGAGATGATCTTCCAGTCCGATGACCTGGAATTTATGCGTACCCAGGGCTGGAACGGCGGCTACGATAATGATCCCGGGCGACCGGTACAAGGTGGCACGTACGCCTACCGTATCAATTTCCGCGGCCAGTTTGATGACGTAGCAGGCGATCCCCAAGAACAAAGAGGAAGCGTTACTTTGATCCGTTAAGAGTGGATAGATAAAACTCAATACCCAGGACTCAACACTCTTTTTTTACCAAGACTAAATGGTTGTTTTTCCAAATGCTAAGATCAACATAGGGCTGAACATTTTATCCAGGCGAGAGGATGGTTACCATAATATCTCCTCGTGTTTTTACCCTATTCCTTTGTGCGATGTGCTGGAGATCGTTCCTTCTGAAAAATTTGAATTTACGGGTTCCGGGATACTTGTAGACGGTACGTTTGAGAAAAACTTATGTGTAAAAGCCCTGCGGCTACTGCAAGAAGATCATGCCATAGGTGAAGTAAAAATGCATCTACACAAAGTGATCCCCATGGGTGCGGGACTTGGTGGAGGCAGCGCAGATGCTACGTTCACTCTAAAAGTGCTCAATAAGCTGTTTAGCCTCGGTCTTTCCACCCACAAACTGGAAGAATACGCCGCCCAACTTGGAAGTGATTGCCCGTTTTTCGTTAGGAATGAACCCGTGATGGCTACAGGTACAGGAACTGAATTCACACCTTGCACGATAGACTTAGCAGGCAAATACCTCGTGTTGTTGTATCCTAATTTACATATCTCAACACAAGAGGCATATAGCGGTGTAAAGCCTGCTTTACCTTCTCATGACCTGCAAACTGTCTTGACAGAAAAACCATTAAAAGACTGGCCGCAATGGGTAATCAATGATTTTGAAGGCTCCATTTCCCACAAGCATTCAATTATCTCACAGCTAAAGGCCACTCTATATGATCATGGTGCTTTTTACGCCAGCATGACGGGCTCCGGATCAGCCGTGTATGGGATTTTCGAAAAACCCTTAACCAACTCCAAAGAACTACCAGGCATCGTTTGGAAGGGAATACTACCAGGACATCATTGAAAATTCAAGCGGCGTGCGGAGGGGGGACATCTAGGAACAGCGCGACACATTCCAGGTCTGTGGGTAAGCGGCCTATAGGGGCTGGATAGCGCGTTTAGAGTGGAAGATGGGCTTGGTTGCTGACACCCTTTTTTGTTTCGTTTTCTTTCCCCAAAGGAATGCCTATGGCATGGGCGAGCAAAAGAAAATGAAAACACCGAGCTTAGAACCCCGAAATCTCGCGTATACCGCCCATTTCCAGGCTGGCATTACCCGAAACATCTTAAAAATGCGTGAGTTTTAGGCTATTCAACCCACCTATAATACTTCACTTCAATGCAAAGTATTGAAAACCAGCTTTTAACCGCAGAGGACACGGAGTAATCCCTGTGGCCCTCGGCGGTCTTCTCCGTTTTCTCTTCGGTTAAACCATTGACTACTTGGCAATTAAAGCCAAAACTCATGTCAAGAATGCACCCCAATTCTCCAAAAATAAACGTTCTCCTATCAAAGCTAGTTTTCAAGGACGCCTCACCACCAAAAAGGTGCAAATCAACGTCCTTTTAAAGCTCTTGAGCCGGCACTTTCGCGCACCTATTCCCTCACAACATAATTGACCTTATCTACCCCAGTATTGCCAGTAGCCGCATGATAGGCATAAACGACTAATTCGTAATTACCGGTGGCGCTCACTTCTGCCTCCCCTTCAAACAAGTTGGGAGAAACCAGCTTCATGTTGATTTCACCAAGATTTTCACCCTCTTTCTTGAGGACACCTCTTACCTCATATTTATTCGCATCCCATATCCCACCATCACTGATAGTACAGCCACACATCATTACCACATTTGCTTGAACTTGTACGATTCCTTCTTTAAGTGCTTTTAACGAAATAAACTGGTGGGTCCTGGGCTTGAGTACATCCACGATAAATCCCGGGATTTCCAGCACCACACCATCCCCGAGAATGTGTTTACCCGGGATCATCCATAATTCAGTAGAAGCAAACACCGTGGCTTGTTTTTTACTGGCCGGGGCCAATACTTCTACGCGGATAAAAACAACCTCTTCAAGGTCTAGTTCTACCATGAATTTTGCCGTGTTGTCGTCGGACAGCTTATCTCCGCGTTCTTTTAACGTATTCATGATCAATTGTGTATTGCCCGTGCTGCCCTGTGTTAGTCCTTGCGCCAGTATCTCACCGGTTGCCTTGTTCCTGATGATAACCTGTGCACCGCCTATGGACGAACCGATAAACTTGGCATCTTTTGCCTTGGCCCGCACAATGAGCTTAGTAGGAACAGCCCAAAGCCCTTGACTGATCATAAAAAAACAAATAAAAAAAAGTGTTCTTTTCATTATTAGAGAATGTTTGGGGTTTTTCTAAGTTGAAACCCTTCAAAGGTAGAACCTTTCCAACGGTCTAACACCTGTTTGGCTTGTTTTTCATCTACACGGATCATCTTGCTTCGCCAGTTTTTGTTCTAACCCGGGTGTAATGATCATTTACTGCCCCCTTGTTATCCTCGGTAGTTCTGTCTAGAAAGCTTGGTGAGCCTTAGTGCATTTGCGTTTTGGTGGCGAAGTTTCCCCGGCCACTAAAGCTTAAAGAATCACAAAGAGATTTTCTTTACGATTTAACCCGGATCGTGAAAAAAAATTAAAATACGGAACTAGGGACCCAGTATGGCAAATCGTTATTCTTCACCTCACGAATAGTCGATCTTCGTACGCATAGATCACATCATAGCAAGGCCTCTGCAAAGGGTTCTTTTTTGTCTACATACAAGGCTATCGCATCGAAAGATCTCTTTATCCCGTAAAACCTGTGCAAAACATAACTTGAGTCCAAATACAAAACTACATTTGGGCTTTCTAAGCTTCCCAGTGGTGAGAGTCTTATAATTTTTGTGCCTACCGGTAGCTCACCCGTAATGAACTCTACCTTACGGATATCGCCAAGGGAAATGGAAGCCTCACCAAAAATACCATAACGAAGCTCTAACCGGTCTTTTTGTAGATAGATGGGTCTCTTACTCATCGACCTGGCCAAACCTAATAATTGCAAGCCACTATAAATGCTCAGCCCTGATACGATCCATGCGGCAGTCACGCTCCATCGCTGCAGCAGGAGATGGAAGACAAATGTTTCAGCGATCACGAGGAAAATAATAGCACCCAGTACTGCCAGCGTACCGCTATGTTTATGGTATGAAAACTCATTTTGCTTTAGTGGCCTCTTTTTCCAATCCAGTAAGCCATAATAAAACACGGCGATCTCGGTGGCAAAAGCGGTGCTTATCCCTTTAGGAAGTATTTCCTCGGCAGCTCCTTTTAACGCGGTAAAAACGTCAGGGTCAGATCCTTTAAGCTTATGGTAAGCTTGACGAGTGCCATAGACTTTTACGATGACAAAAGTTAGCACGAAGAGCTCCGCTAACGGGACAATCCATGTTTTCACTAACTCCAGCCAAGACTGGTGCTCGCTGGGAATAACCACTCCTGCGACCACCACGGCCAGGATAAAAAAAGGAACGACCGTAATATTGGGGATCGCGGTTTTACGCACCAGCAAAAAGTAGACGATTGGGGCCGTTAGCACAAGATCAAATGTAACCCCAAAAGAGAACATAGCTGGCTGACCCACAAACCCTTGAAAGTACGTAATAGAGACCATCAAAACAATGATCGATACGGGGATGGCAAGGGCGACAAGATGATTTAGACTTATGCTTTTGCTCATACGATTAAATTACTGGTTTGTCCTGCAAGGGCCCGGCTATGGTTTTTCCAAGGTTAAGAGGTCCGCGAGCCCTATGGGAGAGATCACATCAATATTATCCCCTTCTTGTATAACATTGATTTTCGTGAATTTACCTTTGTAGTACCAAAAAAACTCCCTAGATACCGGTCTCGGGTGCTCACCGTAGGCCTTTTCAATGCTTGACTTGAACTTTTGTATAAATTTGACAAAGTCTAAGGGTTTATCTTTAGATATCTTGCAGATCGCCACCAGGCCTTTATTAGGAATAGCCACCACAGAACCCCAATCGCCGACCAATCCCGGGAAATTACGATGTAGATCCAGCGCCACGCTGGACGCATAATCTTCTCCCTCCAAAAAACTGACCATGATGTTAGCTCCATTCGCATCGATCTCTTCTGAGACCATTTCCACGTTGTTGGGGTCAGCATTATTCCGGGCTATGGCAAATACCTCTTCCTCCGGTAGTTCCCAGCTCTCAAAGATCTCACGGGACACCGGCGTAAAGGCATTAGGCAGGTCCAGCATTAACACGGACAGGGTACCCTCTAGTTCTGTTTTGGTGACAAAATAATCGAATCCGCCGTTTTGAATCACAAAGCTCTCCTCATACAAGCGTACCGCCAGCCGTGGCTTCACATTGTCAAAATGATCCCAGAACAGGTCCTTACGGGCATCTAGTGATTCGAATATGGCTCGATAATGCGTTTGGATCACACCGGGCCAGCCCGACCTGTCCGTGGTATGAATACATTTCAGCACCAGGTTGTCCAAGTTAAAGGCGCCCATTTCCTGGCCTTCCCCGAGGATAATGGTCCCCTCTTTTACAGCGTTCACCTCGTAGCGCTCGGCAATGATCCTGACGGATTCGTCAACGATCATCCTGTAATCCTTTCTTTTAATATCATCTTTAAAAATCCCGGGGATGGTGTAATCAATGACCTGTCCCATGACACTAAGGCTGGATACCAGCCATAGTAGCACTGCAATTTGTATTTTCATGCGGTCTTCACTCTCTCATATCCTTCGTAAAACGATACTGGCAGTAATCTTGAAAATAGGCCATAAAAAGTCAAATCAAAAATAAACCGGGCATTAAAAGCCAGGAACGCATAACAAAAGACAGCTATAACGAATCTAACATATCACCGGAGATTGTCTATACTCATGGCTTTTCTCTTATAGTACTTGTTAAAAGCCGGGTAGCTTAATACGGAAGCCAATATGATCAGTGTACCATAGTAAAACCCGGGGTCCATTTGCTCTTTCTCTCCAAAAATGAGTAGTGCAAGAATAATACCATAAACGGGTTCTAGGTTCACCGTTAAATTGATCAGGAAAGCAGACAAACGCTTCATCAATTCTACCCATACGGAGTAGGCATATACCGTGCAGAGTACAGCCAAAATAGCAATATAGAGCCAATCCATTGCCGTGGGGGTAAGATCAAGTAGCCCATTAGAAAAATAGGCCATGTATACCGGGAAAAAAGCCACGGTACCCAAGCAGGCGCCGACCATTTCATAAAACGTGATCACGTAGGGATCGTAACGCTGTGTAAATTGGCTATTGATCACGGAGAATAATGCGGCGAGTAACGCAGAGAGCACCGCCATGGTCAACCCTAAGGCATGATCAAATTCAAATCGAAAGATAACATACAGGCCTACAATGACGATCAATCCCAAGGCTACTTCAAAAAGTTTGATCTTACGGCGGGTCATCATAGGCTCCAGGAAACTGGTCCATAAAGAACAGGTGGCTATCCCTGCCAAACACACCGAGGCGTTTGAAACGCGTGCTGCCGCGAAGAATAAGATCCAGTGGGCCGAAATCAGGACACCTGTGCCGAAGATCTTTAGCATGGGGAATACGTCCACCTTGAAACTCCTTTTCCAATAGAGCAGGAGCAGCCATAAAGTCAATGAAGCGATGAGCGTACGAAAAAATACCAATTCTACAGAAGGGATAGTGATCAATAGCCCTAAGATGGCGGTAAATCCCCATATCCAAACAATGAAGTGGAGTTTGACATAATCCCTTACCACACTCATGATCAGCGAGGTACGTATTTATACATAAGCAGTGAGATCCCACCAAACACAATGTTAGGGATCCACACCCCGATCATAGGATGGAGCCCTCCTGCCTCGGCTACGGTCTTGCTTAAGATAAAAAATAAGATAAAAAGGAACGACAAGAAAAATCCCAGCGCGATCTGGAAGCCAGCACCCCCGCGCGTCTTGCGGGCTGAAACGATGACCCCCATAAACGTGAGGATCAAAATAGCGAAAGGAGAAGTAAAACGTGTGTATTTTTCCACCTGGTATACCTCTACATTGCTGGCGCCCCGCATGGTGAGTTTCCTGATCTCTTCGTTGAGTTCGTTGATGGTCATACCATCGTAGTTGCGATATTTGTTTTCAAACTCGTTAGGGTGGATCGCCAGCGTAGTATCCATCTCCTTACCTTGCTCGATCACCTCTTCCATACCCTGCATCTCGTGCTTCTTCCAAGTGGTAAGCTGCCATTTGTCTTTTTCATCATCCCATGTGATCCTATTGGCT
Organism: Fulvivirga sp.; assembly: GCA_028280565.1. Lineage (GTDB taxonomy): Bacteria > Bacteroidota > Bacteroidia > Cytophagales > Cyclobacteriaceae > Fulvivirga. Next base: position 27,610 of record JANQLQ010000031.1, read on the forward strand.
GAAAGCTTGGATAAAAGTTGGGTACCTTCTACCTTTTCCAAGGTAAAATTATAGCCTACGTCTGATTGGTTATTATAGCTTCTCATATACAAGTAGGTATCCGGGGCCACCTGCATATGGATATTGGTTTGGTCAAAGTAATATTTACTTTTCAGGTATTCGATCTCAAACGCCAGCCTTGATTTGTTTGAATTGGGAATGACCCAGCCGGTAAGCACAAAACTTACGGCGGCGATCATCAGGGCCCCGATAAAATACGGTACCAGCATACGGCGAAAGGACACCCCGCTGCTAAGGATGGCAATGATCTCTGTACGCCCGGCCATCTGCGCAGTGATGAAAACCGTGGCAATAAAAGTGGTCAAAGGGGTTATAAAATTGCCGATCCAAGGTATAAAATCAACGTAATAGCCTATGATCTGCCCGGTAGTGACCCCTGCCTTTACAAATTTCTCCGTTTTCTCGGTAATATCTATGATCAATATGATCGATACGATGATGAGCACGGTAAAGACAAACGCCCCTAAAAACTTCTTTAAAATGTACTTATCGATAAGCTTCATATACTCCTTTGCCTGTTTTGCCTCCCATTTCGCACTGTTTTCAATAGCAAACAGGAAACAAAAAACCGTAAATCCCTCTTTCTTACAACTTGGTGCTAACCTTCCCTACCATTCTTCTTTTCCAATCAAAAAATGTGCCTTTTTCTATTTGCTTCCGAGCCTCCGTCACCAACCAAAGGTAAAAAGTTAGATTATGTATACTGGCAATTTGCGCTCCCAAAATTTCCTTACTCATGACCAGGTGGCGTAAATAAGCCTTGGAATAAAATGTATCCACATACCCTCCTAAACCCGGGTCAACAGGCTCCAGGTCATCCTCCCATTTTTTATTCTTAATGTTGATGATCCCCTCCGTGGTAAACAGCATACCGTTTCGTGCATTTCTTGTGGGCATAACACAGTCGAACATATCCACGCCCAGGGCGATACACTCCAGGATATTGGCAGGCGTCCCTACTCCCATAAGATAGCGCGGTTTATCTGCCGGCAATATATCGCATACGAGTTCCGTCATTTCGTACATCATTTCAGCAGGTTCGCCTACAGAAAGTCCGCCGATAGCGTTACCTTCTCTTTCAAAGCTTGCGATGGCTTCGGCAGACTGGCTCCTGAGGTCCTTATATACACTCCCTTGTACGATGGGGAACAAGGTTTGTTGGTAACCGTATTTACCTTCCGTATTGTCAAATTGCTGGCAACAACGCGCTAACCAACGGTGGGTCATTTCCATGGATCTTTTGGCGTAGTCGTATTCGCAAGGGTAGGGCGTACATTCGTCAAAAGCCATGATGATATCCGCACCTATCGTTCTTTGGATATCCATTACCCTTTCAGGGGTAAAAATATGGCTCGACCCGTCGATATGCGATTGGAACGTTACCCCATCTTCTGTAATTTTCCGTGAATCTGCCAAGGAATACACTTGGTATCCACCGCTGTCCGTAAGCAAGGGACGTTCCCAACCATTGAATTTATGCAATCCCCCGGCTTTTTCTATAATGTCCAACCCGGGCCTGAGGTAAAGGTGATAGGTATTCCCGAGAATGACCTGTGCCTTGATATCGTTTTCAAGCTCTCGCTGGTGTACAGCTTTCACAGACCCTGCGGTACCTACAGGCATAAAGATGGGCGTTTGGATCACACCATGCCCCGTAATGATCTTACCCGCTCTTGCCTTGCTGCCCTTGTCTTTATGTTGTACTTCAAATTCCATAGCAAGCCGCAAAATTAAGTTTTATTCGCAGATCGTTCGCTTGGCGACTGTAAAATTCATGTACAGGTATGATCTTTAACCCGTTGGGATGAGTTTTCCTAAGTCTTTGTCCACCTAAGAAGAGTTCCAGGAATAGTCCAGGGTTTTTACTTAGTGTTTACTTTAGGATTCGTTGATATATTTGCTCCCTTTCATGATCTTGGTATGGCTTTAGATATTTTCTTACTCATCCTTTTTTTGGTAGTCATTGGTATTCAATTGATCTATCTCACCCGTTTTAACCTGGCATTTCGCAATTACGAACCCCCGGTTTTAAAGAATGCCGGGCCTGTTTCCATACTGGTCTGCTCTCAAAATCAATCCAAAAACCTGCCTAAACTCTTGGCTTCCCTCCTAGGGCAAGAGTATGCTACATTTGAAGTGATCATTGTTAATGACCGCTCTACGGATGATTCCCGGGAACTTTTAGAGCAGGAAAGCAAAAAAAATGATAAACTTAGGGTGGTCAACATCGATCGGCTCCCCGATCATGTAGATGGAAAAAAGTACGCTTTAACGTTGGGCATAAAGGCAGCACAATTTGATAAGATTGTCTTGACGGATGCCGACTGCCTGCCTGGTTCTAGTCATTGGCTTGGACACATGGCTTCTGGCTTTGACGACACCACCCGCATCGTACTGGGCTATTCAGGATATGAAAAACAAAAGGGCCTCTTAAATTATTTCATTCGTTTTGAAACCCTGTGGACCGCCTTGCAATACATCAGCTTGGCAATTTCTGGAGCCCCGCACATGGGGGTAGGACGCAACCTCGCCTATTCAAAAGCGCTTTTCCTGCAAGTAAAGGGATTTAACGGCTACCAGGATGTAACCGGGGGTGATGATGACCTGTTTGTAAACAGGAACGCCGACAAGAACAACACTAAGGTAGTGATAGGTCCCGGGGCTAATACGTGCTCCCAGCCGAAAAGATCATGGACCGCATTCTACCGGCAGAAGCTCAGGCACCTATCAGTCGGTAAACACTACTCGCTGGGCAGTAAGGTGATACTCGGGCTGTTTTCTATCACCCATATATTAGGTTGGGTGCTGTTTGTCCTCTTGTTAATCCTTGGTATTGAACCTATTATTGTTATTGCCAGTTTCTTAACCCGAACCCTAATGCTACATCTGACGTTAATGATGGCATGCAAAAAATTAGGAGAAAAGTTCGAATTGTGGGGTTTACAGATTTTAGATTGTATTTTTGTTCTATATTACAGTTTAGTCGGCATATCAGCCTTAGTCACAAAAAAGGTTAAATGGATTTAAAGAAGCAGTTCTCGGATAAGGCGTTAGAGGATTTCAAGCTTATTGACCAGGCGGTAAAAGAAGATGACGAGCAGGCTTTTGCCATGTTAATGGATCGTTACAAGCGACCCGTCTATCACATGGTACTGAAAATGGTACGTAATGTAGACGACGCTGAAGACCTCACCATAGAGGCATTTGCCAAAGCCTTTAAAAATCTTCATCGTTTTAAAAAAGATTATACCTTCAGTACCTGGCTGTTTAGGATAGCCACGAACAACGCAATAGACTTTATCCGTAAAAAAAGACTGGAGACCATGAGCCTCGACACCTCTTTTACGGATGACAGTGGTGAAGCGGTACAAATAGATGTTGAGGACAAAAACCTCAACCCACAGGAAGAAGCCATCAAAAGTCAAAAAATTGAGCTTATCCAGCTTTTCGTTACTAAACTACCGGCTAAATACCAACGACTTGTCAAATTAAGGTATTTCGAAGAGCTTTCATACGAAGAGATCGCCCAAGAGTTGGACGCCCCCTTAGGTACAGTCAAGGCTCAATTGCACCGGGCCAGGGAATTGATGTACGACTTGGTAAAAAACAAAAAGGAGCATATCTAACCTGTGCCGGGAGGTGATTCGCCCACTTTGAAGCCATAGCGCGTGAATATTACAATTTTGGAAGGCACTATTGAAGAGGTGGTGGCTATCTCATGCCAGGTCCCGGAATTCAAAGACCCTTACCCCGCAGAAGAGTACCACCTTCGATTAAAAGAAAAAGAACACCTAGTGCTAATCGCCAAATACGAAGATGAGCCCGCTGGATTTAAGGTAGGGTACAATAAAGAAAATGATGGCTCATTCTACAGTTGGATGGGGGCAGTATTACCAAAATTTCGAAAACTAGGGATCGCGCAGGCCTTGTTAGAGGAACAGGTTCAGTGGGCCAGGTCAAAAGGATATAAAAGTGTACGGTTCAAAACCCGCAATCATCTCAAACCTATGCTCATCTTTGGCCTAAAGAATGGTTTCGATATTATTGAAGTGATCCCATACCCGGGAGTGAAAGACCATAGAATTTTGCTGGAAAAAAGTTTAAAATGAGCATCTTAAACCATAAAAAAAGAGGCTGCTAAAAATACAGCCTCTGCAAGCAAAGAGGTAAATACTATTTTAATTACAGTTAAATATAACAAGAATTTTCAAATATCAAAGACTATCAAAACACTAAATCGTTCAATAACAGCCTATTAAAGCAACTTTTTTTGACGTTTTATGCCCTACTTTCAAATTCTTGTGTCTAGGCCTGCTCCAAAAAGTCCTATTTAAATTTCTGAAGATGGGCACGGTTCACCAAGTTTACTACCCTGGATAACACCTGGGTGATAAATGGTGAGCGACCCCAGGTCAACAGGAACCGGGACATTAACCGCTAACCTGCCAGATCAACCACCCCCCGCATCAAAAAGTCTTTATAAACGCACCCTTTCGTTAATTATAATAGTATTTTTTCTCTCTTTTTATAACTTGGCCTGTTTTAGGCACAAACCTTTCAAAATTTGGAAAATGTTTTAAGTATCAAGGGTCTCACCAAAAGATACGGTCGTCTCACAGCAGTTAATGATCTTTCTTTAGAAGTAGGCAGAGGAGATGTATTTGGTATACTCGGCCCCAATGGTAGCGGGAAGACGACTACCTTAGGTATTTTACTGGATGTGATCAATAAAACGAGCGGTGAGTTTTCGTGGTTTGGTCAGCCTCCTACAAAAGAAGTGAGGAAAAGGATCGGGGCTATTTTAGAAACCCCTATCTTCTACCCCTATCTTTCCGCGGTAAAGAACCTGGAAATTGTGGCTGCCATTAAGGAAGCACCTACCGCGAATATCGAGCCCGCGTTAAAAAAAGTAGAACTTTTTGAACGCAAAGATGACAAATTCAGGACCTACTCTTTAGGAATGAAACAACGGCTTTCTATTGCATCAGCGCTGATCTGTGACCCGGAGGTGATGATCCTGGATGAACCCACTAACGGGTTGGATCCCCAAGGGATTGCAGAGATCCGTGAACTGATCAAGCGTATAGCGGCTGAAGGCAAAACCATTATCCTGGCGAGCCACCTGCTGGATGAGGTGCAGAAAGTATGCACCCACTTCTGCGTACTGAAGAAAGGGAGCTTGCTCTATTCAGGAAGTGTTGATGAAATAGGCGCAGGGGCCGTTACCGTAGAGGTAATGGCCGACCAAGCGCTGGATGGGGCCTTAAAAAATTGGACAGGAGCCAAGGAGGTCAAACAAGAAAACGGACGGTATGTGGTGACATTGGCAGAGGACCAATCTGCGGTAGGCCTTAACCGCTACCTTTTTGAACAGGGCTTAGTAGCTTCTCATCTCCTTACCCAGAAGAAAAGCCTGGAAAAACAATTTCTCGAACTTTTAGCCGAATCTGAAAATGCTTAGACTACTACGAATAGACTTACTCAAGCTGACCAGCTACCGGGCTTTTTGGGTGCTTAACATCCTTTATGGCCTGCTGATCATAGGCATACCGTCCGGGGTGATCGAATTTCTAAAATGGCTAAAATCCATAGGTGCTGATTTTGACAATTTCGACCCTATGAAGATCCCCATCCTCTATTTCCCGGATATCTGGCAGAACATCACCTATGTATACACCCTGCTCAAAATATTCATGGCGATCATCGTGGTGATCACTATCTCCAACGAATTCTCCTACAAAACCGTACGGCAGAATATCATTGACGGCCTCAGCAGGGGTGACTTTCTCAAATCCAAGCTTGCCACTATCTTCCTGCTTTCGTTAGGCTCTTCCTTGTTGGTTCTTTTGACCGGTTTGATCACGGGGCTCATCTATACTCCTGACGTATCATTTTCAGAGATGTTTGACGGGGTAGAGTTTGTATTTGCCTACTTCCTGGACCTATTCGGTTTCTTAGTTTTTGCTTTCTTAATGACCATACTACTCAAACGATCTGCCTTAACCGTATTCATCCTTATGATCTACCGTCCTGTAGAGCTGATCTTAATTGCGAACCTTCCGAAAGCCATTGAAGGCATTGGAAATTATTTCCCGCTACAATCGATGAGCAACATGATAGAGGTGCCCTTTCCGCGCTATATCTTCCGGGAGATACAGGACTACGTTAGTTTAGGGTTTGTCGCGGTTTCCTTGCTTTGGATAGTGTTATTTGTTTATGCCATCTATTCTAAGCTTAAGGCCAGTGACTTATAAAGGCACATAGGAGCAGCAGAAGCTCCTTAGTCCTTAAGGGTCACACCTGTACACTCACAGGGGTTAGGTAAAAGTAAAAACTAAAAAAAAGGATCGTGATTCGGCCGGTGGTGAGGGCGCAGGCTTGTGCGAGGGCCGGGAACCTACGGGGTTGTTAGGCATAAACCATCCTTTGTAGGTAGGGTATCATTGAAAATTCAAGTGGCATATGGAGGGGGGACATCCAGGAACAGCGCGGCACATTGGAGGCCTGTGGGTAAGCGGCCTATAGCGGCTGGACAGTGCGTTTAGCGCAGAAAATGGGCTTGGTTACTGGCACCCTTTTTCTCTGTTTCGTTTTCTTTCCCCGAAGGGATGCCTATGGCATGGGCGAGCAAAAGAAATAAAGACCAGTGACCTGTCCTAAAATAAGTTTACAAGTTAGACATTTAAATCCTGGCCATGGTTTACACCAGGCTTAGAACCTTAAACTGGTCCGTGTTTGTAACGCGGACCCACAGAGTACTATACAAGGTGCTCACACCAGCATTTGTAATGCGGGTATCCAACGCACACTGTGATCAAGACGGAAATCTTCCCCTTGTAAAACCAGCGCCCAACCGGTAAGTCATAAGAAGATCGATAATTTTCAAGATCCTTGTAAGCATACCACAAAAGTAGGTCATAGGTACGCTAGGGCAGCATTATGGGGTTAGACGTAAAGCAATCCCCTACTCGTAGCATGCATATGTACGTTATTCGCATTTCTCGACTGGGGGATTGCTTCTTCCTCCTATCGTCGTCATCGCAATGACGGCAAAATATATTGTCCTGGTTTTATTTGAGCACTCTCATCCCAAGTCCAGGTTCCTTAGTTTCTGCTTCCCGGTTTAATATTTCTGATTCCCTCCATTTGCCCCCCATCTCTTCCTAGCTTATTCTTCTCCCAAGCCTTGTGCGGTGCGGTCTTCCATTGCGGGAGGAGGGGTGATCTCCGGGGTGTTTTTTTCTAACAGCTTAAGCACCTCTTCCACCACTTTTTCTACCTGTGGGTCGCGCCCTTTTACCAAGGTATTCGGATCATCCCAAACAGGAAAATCAGGTTTTACACCTTCTCCTTCCCAGAACCAATGCCCGTCATTATCATAAAGCCGCGCCCCGGGCACAGTGATCCCTCCGCCATCGATCAAGCGGTGACCTGTAGCCGGGCCTACCAATATCCCTAACGTGCGCTCACCCACAATAGGACCGGCCTCCAACTCTTGAAAAGCCCAGGGCAGTCCATCTCCCCCGGAGCCTGCCCAGCCGTTGATCAACATACCCATAGGACCGGTATTCGCCTTCACCGGCCAGGTGTGGTGCTTTCCATGCCGCCAGTATAAATTATAGACCACCGGCCGTTGTAAGAGCTCAAGGAACCGGTCCGCCAGTTGCCCGCCACCGTTGAAGCGCTCATCGATAATGAACCCTTTTTTGTCTAGCTGTCCATAGTACATCCTGACCAATTCCAGTTGTCCGCGAGCGGCTGTATTGGACATGTACACGTACCCCAACTGTCCGTCCGAAAGCTTCTCCACCAGCTTGCGGTTGTTTTCTATCCATTCCAGGTAACGCAGGTTTTGTTCTTGTTGCTGGGTCAGGCATTTGATCACCAATTTTTTAGCGTCACTTCTATTACCGGTCTTGCTTATGGCAAGTGACACCGTTTTCCCACTTAAGCCATCAAAAGCGGCATATGGGTCTTTTTGGGCATCTATGGGAATACCATTGACTGAAAGGATATAGTCGCCTGCATTCACATCTATCCCGGGAAGATCAAAAGGGGATCGTACTTCGGTATCCCAGGCCGCCGGCCGCACGATGCGTTTGATGCGATACTGGCCATTGTTCAGCTCCCAATCAACCCCCAGGTATCCTGTGACCATCCGGGTCACGCGCTCATTGTCCCCGCCAAAGGTATACGTATGCCCTGCGCTAAGCTCAGCGCTTAGGTTAGATTGCAGGTTACTAACATCCCAGCGCGTACGGGCATCTTCGATCAACGCCCCATACCGCTCTTTTAATGCTTCCCAATCCACTTGGTGTAGCTCTTTATCGTAAAAGAAGTCCCTATGCCTTCTCCAGGTATCTGTAAATATCTGCCGCCATTCTTCTTTCGGGTTGAGGTTCATGACCAAACCGTTTGTAGCGATCGGCTCTTTTATTTTTTGATCCGGCTCGGGTTTGATGATCCCGTATTTCCCCCCGGACTGGACCAACAGGCTTTTACCGTCGGCAGTAGGTACCATGCTTTGTACACCTTCTAAAATTGTTTTTTCTTCCCGTTTTTCCAGGTCATAGAACATTAAGGTAGGCTTTCCTTCCATCTCACCGGTGTTAGGGAATCGCTGGTAGACCACCTTTCCTTCAAATACGACGAGGTTACTGATGTTTCCCGGTTTCGGTGGCAAGAGGGTCAGCCTACTTTCCAGGCCTTGCCAATCAATTTTAACGTTTACCTCCTTTTTGCCTTCTTCTTTTTTATCTCCTTTATCTCCTTTCTTTTTTTTGTCTTTATCCTTTGCCTTTGGATCCTCTCCATTTTGCTCCTTTTTGCCTTCTTCAAGGGCATCATTTTTAGGCTGGAGTAAAAACGGCGCGTCCTTGGTCAAACTAATGGCTGCTAATTGTGTACTGTTAGGGTAGATCCACGTGCCATCCCCAAGGCTACTGTAGGCGGATTGCATACTCCTATTGGTAAGAAAAAACAGGTATTTCCCATCAGTGCTGAATATGGGCTGTGCATCTGAAAAATAACCGCTCGTCACCGGGTAAACTTTACTTTCTGCAATGTTGTACACAAAGAGGGCATTATTGCTATTATCTTGCCCTATGGCATACGTAAGCCATTTGGAGTCCGGTGACCAACGGATGGGGTAAGAATAACGTGCGCCATGCCCATAATTCCAACGGTAGTTATCCACTATTTTAGTTTCCCCGGTGGCAATATTGACCAGGTTAATGTTGTTCTTTTCATCGATAAAGGTGATCATTTTATTATCCGGTGACCAATAGAGCTGGTACCCAAAACCACTCCCCCGTTGGGTGAGTTTTCTTGGTGTACCGCCTTTTCGTGTGTCTTGCAAGTAGATCTCGTATTCACCAGACCGGTCACTCCAATAAGCCACATGATCACCGTTTGGTGACCACGACGGGCTATGATCAAACGCCCCGCTTGACTGGGTAAGATTTAAAACAAAACCTTCCTTTACAGGAACATCGAATAACTCACCACGCGCTTCAAATATGATTCTTTTTCCCCCTGGCGCAGCAGCCATACTTTGGATCATTTTATCTACCTTTTGCATCCTGGCCATTTCCGCTGCGAGGTCACTGACTACGTTTACGGAGATCGGTTTATGTTTTTCTGTGTCGAGGTCCATGGTATACAAAGCACCTCCTGCCTCAAATACCAATTCCGCAGGGCCTGCCGAAAGGTAAGTAATATCAAAATCCGTAAAAAAAGTTACTTGCCCGGTTTCTTTGGTATCGGTATCGTAAGACCAAATATTCCTTCGCATCATCTTACCTTTATCGGAAAGGTAATACACCTTGCGGCCCGCCCATGCGGGCTTGCCATCGTTGGCTGTATTATTCGTGATATTTTCTGCGCTGTTGTCCTTTAAGTTGAAAAGGATCACATCCGAGGTAAGCCCACCACGATACCTTTTAAAGGGATAGTTTTCCGTTATTTTCGTGATGTAGGCCAGTTGGTCGCCGCTGGGGGAGAAACTCGCCAACTCACCGTAGGGTACGGGTAACTTTACAGGAAATCCACCCTTTTTATTCACCATGAAAAATTGGTTCACCCTAGGGATGCCAGCCTCCCTACGGGAGGCAAACAAAATACGTTCCCCGTCAGGGTGCCAATCCACCATTCGATCAAAATAAGAAGCGTAGGTCAATCGCCTGGGCACACCGCCGTTGGTAGGTACTACAAAAATATCACTATTGCCATTGTAGCTGGCGGTGTAAGCGATCTCCGATCCATCTGGGGAGAACTTTGGGTAAGATTCTTCCCCGGGAGAGTGGGTGAGCTGGACGGCCGTTCCGCCGGTCTTAGGCACCACCCAAATATCGCCCCCGTAAACAAAAGTGACCTGGGTTTCTGAAATATCTACGTAACGCATCAGTTTAGCGTTAACCTGCCCTTTGGCAAGGCCTGCTGAGCACAAGGTAAAAAGTAGAAGTAGGATCCTTTTCATAGTAAGTGAGTTAATTTCCGGTAAAGTAAAAAAAACGAATTCAGAAGGAAGGAGAAACTATAAGTTGGTCATGAGGCAGCCTGGGACACTGAACGGTATAATGGTTTAAGTGATTGGGCTAAATAGGGGAAAGCTGAAAGAGGAAAGCTGAAAGAGGAAAGCTGAAAGAGGAAAGCTGAAAGAGGAAAAGAAAAGTTATCAAATTGAAACCATTTCAAGGAGTATTTCCAAAATCTTGCTTCTTACTGTCCTTGGATTTCCCCTGGTGCCACTAATTTCCTATTTCAGATTACTGGTATCCGGTTAAAATCAAGTTTTCCAAAAAAAGGCGGTTTCACAAAGAATCAAGGCGAATTTTGGGCGTACTGAAAATGACCCCTCAATTTC
>JANQLQ010000075.1 GCA_028280565.1 Fulvivirga sp.
GAAAACTGGACTTAGAACCTCAAAATCCCGCTTAAACTGCTCATTTCGAGGTTTGCATTACCCGAGACATCTTAAAAACAATGCTTAATTTGCCAAAATTAAACGTTCTCCAGTCAAATTCAATTTTCAAGGACACCCTGCGGTTAAACCTGGAAATTAAACTCGAAACTGTGACTGGTCGTAGGTTAAGCAACGCGATCCTATTGCACATCCTTAGCACATTCACTTAACCTTTTGACTCGTTCTATGTGACGGTTAAAGTCATGAAACCTTATTTTTCAAGTACGAATGTCGCTTTCTTAAGATCCCTAGAATTAGGGCCTACGTAAAGATCAAACTCTCCCTCATCGGCGACCCATTCCACCTGGGCATTCCAATATTTCAACATTTCCGGGGTTATCTTAAAAGAAACGGTCTTACTTTCACCCCGTCCCAGCTCGATCTTTTTGAAACCTTTCAATTCTTTGACCGGGCGGGAGACAGAGGCTACTTTGTCATGAATGTACATTTGCACCGTTTCCTCCCCCTTATATTTCCCGGAATTGCGGACCGTCACACGCGCGTTAATGGCTCCATCAAAAGATATAACCGTTCTATCCAGGTCAATCTCGGAGTATTCAAATGTCGTATAGCTCAGTCCAAAACCAAACGGGTATAGCGGCTCATTAGGTACATCTGACCAATTGGACACTCCCCAACGCGTATCGTCCGGGCCTAGCCGGGGCCTCCCGGTATTGAGCTGGTTATAGTAAATGGGTACCTGGCCTAAATGGTAAGGGAAGGTGATGGGTAACTTACCGGAAGGATTATATCCACCAAAGAGAACATCCGCCACAGCATCTCCTGCCATAGTACCCGGCTGCCAACAGGCTAAGATCGATGGAACATTTTCTTCGGCCCAATTGAGTAATAAAGGTCTCCCGCTAAAGACAAGTAGTACCGTAGGCTTGCCTAGGGCATGGATCGCCTTTAAAAGCTTCTCTTGGTCCCCGGGCAGGGAGATGTTTGCCCTACTGGCAGCCTCGCCGGAGCTATACCCGTTTTCTCCCAGCGCTAAGATCAATACGTCGGACTGCCTGGCCACGGTCAAGGCCTGGCGGATCATATCTTCGGGGCATTTTCCAAAGCCTTCACAGCCCTCCGCCAAAAGCACCCTGTCACTGCCCACTTTCTTTACCAATCCTTGGTAAATGGTAATTACATCGTTTATATCCCCGGCGGCCTTCCAGTTGCCCATAAGATCGCGATACTCCCGGCTATTGGCTAACGGACCGATCAAACCGATTTTTTGCCCGGTATCTGACAAGGGCAGCAACTGGGTATCGTTTTTAAGGAGGACTAATGATTTTCTTGCCAAGTCCAAAGCAGCAGCCTTATGTTCATCCGTCAGCCACTGTTGTTGTCCCTTGGTACTGTCAAGGTAAAGGAAAGGATCATCAAAAAGGCCGAGCTTGAATTTGTAATAAAGCACTCGTCTCGCGGCGTCATCGATTTGGGCTTGCTGGATGCGCCCGTCCAGGACCAATCCTTCTAATGATTCACTATACACTTGTCCCCAGAGGTCCGTGTCCGATGCGGCTTGCATGCACAAATAGGCAGCCTCTTCTTTGTCGGCAGCTACCCCATGGGGAATAAGCTCGTAAAAAGAGTGGGCGTCAGAAACTGTAAAGCCTTGGAAACCCCATTCTCCTTTTAAAATATCTTTGATCAAAAACCGATGCGCGCTGGCAGGGATACCGTCCAAAGTGTTAAAGGCATTCATAACCGTGCCCACCCCGGCCGCTACGGCGGCTTGGAAGGGGGGAAGATAAATTTCCCTCAGCACATTTTCGGAGAGACTCACGGTGTTATATTCCCGGCCTCCTTCTATCGCTCCATAGGCGGCAAAATGTTTTGCGCAGGCCAGTACTGTATTGTCCAGTCCCAGGTCCCGGCCCTGGAAGCCTTCTACCCTTGCCTTGGCAATTTCACTGGCGAGGTAAGGATCTTCTCCCGGTCCTTCCATAACCCTCCCCCACCGTGGCTCGCGGGTGACATCCAGCATAGGGGCGAGCGTCCAGTTGAATCCTGCGGCAGTCATCTCTTTTGCCGCAATGCGTTCAGCTTTACGGATCGCTTCCATATCCCAGCTCGCAGCTTGGCCTAAAGGAACCGGGAAAATTGTTTTGTAGCCATGAATAACATCAGCCGCATAAAGTAATGGGATGCCCAGCCGGCTTTCATCGACTGCCAGCTTCTGCCAGTGGATGAGATCTCGCATTTCGGTAAAGGGAGTTAAGGCGCCGACCTGCCCGTGTACAATAACACTGTCGAGATCCAGGTGCTGTTCATAGATATCCGTGGTGTAATTTCCTTTTAAGTGGTTCAATTGGCCGATCTTTTCATCCAGCGTCATGAGCTGCAATACACTATCTACACGCTTATTGGTATTGTCCGATGTGACCTTGGCAGTATCCCCCGGTTGGCATGCCATAAGGTATAACATGATGGCTACCGGTAGTAACACACCAAGACTTTTCCAGCTTTTACTCATAAAATGTCACATTATAAGAAAGGCCGCCCCATAGAACAGCCCCTTCCATATCTAACCAATTATAAAAAATTAAATACACTGGTAAGAAGAGTCCATTACCTACACAACCTCACAGGTCTACCCCATACTTTTTTACGATCTCCTGCACCGGGCATACTTGCGCAAAGTTATCCTGGTCCTACACTCACTGTATTGGACGAAACTCGCTTCCTGCCTCCCTGGTCGTACCTGGCTGGATTGCAGGTTAAGTAACACGATCCTACAGCCTTCGATAAGTCAATACCCGCAGCACCCGGTAGGTTTGTTGCACCTAGGCATTTAATTGAATACATTGGCTCGTAAAGACTTACCCTGTCTTTTGCTTTAGGTTGTAGTTACTGTCATGACACGGTAAAGCCCCGATCCACCCTATTGTGAACGGGTTAAGTTAAAAAAGCGACATTTTTTTAATGAGAGTGTATAGGTGCCGTACTCTCTTACTTAATTCGAGGAGGAAAAAATGAGATATTCCATTGTGCTCATTGCCATATTAACCGTGGCGTGTGGTCGGCAGTTTAAGCCGGAAGGATACAGGTTACTGTCCCCAAATAAAACGAACATCACGTTCAACAACGAGATCGTAGAGACGGATTCGCTAAACCCGCTGGAGCATTTCTACATTTACAATGGCGCCGGCGTAGGTATTGGTGATATTAACAACGACGGGTTACCGGATATTTTCTTTGCCGGTAACTTGGTCTCTTGCCGGTTGTATCTAAACCAGGGGAACATGCAGTTTACCGACATCACCGAGCAGGCCGGCATAGGCACCAAGGTGTGGTGTACCGGGGTATCAATGGTAGACCTGAACGCGGATGGCCTGCTGGACATTTACGTGAGCGTAGCAGATAAAGAGTATTCTGACAAAGGACGAAACTTGCTCTTCATTAACCAAGGGAATAACGAATTCGTTGAGCAGGCAGCGGCTTATGGCCTTGACGATCCCGGGTATAGCACCCAAGCTGTTTTTTTTGATTATGACGGGGATGAGGACCTGGATGCCTATTTACTCACCAACGGGATTGAGAATAAGAACCACAACGACCTCAGGCCAAGAAAACTCAAAGGGGAAGGCATCACCACGGACAGGCTGTATCGAAACAACGGGGATCTTACATTTACAAATGTATCCGAAGCCGCCGGTATCACCGCCGAAGGGTATGGTTTAGGGGTTGGGGTAATGGATGTGAACAATGACGGGTGGCCAGATATTTATTGTGCCAATGATTTCATCACCAATGACCTGCTCTGGATCAATCATGGTGATGGCACTTTTACGGATAGCTTATCGGCTTATTTCAGCCAAGTATCTCACAATGGCATGGGCATGGACATTGCCGATTTTAACAACGACGGGCTTACAGACCTTGTGGAAATGGATATGCTTCCCGAAACCAACAAACACCACAAAACAATGACCCCGGCCATGAATTACAATAGCCAGCTTTTACGCTACCGTTTCGGATATTCGCCTCAATTCGTACGCAACGCTTTGCAGCTTCAACGCAAGGGGGTCGGTTTTAGCGAGATCGGGCGGCTCGCCGGTATCCACAAAACAGATTGGAGCTGGGCTCCATTGTTCCTAGACATGGATAACGACGGGTGGAAAGACCTCTTTGTTTCTAATGGCTATGGCAGGGACATCACAGACCTGGATTACATTGTATATTCCACGGGAGGCAATAACCCTTTTGGCACCCCGGAAGCTCGAAAGCGAAAGAGTTATGAAAGCATGAAAAAATTGCCTTCCATTAAGATCCCAAATTATTTTTTCAGGAATACGGGGGACTTAATTTTTTCTAATATGTCACTCGAATGGGGGCTCAATTCTCCCGGGTTATCCAACGGGGCCGCTTATGCTGATCTAGACCTCGACGGAGACCTGGACCTCGTCACCAATAATATTAACGAAACTGCCTCCATATATGAAAACCTGTATGCCGCAGGAGGAAGCAATCATCATTACCTCAGGGTAAAATTGGAAGGTAGTACGTTAAATCCTTTGGGGATCGGCACCAAGTTGTTTGTTTATTGCCAGGGAAAGTTTCAATACTTCGAACATTACCTTGTACGCGGGTATGTTTCTTCCGTTGAGCCTATATTCCATGTTGGATTGGGCGGCGCAGCGCAGGCTGATAGTTTGGTAGTGGTATGGCCCAATGGGAAAAAACAAAGGCTTGAATACGTTACAGCCAATCAAACCATTACCGTAAAGTATCAAAACGCCACTGGAGACAGCAGGCAAACGGTATTAACAGCACCTCCCCTGCTTACAGATCAAACCCCGGGAGTTCAACCCATACGGCACCGGGAAAACTCGCTGATCGACTTTGAAAATCAGCCCTTACTACTGAAAATGCTTTCCCGGGAGGGTCCTGCGCTGGCCGTAGGGGATGTTAATGGAGACCACAGGGAGGACCTGGTAGTCGGCAGCAGCTTTAAGGACACTACTTTTGTTTGGCTTCAAACTGAAAGTGGCAAATTGATAAAAGGCGGATCCCTGGCAGGATCGTCAAAACATGAAGACCAGGGCCTGCTGCTGTTCGATTTTGATGGAGATGGCGACCTGGACCTTTATGCGTCTAGCGGGGGCAACCAATTTCCCCGGAACTACAGGGAAGAGTTCTACCAAGACCGGCTTTACATCAATGATGGCAGCGGGCAATTTGTCTTACTCGAAGCAGCCTTACCCCAGGTCACCGCTAACAGTAGTACAGTGAATGGTTGTGACTTTGACCGGGATGGAGATATCGACCTTTTTGTGGGTGCCCGCGTGCTCACCCAAAGTTATCCGCAAGCCGATCGTAGTTTTTTACTGGAAAACGACCGGGGGAAATTTACGGACATCACCCCCAAGGACCTATCGAAGGTTGGGATGGTCACCGCGGCCTTATGGTCGGATTTTGATGACGACGGCTGGACTGACCTAGTGGTGACCGGTGAATGGATGCCTGTAAGTTTCTTTAAAAATGATCACGGTATATTGAAAAATGTTACTCAAGAAACTAAAATTGGGCATTTAACTGGCTTTTGGAACAGTATTTCGGCGGCTGACTTTGACCGGGACGGGGACATCGATTACGTGGTAGGAAACCACGGTAAAAATAACGAGCTCACCGCCAGTCAGGATGCTCCCTTAAGGATAGTGGCCAAAGACTTCGATCAGAACGGGAGCATCGACCCGGTTATTGGTTATTACGTACAAGGTGAACAATACCCGCTCCCCTCCCGTGATGCGCTGATCGCACAAATGAATTTTACCCGGAAGCGATTCCCCCGGTACCACGATTATGCTATAGCGAAGTTTGAGGATCTTTTCACCGAAAACGAATTAAGCGGGGCTCTTCAAATGGAGGTCACAACCCTAGAAACGTCTTATATCGAAAACCTTGGGGGAGGTAAATTTCAAATGAAGCCCCTTCCCTTGGAAGCCCAAACCGCACCTGTTTATGGGATCAATACCGAGGACATCAATGGCGATGGTTTTGCAGACATCTTACTCACCGGCAATCGCCGCGACAGTGAACTTCTAAGTGGTTTCTTGGACGGTTCTATCGGTCACCTTCTCTTAGGGGATGGTTTGGGGAATTTCACCGGGCTTAGTCATACTGAAAGTGGCTTTGTTACCCCTGGGGATACGCGGGGCATTGTTAAACTTTTGACCCACGATACCACCCTGTACCTGGTAGCGTGCAATGATGCGGATATTAAGGCCTTTGGAAAGCCTATCCACCAGGAAATTGCAGATATCAATGCACAGGATGCCTACGCTATTATCACGCACAATAACGGGTCCGTATCAAAACTAGAGTTTTACTATGGTTCCGGTTACCTGGGGCAATCTTCAAGAACATTTTTTATCCCCAACAGTGCACAAAGCATAGAGATCTTTGATTCTAAAGGCGTGGGCCGAAAACTCAACGTGAACCCGGAGAGCTTGTAAATTGTAGTATGAAGCTGGGTTTTGGACTGGGTCGGAACATGATCATCGAGGAAAATCTCCGGTTCATGCAACAGGCACGGGTGGCAGGCAGAGTGACGATCAAGAAGTTTTTTTTGTTTTTGCTGGGGGTATCTCAAGGGTTCCTTTATCGTTAAATCCCTCTCTACCACATAACGGAATGTGACCTAGTAGAACTAGGGAAAACATAGGAATATGAAAACCAATGACTTGTTAAAAGACTGGGATAAAGGTAAGTTTGAAAGCTTGAAACTTTTTAAGATCAACAATTTTTGAATGAAAGATCAACGAGTTATGATCGAAAGTACGGTCATTTTCATGATACTAGTTTCAAAATGCTTACTTCCAGTTTCTTAAGATAGCTGGGCAAGCATTACTTGACAATACTAAACTTGGTATAACACCAAAATCCATATGCAAAACCCATTGACATTAGAAGACAAAACAGCATTGATCACAGGCGGAGGTACCGGGATCGGGCTCGGTATTGCGGAAGTCTTCATCCAAAACGGCGCTAAGGTGATTATTACGGGCCGCCGGGAAGAGGTGCTTGGGCAAGCTTCTGAAAAGCTTGGCGTTAATGCTTCTTATGAAGTGTTCGATGTCACACAATTTGAAAAAATACCGGCGTTCGTTAATCACTTGGAAGATGTTTATGGCCCCATCGATATTTTGGTGAACAATGCCGGCCAGCATCTTAAAAAGTATGCCACCGAAACTTCCGACGATGAATTTTTGAAGATCATAGAGTCCAATCTTTTGGCCGTTTTCTCCCTCACCCGTGAATGTGCTAAGCACATGCTCCTAAGAAGACAGGGATCGATCTTACTGGTCAGTTCTATGGCAGGATTGTTTGGAATAGACCGTGTGGTAGCTTACTCTGCTTCAAAGACCGGGATACTCGGTATGATGCGTACATTAGTCACCGAGTTTTCCGAACACGGCGTCCGGATCAACGCGATCGCCCCGGGATGGATCCACTCTCCCATGATGGAAAACGCCCTTAACGCTGATCCCCAGCGCAAGGCCAAAACTTTGGGCAGGATACCCATGAAGAAATTTGGAGAACCCCATGACATCGGGTATGCCGCACTATACTTATCATCAGGAGCGTCCAAATACGTAACAGGTGTGGTCCTACCGGTAGATGGTGGGGCGGCAGATACTTTTTAAACACCCTATTGAAAGGCCTGGCAAGTCTAACTTAGCGTTCTGTTTTAGAGTGAATTGCCCATAGCTCTTCAATAAAAAACACTTTTTATTCTTTGAATTTGTGAGAAAAGTCGGGTCCACTACTCTCATAAATAAAGAATACCTATTGCTATGATAAAACCCGTCGGCCTAACGTGCCAAAGTATTGATCCCATCCTAGTGTCCAAGACACTATTCCTTCTTTTATCCTTCATTTTCATGGCTTCGGTACTCACAGGCCAGTCCTTCAAGGCTTCGAGTATGGAGAAAATACTCTACGGTGTGGCCTACTACCCGGAGTATATGCCCTCTGAACGGCTTGAGGAAGATGTAAAGCTTATGAAGGAGTGTGGTATCAATATGGTACGTATTGCAGAATCGACTTGGGCCTTTCAAGAGCCCCGAGACGGAGAGTTCAACCTGGATTACATTGGTAAAGTACTAGATATCATGCATAGGAATGATATCGATGTGATCGTAGGCACACCTACCTATGCGATCCCCTCATGGCTTGCCAAAAAACACCCGGAAATATTGGTAGAGACCAAACAAGGAAAGAGCCTGTATGGGCCCCGTCAAAATATGGACATCTCCCATCCTACGTATCGTTATTATGCCGAGAGGATCATCCGGAAACTGGTCGACTATGTCCATGACCATCCTGCCGTGATCGGCTACCAGGTAGACAATGAGACCAAACACTACCAAACGGGCGGTGAAAATGTCCAAAAGCAATTTGTAAAATACCTCCAAACCCAATTTACTTCACCGGGAGAAATGACAAAAGCCTACGGACTGAATTACTGGAGTAACTCTATATTCCACTGGGAGGACATGCCCTCCACCCTTGGCTCCATTAATGCTAGTTTGATCAATGAATTTAAAACCTTTCAGCGCCAACTGGTCACAGATTTCTTGGCCTGGCAAGTGGACATTGTAAACGAATACAAACGGCCAGGGCAATTTGTAATGCAAAATTTTGATTTAGAATGGCGAGATGGCAGCTACGCCATTCAACCGGATGTAGACCATTTTGAAGCTAGCCGGGCCTTAGATATTGCCGGCATCGATATCTACCATAAAACACAGGATGACCTGGACGGGGTAACGATCGGGCTCGCGGGTGACTTGGCACGGTCCATGAAACAAGATAATTATTTGGTAGTAGAAACGCAGGCCCAGAGCATCTTGAACACGGCCAAGCAACGGCTACATTACCCCGGGCAGTTACGATTACAGGCCTACAGCCACTTGGCCTCCGGCGCAAACATGGTAGCCTACTGGCCCTGGCACTCCATCCATAACGCTGCCGAAACGTACTGGAAAGGCCTGCTGTCTCATGATATGGAACCTAACCCCACCTTCTTAGAGGCTAAGCAGATCGCTACGGAGTTTCAAAAATTGGGCAAGCACCTTGTAAACTTAGAGAAGTCCAATAAGGTGGCCATTTACTTCAGCAACGAATCCCTTTCGGCCTTAGACTGGTTCTATTTCAGTAAAAGCTTGAATTACAATGATATTGTACGGAATTTTTATGAAATTCTGTTTAAAGCAAACATCGAGTGTGATTTCATAGACCACACTTCACAAAACCTTTCAAAGTACAAATTGATCCTGGTCCCCCCGCTTTATGTGGCCAGCGAAAAGGAACTCGAAAGACTCAACCGTTTTGCAAAAGATGGGGGGCATATTTTGTATGCTTTTAAAAGTGGGTTTTCTAATGAAAACGTACAGGTCCATACCCTCCGGCAACCTGGGGCACTGCGGGAGCCAGCGGGGATCTCTTACCAGCAGTTTACTAACATCGACAAGTTGCCTTTGAAAGAGAACCCTTTCGAAGTGGCCGTTGAGGAAAATTATGTCTCTATTTGGGCAGAATTACTCAATGCAGAAAGCGCCGAGGTGATAGCCAGTTACGATCACCCGCATTGGGGGAAGTATGCAGCGATAACAAAAAATCGCTATGGGAAAGGAAGTGTCACCTACCTAGGCACCTGGCCCTCGCAGGCCATCCTGGAAAAAGTGATACAAAAAGCGGCAATAGAGGCGAAAGTAGCCGATGGAACTCAAAAGCTTGCTTTCCCATTGATTACCCGAAGCGGCCAAAACAAGATGAAAAAGATGGTGCATTATTTCTTGAATTACTCCCCGGTGGCCCAATCGTTTTCCTACCCGTTCGACCCAGGCATTGAGTTATTTAGCGGAAAGGATATCAATACGGCTGGAGAAATCCAATTGGAGCCCTGGGATCTTGTGATCGTAGAGGAGAAGTGATCGTTGTTAATCGTATGGATCATAAAAGTGACAGTAGCTTCACACTGTGAAGTTAAACCGGTGCTACGCTAGCACTTTGTCATATTCAATTATTTGATAGACAGGAATTTAACGATAAGAGTGGCCGTTGGGTATCCTCATCAAAAACGAAAAAAACCTTCTTTATCGTCATTACGGCCGGTGGCGAGGGTGCGGGCTTGCGCGAGAGCCGGAATCTGCTGCATCGTTGAACGTGTGCCTTTTTTTGAATGTACTGGGTTTTCGTTTCACGACTTCGCAGATTCCTTGTCACGCCCAGCCCAACGCACAGGCTGCAAGGAATGACGAGGTTAGAAAAGTAAGGAATGACGTTTTTAGGTATGGGTGTTGAATGGATTTAGAACAGGATGTGGATCACCCATCCTTTGCAACTCGCTGGCAGTAGGTTTGAGAATACAAACCTCATTATCAATGACTTAAATCTGGAAAGGTAGTCCTATTTTTTCAATCCCGTTTTAAAGTCGGCAGTTGGCAAAGGGCAGTAGGCAATCCATGATTTTTTTGCCTACTGCTTTTTGCCTTTTGCCCACTGATCAATACCCCGAACATAACTCATCCCATACCCGGTAGACTTGACTTACCACGAGGGTGCCATTGAGAATCCAAGTGGCGTTTCGAGGGAGGACATCCAGGAACAGCGCGGCACATTTGAGGCCTGCGGGTAAGCGGCCTATAGGGCGGGATAGCGCGTTTTGAGGGGAAAATGGGCTTTGTTCCTGGCGCCCTTTTCTTTTGTTTCGTTTTCTTTTGGGCGCGCAAAAGAAAATGAAAACTGGACTTA
>JANQLQ010000077.1 GCA_028280565.1 Fulvivirga sp.
CGGAAAATGGGCTTTGTTGCTGGCGCCCTTTTCTTTTGTTTCGTTTTCTTTTGGGCGTGCAAAAGAAAATGAAAACCGGGCTTAGAACCACAAAATCCCGCCTAAATTGCTCATTACGAAGATAGCATTACCCGGAACATCTTAAAACATAACTTAAATTGCCAAAATTAAACGTTCTACTACCAAAGCTAATTTTCAAGACCCCCTATTTTTTGCCTACTGCCCTTTGCCTATTGCCAACTGATCAATACTTCAAACAGCTCATACTGTTCACAATACGTCATTTAAGGCTTAGCTTGACACTGGTCCTCTTCCCAAGCGAAATCCATGGCTTCTTATGGTACAAAAATTGGCTGGCAGTACACCAGGCATCCATCGACTTTTTCAAGTATTTTTTGAAAATAAAATATAATAAACCCGTCGCACATCTAAAATTCGGGATCAAGATGCTTTAGCCTGTGACTTGACAGTATTATATTTAATCCTATGTATGTACGAAGAAATATAAAGGCCCGAATGGTATGGTCGTTTGCATGGAAGAACATTGGTAAGTTCACATTATGGTCCATACTCGTAGTTGCCTGCTATAGCGTGTTAAAAACCTACGGCGTCAATATCGGTATCCCTTTCCTGCCGATAAGCACCATTGGCATTGCCGTGGCGTTTTACGTGGGTTTTAAAAATAGCCAGTCCTACGACCGGTTTTGGGAAGGGAGAAAGATCTGGGGAGGGATCGTCAACTACAGCAGGACGTGGGCTAACCAAGTACTTTCTTTCGTATCTAACTTGCATACTACGGAAAAAGTGTCGGGGGATGAGTTGAAGGAGATCCATCGTGACTTGGTCTACCGGCATATCGCTTGGGTGAATGCGCTTCGCATCCAACTGCGGCGGACCACAATGCTGGATCGAAAAAACTTATCCTACGTTCCGGATTTCCAGCTGGCCAATGACCGGGATTGTACGGAACATATCTCAAATTTCCTGTCAAATGAAGAGTATACCGAGGTCATCTCCAAAGCCAATGGAGCCACACACATTGTCAAAAACCAAGGTCAAGCGCTGAAAGAGCTCAGGGAAAGGAAGCTGGTTGACGAGTTCTACCACATGCAAATGATGAGTACCTTGGAAGAGTTTTACAACCTCCAAGGCATGTGTGAAAGGATCAAAAACACCCCTTTTCCCAGGCAGTATGCCTATTTCAGTTCATTATTTGTGTGGATATTCGTGGTCCTGCTGCCTTTTGGCCTGGTAGAAGAATTTGAAAAAATAGCCGATGGAGAGGTAGTATGGCTCACCATACCGTTTTCCATATTGATCTCCTGGATATTCACTACGATTGAGATCGTTGGCGACAATAGTGAAGATCCTTTCGAAAATTATGTGAACGACGTACCTATGACCGCCATTAGCCGGACCATAGAGATCGATTTACGTGAAATGCTGGGAGAAACCGAACTCCCTCCTAAAGTGGAGCCCGTTGAAGACATCCTGCTATGATTAGCAGTTCGCCCGCGAAAGCCCATGACCCATGGTACTCCAACGGGACGGACCTTTGAAGAACATCATTGAAAATTCAAGTGGCGTAAGGAGGGGGGACATCCAGGAACAGCGCGGCACATTGGAGGCCTGTGGGCTAGCGGCCCTATAGCGGCTGGCAAGCGCGTTTTTAGGGGAAAATGGGCTTGTTGCTGGCGCCCTTTTCTTTTGGTTCGTTTACTTTGGGGTGCGCAAAAGAAAATGAAAACCACGGACTTAGAACCACGAAATTCCGCTTAAACTGTTCACTTCCAGGCTGGTATTACCCGAAACACTTTAAAATGAAGCCTAGTTTGCTAAAAACAGACGTTTTATGATCAAAGCTAATTTTCAAGGACGCCATGGTGAACTTCTATTTCCTGGCATCCAGCAGAATCCAAAATTCCGCCTGTAATCTCTGCCAGGCCAACCATTTGGAGCCTACAAAAGCGCCTGGAAATTAAACTTATTTTCAGCAAATACCGTTTCTAAAACTACGCTAACCATCTATTATATGGATCATAAAATTACTAAAGATATATTAGATTCATTTCCTTTTAAGTCGGTGCTCAACCTTTCAAGCCTGGTGCGGTATTGGGAAGAGAACCTGCATGGAAAAAATGCATTAAGTGGCTACCCTGCAGATAGCATACTTAAAATGATCGAGCAAGCGCCGGAGTTTAAAGAACCCATTGAAGACCTGGACATGCTCGATCAACACAAGGACCTCCTTGGCTTGCTAATGAGCGCTGTTTTCCCCACGGCCTTATTGGAATCAGAGTTATGTGGAGCCCTGGTCCCTTTCGCGCATAAAGGATTTTACAGCACTCCCGGCTACCAAGAGATCCTCCCCTTTGACAGGATACGGACAGACCTCACTTTCAATACCCCCGGTAATGACATAAAATCGGGGAAAATCATGCGGGCGTGCATCATTATCCTTAACAAGTTCTATGGCGCCGGCATAGATATGGACCTTCCTATTTTAGTGACTGCACCCCAAGGAGATACTGGACTAAACAAGATCTACAAGGTAGAGATGAAAACCCAATTTACCGATGTGGTCTTAAAAGGTGAGCTTGATCCTATCGATAAAAAGACCATCCGGTATTTGCTCGATAATTTGTACGATACTGAGCTGTGGCTGAAGTACATCAAACCGGGTAAATTCGAATTTCAAGGGTTCACACTCTTCCAGCTTATCGATGTGACGCCGGAAGAGATGCTTTCCGCCATCAAATACTACCTCCTTAGGAAAGATGCCATCACCTGCGAACAGAACTTTATGGCGATACAACAGCGCCTGCGTTCTATTTTCAAGCTTCCCGATATGGAGCTCGGCATTACTTATTTTGATGCAAACAATAACATCATCACCAACTATGGGGCGAACGAATGGGACAGCCTGATCATGCCTGAATATAGGGAAGGCCTGACTTGCACCTATTTTAACGACTCTGTTTACGAAAGAGCATACGAAAGCAAGAAACCGCTGGCCATCGAAAATTTGGAAGAACTTGAAAATAAGACACACATAGAAGAAAAGCTGATTGAAAAAGGATTTAAAAGTGTAGTGATCGCCCCACTCATCAATGCCGGGGAAGTAGTAGGTATACTAGAACTTGTAAGTCCACACGCTGGAAAATTAAATCCTGTTAACGCTGACAAGCTGGAAAATATATTGCCCATGTTCACCTCGGCGGTAGTGCGTGTGTTAGGGGAAATGCGTACCGAAGTAAGAGCCCTGATACAAAAAGAATGTACCGCTATCCATCCTACCGTGGAGTGGAAGTTCTTAGAGGCAGGTTTCGAAATTCTAAATGCACGGCGTGGAGGATTAAGAGCTACCATGGATGACATCACTTTTCCCGACGTCTATCCCCTGTATGGATTGTCGGACATCCGGAATTCATCGGTGGAAAGAAGTAAAGCCATACGGCAAGACTTACTGGCCAACCTTAAAGAGGTAAAAAAGGTGCTTTCCACTATTTTGGAATACAAAAAGATGCCCATCCTAGATGAGGTCAATTTCAGGGTGGATCAGCAAATCGAAAAAATATCACCGGGACTCAACTCCGGCGATGAGTCTGAAGTGCTGCAATTCTTAAAGCAAGAAATAGAACCAACCTTCAGGCACTTTAAGCAAGAGGATAGTATGCTGCTCCCCATTATTGAAGACTATGAAAACATGCTGGATCCGCAGTTGGGGGTGATCTACAAAAAACGAAGGGATTTTGAGACCAGCTTGATGACCATTAATGAGTGTATCTCTGCCCACCTGGACCGTGTAGAGCAACAGGCACAGGAAATATTTCCACACTACTTTGAGAAGTATAAGACCGATGGTGTGGAATACAACCTATACCTTGGGCAGTCTTTGGTAAAAGACAAGAAATTTGATGAGATCTATCTTAGGAACTTCCGTTTGTGGCAGTTGATCACCATGTGTGAAATAGCCTTAAAGATCGAAGACCTCAAAAAACAGCTCCCTAAGAAACTTAACATCACCCAGTTGATCCTGGTCCATGGTGATCCGTTAGCCATCCGGTTCAGGAAAGATGAAAAGCACTTTGACGTAGATGGGGCTTACAATATTCGATACGAAATTGTAAAAAAACGAATAGACAAAGCCTACATTAAAAATAGCGAAGAAAGGCTCACACAGCCCGGCAAAATAGCCATCGTTTACACCGGCCAAAGGGAAGCACAGGAGTATAGCAAATACATTAGCTATCTACAGTCCATCAACTACCTTACGGATAATGTAGAACATCATGAACTCCAAGAGCTTCAAGGCGCCCAAGGATTAAAAGCCATGCGGGTGGAAGTAAACCTAGCAGCACAGGAAAAGGAATTCGGCAACGAAATGCTGAAAGACGTGATCGAAACCGTTAATATGTAAATATGTAGTCTATAACTTCATCATTGTTGAATCATTGATGAATAGGAGTACCTAATCCGGGCAAACCCTCATAAAAACACCAAACTGGTTCGCTTTGGCAACGCGTAGCCATTGGGTACTAGGAGCACTCGCGCTAGCATTGTACCTTAAATCCATAGGGTATCATTGAGAATCCAAGTGGCGTTTCGAGGGGGGACATCCAGGAACAGCGCGGCACATTTGAGGCCTGCGGGTAAGCGGCCTATAGGAGCTGTATAGCGCGTTTTGAGGGGAAAATGGGCTTTGTTCCTGGCGCCCTTTTCTTTTGTTTCGTTTTCTTTTGGGCGCGCAAAAGAAAATGAAAACTGGACTTA
>JANQLQ010000098.1 GCA_028280565.1 Fulvivirga sp.
GTGGATCACCCATCCTTTGCAACTCGCTGGCAATAGGTTTGAAACTACAAACCTCATTATCAATTACTTAAATCTGACAAAGTAGTCCTAGTGTTAAGTTAAGTGTAAGATGATGGTTAAGTCGCCGAAATTTTTGTAGTAGACGAAGCAATAAAAAGTAATCATAGCCTTAGCTACGCGAGTCTTTTTATGGTGAAGTATAAGGCAAAAAGAGCAAGACTTGGGCCGTCAGATTACGCTTAACTTAACACTAGTGGCGGGATCATACCATGGAGGAGTAGGTTTAACCCATGTCTAATTTTGGACAGGCGCCAATATTGGATAAGGGCGCCTGCCGGTGATGTGTTTAGAAGAAATAATTGACCGTGATCAGTTGGTCAAAAGAGATTTGGTTGATGAAATTGATGTTGAAATTGCTCCTTTCGGTAGAACTTTCATTGGTCGTGTCTTGGAATAGGTCCCTCCTGGTAATGTCTTCCCACGATTGTATGAAGGCCAAGCGACCTAAACTGGTTTCTAAGGAAAATCTCTCGCCTAAGAAAACATATAATCCAAGATCGATATCTGCTGTTACCAGTGATCCATCTCTTTCCGTGGAAAACTCGGTGGTCGGATTTTGATCGTTAAAACTAGACCTTTTGGAATCAGAGTTTAACGTCCTAAAGTCTACGCCTGTTTCCACAAAAGCTCCGAATTTACCTGCGATCGGGTAGTATTTCCGCAGGAAAACCCCAAGGCCAATATTGAACTCATCCGATTCGTTGACCGATGAAAAGATGCCATCTCGGATAGTAGACTCCTGGTCGGAAGCTGTAATCAGTAATCGTCCGCCAAGTAAAAGCCGGTCTTTAATGAATTTACCGGCATAAGGTCTGAAGGAAAAACTAGTAAAATCACTCGTCTGAATCTGGTCAGGATCAAAGGCGTCTGGCTCAAATTCATCATCTGAAAACGATACGCTAATACCTCCGCCAACTACTTTACTTCCTTTCATTAACGCATTGATGTCTTGTGACTGTAAAGTGGATACTGCTGAGATGCATGCAAGGGTGATCATTAAGGTGAATAGTTTCATTTTATGAATTTAATGGGTGAATAATATCTTGAGCGATACAAAAACATTGCCAAATACTACGAGAGAGTTATTAACTGTGCAGCAGGATTGGTCTTTTGGGAGATTATCGTATTTCCGGCGTTTCCTTGCTATACGCTGGTGAGTCAGTTGACCGAGTAGGCATTTGTATAAAACAAAAAAGGCTACCCGTCATTGGGAGGCCTTGGTTTTACTATTGACCTGGACTCGATTAAAAAATGAACGTCATTCCTGCCAGCTCCGTGGGGAGATAGAGGTGCGAGCAGGAATCTGCGAAGTCGCCGAACGAGAACCCAGTAGGCTACAAAGAGAACGATTTACGGTTACCGACCCAGCAGATTCCGGCTCTCGCATAGGCTGGTCCACCACCATCGGCCGGAATGACGTTAAAGAAGGGTTTTTTCGTTTTTGATGGGCTACCTGGCCGACTTCTTTATCATTAAATCTCTCGTTAAGTGAAACCTCAAATGATGTACTGGGTACAGGATGAGCTATTGATCAGTCGGCAATCGGCAAAGGGCAGTGGGCAAAAAAATTATAGGATTGCCGATTGCTCTTTGCCAACTGCCGACTTTAAGAACGGGATTGGAAAAAATAGCTAGCCGTCCAATTACACTTAACTAGGGTATTTCTTACCCAAAACTTGCTAGGGTAGGATCAGTCTCCGTCTTTGAAAAATCGTTTTTTTATTACTTCACCATCGCTTGTCGTTACTTGGATGATATACATACCTTTTGGAATGTCTTTGATGTCCAAGGACAGGTTTTGAGAACCTGTGATCTTACTTTTCAATACAGCAGTGTTTGTAGTAGCTTGTAATAATACCACCTCTGCGCTTTCGTACTTTTCGGCTAGTGACAGGTTGAGTACTTCTTGGCCGGGGTTAGGGAAAGCGGAGAGCTTTTCTTCTATAGGGGCCGCTGGCTGGACAGCGCCTACACCTGCCACAGGACATTGGTCTTCTTTGTATTCAATGCGCTCGAAGATCGGATCGATAGGCTCCCATGGATCTACATACACAAACTGTAGTCCTTTGGTAATACAGGGCTCATGACGGATCTCTCTTTGTTCAATTTCACGCTCGCAAAGGGTGGAAGATTTACCGTTAATGTCGGTTTTTACCAAGTAAAAGTCAGGGTTGCCTGTGCCTAAAGAAGTGGTGTACCCGGTAAAGGCAAAGCCAGGGTCTACATTTTTTGTTAACTCATACCCGATATCCAAGCCTTCCAGCCCATACCGGCGTGTCCACTGCAAATTACCTGCCTGGTCAGTTCGGAACATATAGGCATCATACCAGGTAAGAGAGGTTGGCTCATACCGGTAGCCGAGTACGGTGTAGAATAACCTCCCTGCCTCGTCCCGGTGAGATTTCAAGGAGAGGCCTACCTCTACATTTTCCAAGCCATACGTTTTAAACCAATTCAATCCTCCTCTTGCATCAAGGTTTAATAGGAAAGCGTCTTGGCTGTTATTGATCCCGAAAGAGCGTGTTACGCCTGTAGCGGTAAAAGACCCGTCCTCGTTTTCGATAATGCTGTAAGCAACATCAGAATCATTGAATTCAAAACTGCCAAAAGTACGGCTCCAAGCTACGCTAAGATCAGGCCTGAGGCGAATGATAAGAATATCCTCACGGTCACGCGAAGTAGGGTCGAACGTACAACTTTGTGTAGTAGAGCCAGAGATGATAAAACCGCCGTCCTTGGTTTGCTCGATCCAAAGGCCTCGTTGATTGCCGTCCCCCCCGATCACTACAGATTGTACGAGGTTCCCAAAGGGGTCAGTCTTAATAACGTAGACATTATTACCCGGGAAGAGTTCCGGGAAACTGAGTGTTTCTCCTACAATGACGAGGCCGGGGCCAAATTCACGGTCCCTAATGGGCTGAATACAATTGCCGTTATCCCTATTTTTACCTCCAAATACGCTGCTAAACAGGGGGATACCATTCACATCGGTACCTACCAGGTATACGTCTGATGATCCGAAGCCAAAGCTATCGGTGTACCCGGTAGCCACGTATACCGGTAAGTCTTTTCCAGGCTCTTGGTACCTTACAGAATAGAAAAGATCGGGCTCTTGCCCACCATAGACACCGGCCCATTGTTGACTGCCTACATCATCGGTTTTGATCAAAGTGGCATCCCCTCCACCAAAAAAATTCTCTGCAGTAAAGCCAGCTTGGATGTACCCTTTGTCAAAGCGTGTGAAGTCTAACGAAAGACCGTAATCGGGGCTGCCCGTGCCATACGAGTTTTGAAATTGCGCCGCAGCACTCGTGGTAAGAAAAACCACTAGGAAGATAATTGAATAAAAGCTTTTCATAGTATTTGGGTTTTAGTTATGAAGGTTAGTGACCCAAATACTATGAAGTAACCTATTTAAAACAATAAAATATAATAAAATTTATAATTTACTAGAATTCAGTAAAATAATCTTATAATTGTTAATTATATTTATAAACAACTGGTTATGAGATATCTTTAACTTTTTTGTTAAAGATAACATGGGTAAAAATACTTTTAAGCTCTTAGGGTGAGTCGTTTAAAAATAGATCATCTGTTGGTAATCATACATACCCATGGAAATACCCTGCTTATTCTTACCAGCACCTCTTAACCCAGCTTCGCTAGGTGCCAACAACTGGGTAAAAAGGTATGCAAACTTTGAGGTCAGACGCTTTCAGCTTCTACAGACTGTATTTCCGGAAGGGCGCGTTTGAGTAAATTTTCTATCCCCGCTTTAAGTGTGATGGTAGAAGAAGGGCATCCGCTGCAAGATCCTTGTAGCTGGACTTTTACTACTCCATCTTGATAGGATTGGAATGCAATGGCGCCACCGTCCTGTTCCACTGCCGGCTTGATGTATTCATCTAGGATCCCTTTGATCTTTTTAACCGTTTCGGAGTCATTTTCGTTGACTACGGGCTCCTCTGTCAGTTCTGAAATAATAGGTTTCCCGGACTCTAGGTAGACCTGTATATGTTCTTTTAATGTATTCCTGATCTCAACCCACTCTACCTCTTCCTTTTTCGTTACGGTAATAAAATTACTCATGTAGAAGACCCTGTCTACAAAATCATAATCGAATAACTCGGAGGCCAAAGGTGCTTTTTCTGCACTGTCCTTGCTCGGGAAGTCATGGCTTACCCCTGCTGGCAATAACATAAAGTTAGCGACGAACTTCAGTGAATTAGGGTTGGGGTTAGCTTCCAGGTATAAGTTAACTACTCTTTTATTATCTACTTGCATAATTTCTTCATTCAATCCGATAAAAGAAAAACAATTAAGCTGGGAGTTAGTTCCAGTTACTTTTATTTCTCCACGTCTTCCCCGTTTACTGCTACTGCCAACTCTTCTTCGTGGGCTAGTTTTTCAAGATCTATCCCTTCACTGAGTTCACCTTCCGAGCTTGCCACCAGTGACGCTACCGTAGCATCCCCGGTTACGTTCACCACGGTACGACACATATCCAGCGGGCGGTCCAAGGCGATGATCAGCGCCAGTCCTGCGGGATCTACGCCTATGGCACCCAGTACGATCACCAGCATGATCAGTCCAGCACCGGGCACTGCCGCGGCTCCTATGGAGGATAGCGTGGCCGTAAGTACAATGGTCAGCTGGTCTCCTAATGTTAAGTCATGACCAAAAGCTACGGCAATGAACACCGCAGATATGGCTTGATGGATGCTGGTGCCGTCCATATTAATGGTAGCCCCCATGGGCAGCACAAAGCTGGCCACTTCTTCCGATACGCCCAGGTTTTTTTCTACCCGTTCCATGGTCACGGGTAAGGTGGCGGCACTTGAACTCGTGGAAAATGCCAGTAGCTGGGCCGGGAACATTCCTTTGAAAAAATCTTTGTATTTGATCTTGGTCAAAAAGGTAAGAACCACGGGATAAAAGGCAAAGACCATAAAAGCCAGTCCAAAAAGGACCGTGAGGGCATACACCCCTAATGCAACAAAAAGGCTTGCATCTGCAGCGGTTTCTACAATAAGTCCTGCCAATAAAGCAAAAACACCGATAGGGGAGTACCTCATGATAATATCAACCATCCGCAGTATTATGGCATTAATACCCTTAAAAAAGCCCTTGACCGGCTTGGACTGTTCTTTTGGGGTCATGATCATGGATATGCCAAAGAGGATGGCAAAGAATATGACCTGCAACATATTCCTATTATTGGTCATGGCATTAAAAATGTTGCTGGGAACAATATCTTCTAGCAGTTTCAAAGGGCCTGATTCTTTCACACCGGAAGCTTCTTCTCGCTTCAGAAGCGCTTGAGAGGCATATTGCTCTTTCAACTGTTCCCGCTTTTCTTTGGATACGTAGGCTCCCGGGTTTACAATATTGGCCAATAGCAAAGCAATCGTAATCGCAAGGACAGTGGTAATGATATAAAGCCCTAAGGTCTTGCCGCCGATCCGGGAGAGCTTGGTCATATCCGTCAAATTGGAAATACCGTCAATGAGGGATACTAGGATCAACGGAATGGCGATCAGCTTTAACATACTTACGAAAATGGTGCCAAAGGGCTTGATCCAATCAATGACGAAACTCGTATTTCTTTTTACCGAAGCGTTAAAATCTTGACTGAACTTTTTAGGATTTACAATCGCATCGAATTTATATTTATCCGCATCGGATGCTTTGATCAAGGCGAGCTGCTTATCCTCGGGGAACCCGGAGTTGTAGAATTCCGGCGAATTTTTAAACCCATACTTGAGTGTATCAAAAGTGTTGGTTTCAAGATTTCTAACCCTGAACTCAATGAAGTGACCGGGATTGATCGAATTTATCTCGGCAAATACGATATCCCCCCGGGTATTGTCATATTTAATACCACTCATGCTGAGCCCTACAACGACACCAAGTACCATCCCGATCAAGATCTTGGTCACTAGCGATATCTTCCTCATATTATTTTTTAATGTTACAATCTAGATGTTTTATTGACCAAGTAAAAATCGCAAATGACCAAGGCGGCCATGGCTTCCACAATAGGCACTGCACGGGGCACTACGCAAGGGTCATGGCGGCCTTTTCCGCTCACTGTTACGGGTTCGCCTTTTTCATTCACACTGTCCTGGTCTTGCATGATGGTAGCCACGGGCTTAAATGCCACGTTAAAATAGATGTCTTCCCCATTGGAGATGCCTCCTTGTATTCCCCCGGAAAAATTACTTTTGGTACTCACTTTTCCATCTTGCTCGAAAAACGCGTCATTATGCTCTGAGCCGCGCATCTTTGTGCCTTCGAAACCGCTGCCGTATTCAAAACCTTTAACGGCATTGATACTCAGCATGGCTTTACCAAGCTCGGCATGGAGCTTGTCAAAAACAGGTTCGCCCAACCCCGCCGGGGCGCCCGAGATCACACATGTGACCACCCCACCGACGGTATCCCGGTCCTTCCGGACCTGGTCAATAAGACGGATCATTTCCTCGGCGGTACCAGTATCCGGGCATCGGACAATATTCTGTTCTACCTGTGAAAGGTCCAATTCTGAATATTGGCGTGCAGAAATATCACCTACACGGCTGACGTAGGCTGTTATTTCTATGCCTATTGTCTTTAAAAACAACTTGGCGACAGCGCCGGCGGCCACCCGGGCAGCCGTTTCGCGTGCAGAGCTTCTCCCCCCTCCCCGGTAGTCCCTCACCCCGTATTTTTCATGGTAGGTGAAATCAGCATGCGACGGCCTGAACTTGTCGGCAATATGTGAATAGTCTTTGCTTTTTTGGTCTTTGTTGTAAATGACCAGCGAGATCGGTGTACCCGTGGTCACACCGTCAAACACACCCGATTGGATCTCGAAACGGTCCTCCTCTTTGCGTTGCGTAGTGATCTTCGATTGACCGGGTTTCCGCCGGGTCAATTCCGATTGGATGTACTCCAAGTCCAGCGGTAGCCCTGCCGGGCACCCGTCAATGATAACACCTATTGCTGTTCCATGAGATTCACCAAAAGTGGTGATCTTAAAAAGCCTGCCAAATGAATTTCCCAAGGTTGAAAGTAAATTACAAGCGTAAGCCTACTCCTTTAAAAGAGGGCTAAGATAATTATATCATACAGCATAGCAAAAAAACTTGGGTTGGGAGGCAACGCTTAACCCAAGTTTGTCAAGTTCCTGCCTGTAGATAACATTTGTCTATGCTTACAGGAAAATAGGAAACCAGGAATCGGAAAGATGAAAATGAGTAGGGATTTTGATTTGCAGTTCGTCACCCTTCGCCTGGAAAACTGTCATCCTCAAAGGATACAAGCTGTCAAGTTTAACCCTTTTCTAATTTTTTTGGCAGCTCACGATTTTTCATCTTCCCGATTTCCTATTCCTAATTTCATGCGCTTGACCCTGGTTCTTAAGTTGACAAAGTAGGATTAACTGCTTTTAATAAAAATATAAGCCGATGTAAGCAGCATACCCAAGATCAATATATTGGCGAATATCTTAGTCCATTCAAAACGATCAGAATTGGTCAAACGATTATCTTCGAAAGCGATCCGGTCATAGAATGATCCCAGGTCAGTCGACTGGATGGATTCATTCTTTTTGCTTTCACCGGTAACGGTCACGTTGATGTTGGACCGTAGCGTGTCGTATTGCTCGGTTTTAGGGTTGAAAAACACCCAACTGAAATAATCTTTTAAGTCATACTGGCCAGGTTCTTTGGGAATACCAAAATAGCTGAAGGATTTAGACCCGGTGACCCGGTTGTTACGCCGGTTAATCTTTTGGGTTACGTTGGGGTCGTAAAAGTCGAAGTTTTCACCCCCCTCTACCGATAGTTTGCCGATACCCGCGATATTGCCTTCGCCATAGATGTTAAATTCATAGGAGAAGCTCTGGCCTGTTTGCAGGGTTTGCGAGTTGCTGCGTTCATCCAACAAATAATCTCCTACCGCCACTTGATCTTTTAGCGGGTGTGGAGGCAAGGCTTTCACCTTTACGGTTTTGGTCCGGGAATAGAATGTCTTAAAGTCCTCCTGCCGGTTTTGGCCGAAAAAGGAAGGGTTTTTAGCTACCTTGTATTTGATCATTTCCAATCCTACGGAGGGAAAAGTGATATCTTCCGCATTTAATGGGTAAAATACACCTTGGTACACTTTATATTGGGTATAGCGCTTTTGGTTTATGGTGATGGGTTCACCGTTGATGTTTTCAATGTTAAAGTTCTCCTCCCAACAATTTGCCGGCCTCACTTTCTTCAAAATATTGGAGAGCTGTTTGCCGAGCTCATAGAACTGTAGAGGCGCCCGGTTATTATCAGCAACATAAAAAGATAGTGTCGTAGTGAATCCCTCGCCAGTGTATACCTCATTTTTACTGGTAGTGAGGGCTAGGAAGGCATCTTCTTTTACATCGACAAACTCCGTGTCCCCTTTATCACTGAACATGTCGAGGGCATCCCGGTCAAAAAGGTTTTGAAAGGGGTCGCGACGCCTTGACCGCTGAACAGCGGGACCTACCTTGATGGTGGTCCCTTGCGATCTTACGGTCTTGCCGTTCACTTTCATAGCAAAGGGACGTAACTTAAAGGTGCCTTGTCGTGTGGGCACATATGTCATGGTCACACCCTGGGAGGAAGAGATCTGCCCATTGATGATCTGTGTGCTGGATGAGGATGAAGTACCTCGCTTGCGAAATCCATCGATATCCGGGAAATCATCATAACTTTTTAACCGTTCGTTGGAAACAGTCACCGTGATAGTCCAAGCTTGGTTTTCACCAATTTCATCCGGGCCTAGCTCTACATCGATCTCCTGTGCAACCCCTAGTGAGGCCATCAGCGAGAATAAGCCGGTCCATAGCCATGATCTGCTCGAAAATTCCATAATTAAAACGTTACAAACCGGCTATATGACCCCATACTTATCATCCATTGGCTCCAAATAACCGGCAAATCCTTCATGTTTTGTTGAACTTTACGCGCCTAACATCGTACAAAGTTATGGCAATAACCCTTTAAGCCGCTACTATTTTTGTATATTTAACACTATACGGCGTGAAGAATGGAATTGTTAACCCCGTAGATTCGAATAATGCTATGTTAGAGTACGTGAAAACCATCCTGTTGAAAGTTAGCTTCGATAAACAATTGTTTGAAAAAGAATTAAAAAAAGCGCTGGAAGCCCTGATCGATGAGGAAATCGATGAATTGAGGAACTGGTGCTATTCCCAGTTTAGTGATGTTCACCCGCGAGTCTTAGAGCGCTGTTTTATAACCGCTTAAGAAAATG
The DNA here is from genome assembly GCA_028280565.1 of Fulvivirga sp. Taxonomy (GTDB): domain Bacteria; phylum Bacteroidota; class Bacteroidia; order Cytophagales; family Cyclobacteriaceae; genus Fulvivirga. The sequence continues at coordinate 9,340 of JANQLQ010000098.1, forward strand.
AAGTAACAGGGGACTTGCAGGCCTTGTGTTGGTTTTATCAATAGTCAACTTTCTTTGCTTACCGTAAGGGGATTTAAGATTGTGGTAATTGAGTGATTCAATTTGCTTAGTAATCTCATTACCGGTAACTCATGGGTACTTCTTTGTTAACCTAAGAAACTAGCTCTACTTTGTCACATTCAATTATTTGACAGACAGGGATTTATCTAAAAATGAGACCGTTGGGTGTCCTCATCAAAAACGAAAAAAAACTTCTCTATCGTCATTCCCTGCAGCCTGTGTGTTGAGCTAGGCGTGACAAGGAATCTGTGAAGTCGTGAAACGAAAACCCAGTACACCCAAAAAAAGGTTCACGTTCAACGACACAGCAGATTCCTGCTCTCGCGCATCGCTCACCC
>JANQLQ010000102.1 GCA_028280565.1 Fulvivirga sp.
AATCCGGGGTATCTTTTGCGGAATCTCTGCGTTACAAAAAGCCTTACGTAGCTATGGCTATGTGCGTTTTTTGCGCCTTGACCTTCCACAAAACCTACGACCGCCTTACCCATCATTTGAGACTTGACACGACACTAGTCTCTTTGTTTTGATGTTCCCGATTTTACACCTACTTTCAAAGGTGTACGGACTGTCTTTCACACGAGAAACTTCACGCTAGGGATTGGGCCAATGAATGGTTGATCGCTCGTTGATATTAGTGCAATACCCATCAACCATTCATTTTCCCAGCACGTTTTAGGCTTCTTTCCACTTGATCGTGCACCCGATGGCCTTAGTCTTTGTTACCCCGGGCTTTTGCCCTTTCAGTAAGGCATCCACGGCATCCTCGACATATTTTTTATCTGCGGCATCGGCATCCTTCGTATTATTATCAATAGCACCGATGTAATCCACTACCATCTCATTCCCTGTCTTTTTCAAAACATATACATGTGGTGTATTCGTAGCCCCGAAGCGAGTGGCCACACTTTGATCTTCATCATACAGGTAAGGATGCTGATAATCATTTTTCTTGGCATACTTTACCATTTCTTTATAAGAGTCTCCAGGTGATCTTTTAGAATCGTTAGAATTGATGGCAATTACAGGAAACCCGTTATCCGCGTATTTGTCATTCAAAGCCTTGATCCTGTTAAGATACGCCTTAGAAAACGGGCAGGTATTGCAATCGAAAATAACGATAAAGCCTTTCGCCGTTTTGTAGTCAGCCAAAGACACCATTTTTCCATCGACAGATTTCAAACTGAAATCTTTTACCTTATCGCCTACCTCGTAACCACTGCCGGTGGGGCGTCCTGCAAAAAATACAAGTAGCGCTAAACTAGCCACTAGAATGTTGAGATTTTTCATAACAATATTTATTTTATGATTTGGTTAGTAATTCCTTAATAATGGCGTTAAGTTCTTCCTCTTTCATTTCACTTTCAACAAATTTTCTCTTGCCGGTTTTTGGATTGATGATCAAAGTGGCGGGAATAGCCCCTGTCCAGCTAGGGTCCACCTTATTGATCCAAGAATTATAATCTACATTATCCAATAAATAAAGATTGGATTTAAGTGCTTTCCTAGAGGCAAACCGGTTTACCTTTTCTAGCTGGTCTGCAAAGTCCAGGCTGACCAAGTGAACTTTGATCTTATCGGCATAGCTTTCCCGGGCTTTTTCAAAATAGGGAAGTTCTTTGATACAAGGTGCGCACCAGGTGGCCCAAAAATTTATAACCTGCACTTCCTCGCTTTCCTGCTCCATGAGTTGCTGAAGGTCAGGAACTTTAATAACCTCTACACTTTGCCCGTTGGCCACGGCAGCAACGGCAATGAGTAAAATGACTAGCGTATTTTTCATGATAAGTTAATTACGTGGGAATCGTGGATTTAGTTTAATCGCAATCAAATATACATAGAAGCTAAACACTACAAGGTGGACAAGGTTTAGATAAACTTTATGACGCAAAGGCCAAATATTAGCGCGTAGAGGGGGTAATTAGAATTGAATTATTCTAAGATCAGCGATGGTTAAGTTTCTCGTTAAAAGAAAGTCGTGGTTGTGTTCCTTAACATTCAGTTTAAATTGGGATAATAATTGAATAATCAAAAATAAAGTGTGAATCCAATGCGAGATCGCTGACCTAAGTTAAGTTTTACCTGCTAGAAATCTCAATAAAATTGAACTTTAACCATGTAAGATTTGAGATATTTAATGAATCTTAAGGTCGCTAAAATTGCCTTTGATTAGACAAAACAAAGATTCCTAAATGTCAATGAAAAGTTTTCCACATTTTGGCGAAGTTTTCCACAGGCTTATGCGATTAGACTATAACTTATTGATAATCAATAGATTATATCAAAAAATCTGAATGTTCACTTTGTGGACAACTTCCAGGGCGGTCAAAAATCCTCTAAAATGCAAGACTTTTATCGCAATAATTTTGCGTTGGTCATTGGTCGAAATATTTGACCGTTTGGCGAAAGCTCACGTAAGGTAATTCACTCTACTTGGTAACGGATCAGTTTTTTTCGGTAGGTATTGAATATACTCGATTTCGATAAAAATCCCTTGTATTTACCGTTTTCTATTACCGGTAAATTCCATGCCCCGCTAATTTCGAATTTACTCATGACGGATTGCATATTTTCATGAGGCTGTACACTTGCAGGTGGTGCGCTCATAAGTGTTTTTACCTTTGTAGTCTCCCTTGCTTCTTGGTCAAACATGATATTACGGATGTCATCCAGCGTCACTACGCCCATCAGTTCGTCATATTCGTTCACTACGGGGAATATATTCCTTTTGGACACCTTCACAAGGCTTACCAATTCCCCAAGGGTGGCTTCGGGATGCACGACCAATAGGTCGGTTTCGATGATTTTATTAAGGTCTATCTGGCTTAAGACTTGCCGGTCTTTATCGTTGGGGATCAGGTCACCGCGTTCGATGAGGTGTTTGGTGTACAAGGAATGTTTTTCAAAAAAGGAACTTGTGCTGTAAGATATGGCAGAAACGAGCATTAGTGGCACAAACAGCTCATAGCCACTGGTGATCTCTGCGATCAGGAAGATAGCCGTAAGCGGAGCATAGAGCACCCCGCTCATTACCCCGCACATGCCCACCAGCGTAAAGTTGCTCGTACTCATATTACCCCAGGTCACCGTGTTCACTAAAGCTGCAAACAAAAAGCCGGTGATGCCCCCAAGAAAGAGCGAAGGCGCAAATATACCCCCGCTGCCACCGGATCCTATAGTCAGTGCAGAGGCTATGGGTTTTACCAAAAGGACACCAAAAATGAAGAGCAACAGTAAGAAGACATTGTCGATCTCGTTAAAGAAAAGAGTGGTGTTAAAGATCTCTTCTTCCCTTCCGGCCAGCAGCAGCTTGATCGTATTGTACCCTTCCCCGTAAATAGGGGGGAAAACAAAGATGATCACCCCAAGTAATATTCCTCCTACAACGGCTCGCCCGATCACATTTTTAACTTTTGTGATCAAAGATTCTATCTTGTACGTCGTGCGTGTAAAGTATACGGAAACTAGCCCGCAAACGATTCCCAATAAGATATAAAAAGGGGTGTCCGCTGCCTTGAAACTATCGACTAACGGAAATGAAAAGAGGACATCGTCACCTAATAAGGTCAGGGAGATCAGCGCCCCTGTCACAGAAGCGATAAGCAGGGGAATAAACATGGCAATGGTGACGTCTGCCAAGATCACTTCCATACTGAAAATGACACCCGCTACCGGGGAGTTGAATATGGCAGAAATAGCCCCGGCTGCCCCGCATCCGATCAGTAAAGTCCGCCTCTTGTAGGTCATATGCATCAGCCGGCCAATGTTAGAACCTATGGCCGATCCTGTGACCACGATTGGCGCCTCAAGACCCACGGACCCGCCAAACCCTACGGTTATAGCACTGGTAACCATGCGCGAGTACATTTTAGAACGCCGGATCACACTGGACCGTTTGGAAATATCATACAGGATCTGGGTGATCCCATGACCTAGTTTTTCTTTTAAGATGTATTCTGTGATCAGGGCGGTGATCAAAATACCAATGAGCGGGAAACCTATATAAAAATAGTTTTCGTACTTTATATCGAAATCACTGGTCAGGGTCTGTTGGATCGTGTGAACAGTCTCCTTTAGTAGCACTGCGGCTAAACCGGAGATCGTCCCGATCAGGCCTGCGAGGACGAGCATAAACGTTTTGTTACTAACGTGCTTTATCCGCCAGATCAGGAATTTGACGAGTATGTTTTCTAATTTCACCCTGGGTTTATCCTAGCGACGTGCAAATTTAGAACAATAGGTAAAAAAGAATATTGATAAACGTTCAAAGTTCCCGGCAGATCGTAAAATAGTTTATCGGGGCCATATAAAAAATGAGTAGGACAAGGGATAGGAACTATGTTCAGTCAAACCTCAACTGACGTATAGAGTTAGACGATAGCCTCTATTTGCGGTATTGGTAAGTTCTCGACCAGTCAAGTCAGCAATAGGCAAAGGGCAGTAGGCAAAAAATTATATAGGTTTACCGATTGGACACTGTTAACTGCCGACTTTAAGAACGGGACTGGAAAAAATAGCTAACGGTCCAATTACATTTAACTTAACACTGGGCCACCAAAAAAATGAATTTTGATCAAGCGAGACACTAACTATGAAAGAAGTCACCAAAATAAAGGAGACATGCCTCTATCTCAATGACCTGGAAGGCGCCAAACATTTTTACAGCGAAAAGCTTGGATTTGAAGTGATCAGCTACGTTCCCGGTCGGCACATTTTTTTTAGGGCAGGTGCCTCTGTTCTATTGTGCTTTAACCCTGCCGATAGCAGGGCTAAGGTCTCCCCCCCGGCCCATTTTGCCGAGGGCAACCAGCATTTTGCCTTTGAAGTCCACCCCCAAGATTACCTGCCCAGTAAAGAAAGGATAAAAAAATTAGGGATTACCATTATTGACACCTTGGTTTGGAAATCAGGCCAGGAATCCTTCTATTTTAATGATCACGAGGGCAATGTACTGGAAATAGTACCCCTAGGGGTTTGGGAGTAATTTATGCATCAACCGGGATAAAAAGTTGACCTTAGGTGGTCCGGGCGGTATGGCGCCACTTTCCGCAGGAGACATTTTGGTGTAAATCGTTTCATACCATTTTACATAATCTTTATATAAGATGCAGTCTGGTAATAAGGTGGTGTCTGTTTTTATCTTAATGACGAGGTCCACGGATACAATATTCCTGATCTGATCTTGCTGATCTCTAGGGAGATCACTGATCCTGATATATTCAATTCCTTTGTATGATCGGGCGTTTTCCACTTGCAGTGTTGGATTTTAGTTGACTGTAAATATAAAAGTACTCGGATTCGTGACCCTAAGTTTCCAACTGATTTAGAACAAGTTATAGTGCAATATACAATAAATAGACCTGAAACCATCCTTCCAATTGATTTTTACATGATTTTGGGCTACCCAGTAAATCCTTTCTCATACAAGCCCTGGAGTAAACTACTTTTTTAATAATATAGGAAAAGTTTACATTCCTCTAGGGAGAGATTCGGCAGTTCACTTTACAATAAAAAACTTGTATTCAAGAGTATAAAAATTATTTAAAGTAACGGTATTGTAATAATGTTACCTATGTAATTTGCAATATAAAACAACTAAAAAAAACAATTTAAATCTATACTAACTTTACTTCATACTAAAATTTATAACCTAACCCGAATAATCATGAAAAAAGAAATCAACATTTTTGTGTTCTTAGTTTGTTTTTTCTCTGTAACTCAATCATTTGCTCAATGGGCACCGAGTGGCACGAACATTTTCAACACAAACACAGGTAATGTCGGCATCGGCCTTAGCAATCCCGAATCCAAACTCCATGTAAGAGATGGTGACATAAGGATCACGAAAGGAAACAGGTTGATCTTAGGTGATGCCAACGTAGGAGCTGGAGAACAAATTTTCAACGATAATTTTGACATTTCGTTCCGAACCAGTTTTAGCACAAGGATGGTCATTGCCAATAATGGTAGGGTCGGGATAGCGACCACCACCCCTTCGTTTCCATTGGATGTAAATGGAACGGTAAGAGCCACTAGTTTCATTACGTCTTCCGATGAAAGATTTAAAAAAGACATAAACAAGCTAAGCGGATCGTTGGAGAAGCTAAACCAGGTCCGAGGGGTCTCTTACACATTCAATAACGAAAAATTCAAAAACCGATCTTTTCCGTCAACTACACAATATGGAGTGATTGCACAGGACGTGCAGAAGGTTTTCCCGAGTATGGTCTACACCGACGAAGAAGGATACCTGTCGGTTAATTACACTGAACTGATCCCGGTCTTGATAGAAGCTATTAAAGAACTTAGCGAGGAGATAACCAGGCTCAAGAACCCTGCGGAAGAAGCTAAACGAGTCGCAAACTTTCAAGGTACGGGTACGGCAAATGGAAGCATACAAATAGCCCAGAATGCTCCTAACCCGTTCCATGTTGACTCTGAAATATCATTCGAAATCCCTGGAGACAAACAAGTCGCTCACTTGTTCTTGTATAACGTCAACGGCTTGCAGGTTAAGAAAATAGAGATCGCAGAGAGAGGAAAGTCAAACATTAAGATCACGGGCGGTGAGCTCAATGCAGGAATCTATTTCTATGCCATTGTAGCCGATGGAGAACAAAGTGAAATTAAAAAAATGATCTTAACAGAATAAGGAACGTACTAAAGCTTGATCAATGATCATGGCCACCTAGTTTTTTAGGTGGCCTATTATTTTATAAATAATGGAATTCATTCATCACAAAACAGGTTTTAGTTTTTTAGACAAATTCTACCTGGAATGCCATAGACCAAGTATTTAGTTGTCTACGATCGGGTTCATATTACTTTTTAAAACGACTATAAACTGCCATTTAGGTCTTGTCAGCCATCTAATTATCGGCAAATGATCGTAAAGATGTATCCCCACGATCGATTTCACCAAGGTCAAATGTTGCTGCTTGTATAACTCCTCAAACCCCATAGGGGTAAAGTATCTGCTAGGTATGTTCACTCCATATCCCCAATTTCCAATAAAATCCATAAGTCGTAACAATTGGCGAGACACAGTGCCGTATTCAAAGTGATCTTTTATGACAATGTAGTCTGCCACGCGGGTGGCCTCTTTCAGCAAACCGGCCATGTTAGCACCGGCATGATGTAACACATCGCAGAGCAGGGCCACTTTGAACCTTTTATCATCAAAAGGTATGTCGCAGCCATTGAATGTACTGTATTTTTTCCATCGTTCTTTATTTTCTTGTTCTTGCGATAGTTGATAGAGGTCAATACACTGCCATTGGGTAGAAGGAAGGCTACCGTGGATTAGCTCAGCCAGGTTCATATCACCACAGCCTATATCCAGGCAACTGAACCTGTCCTCTCCCTCGGCCAAGTTTTTTATTTCCAGGGCCAGGAGGTTTGATAATATTTCGATTCGATTCGAATGAGATGTTTTTTGATGGAAATCAACGAGTTTTTCAGAAAAAAAATCTCTCAAAACCGAAGCAAAGAACATATCAATCGATTTTTTTCAGTCCCAAAATGCTAATGAAAAAACTATTGCAAAGTACCTGGCTTCCCAAAAGTAATAAACTTGCCGAAGGGATGACCACCTTCATAGTAGCCCCAACATCAAGGTCACCCAATCCAGCCTGGCTCCATGTGTATAACGCAAAAGCTCCTAGCACAAGGCCTAAAAACATCAATGTGAAACCAAGCACTATGCCGGCCTCTAAAGAAAATACCTCTAAAAAATGCAGCACCCGTCCTTTGACCGGGTACAGCCTTTGCGTATATGCATAGATTTTTGTCAGTATGTAAAAAAGGACCCCTTGAAAGCCAAAAATCACCATCGCGGAGCAGTAAAGAAGCGTGTGGATGGAGATATTCACTTGACCGATCTCGATATCTCCGAAAATGGCTATAGCCGCTGAAACCAGGGTTCCCAACAGCATAAGCGCTACTCCAGGGTATAAAAAAAGCCAAGCGGGGCTATATAAAAGGAAAAATCTTAGGTTGCGCCAGCCATCACGCCAGGTTCTTAAATGAGGTGGCCTGCTTCGGCCATCGGGGTGAAGCATTGTAGGCACTTCGGTAATCTTTACCCCTGCCAAAGCTGCTTTAACGACTACTTCGGAAGCAAATTCCATACCCGTTGTCCGGGTCTCCATTTTATCGAATGCCTCCCTGGAGAATCCCCGTAGGCCACAGTTAAAATCCCCAATCTTTATTTTGAAAAATATCCTGCCTACCAGCGACTGCGCTGGGTTGCCAAAATAGTAATGGATCCAAGGCATTGCCCCTTTTTTAATACCCCCTTCAAACCGATTTCCCATCACTAACCCATAACCCTCTCTTAGTTTCTCAATAAATGGCATCAAAGTTGAAAAGTCATAACTATCATCAGCGTCTCCCATAATGATATATTTTCCTTTAGCTTCCTTTATTCCTCCCCTAAGTGCATTACCATAACCTTTCTCTCTAACGTGAACTACTCGTGCGTTTTTAGATTTAGCTATTACTACTGAATTGTCCGTACTGCCATTGTCAGCCACTATAACCTCTCCCTTGATATTATGTTTGGCCATAAACCCATTGGCTTTGTTAAGGCATATACCAAGGGTTTCTTCCTCATCGAGACAAGGCATAACGATAGATAACTCTAGATCATCCATTTTTTACAAATTAGTCGGCTAACTTAAAAAGTTTAAACTTACCTGGAAAATATAATTACTTTATATTTAACCGATCTAAGAATACCATAAAACTTATGAGTTTAGAGAAAAGATGGCCTTGGCTATACCCCCTGTTAATTGTTATAATATTTGTGATCGTGTACGTAAATGTATACGATAAAAAAATTGCGATATTAGGAGATAACGCCACCTATTATGTTCTTGGGAAAGGTCTATCCGAGTTTGCGGGATTTGTAAATTATGCATCTCCAAACAAAGCTCCGCACAACCATTTTCCGCCAGGCTATCCCTTTTTATTGTCCATAATAATGTTCATTTCTTCTGATGACATCCAATTAATGAAAATTATGAACGGGGTCCTTGCTTTAGGTATAGGATTGCTCTCTTTCTTAATTGTAAAAAGACTGACAAGCAAGCCTCTTCTAGCCGGCTTTATTTCAGTGGCGATCATTATGAATGCCGAACTCCTATACTATTCCAGTATCATGATGAGCGAGGTGCCTTTTGCCTTTTTTACGGTACTTGCCCTGTTTTTATTGGTCAGAATGCCCATAGACCGGCCTTTTTTCAAGAACTTGAACTTCTTTATCATACTCTTTTTAATTGTTTATAGCTTCTATATCCGCGCTTTCGGGGTGGCCCTTTTAGGTGGAGCGGTAGTATTTCTGCTGTTTAGAAAAAAGATCAGTTATGCTGTGGCCCTGTTAATAGGTTTTTTTACTGGTATACTGCCTTGGCAGATCAGGAGTTATCAGCTAGGGGGAAGTAGCCAGCTCAATGTACTGTTCAGAAAGAATTTCTATCGCCAAGAAGAGGGGACAATAGAAACGTCAGACCTGCTTGAACGTATCGTATCCAATTTTGACAGGATATTTTCCATTGAATTACCCCAGTCCATATTACCTATTTTGGATCTTTCCTCCGAGTCAACCAGTTCTTTTACTAAATGGATAATAGGGTTGGCGTTTGTGGCAGTTATAATTTACGGTGTCAAAAAAACTTCTTTGAATGGGATACTGCTAGGTAGTTATTTTGTGTTTACACTAGCTATTTTATTTATATGGCCTGATTACTTCTCTTCACAACGATACTTGGTGCCGGTGATACCTATACTTTCAATCCTTTTTTATATAGGGTTATATGAGTTCATGAGTTTGGTATTCAAGAAGTATTTCGGGCTCTCATCCTTCAACCCTGCCTTTTTGTTCGTTTTTTTTCTCTTTTTTCTTTCACCCATCCGGAAACTTAGTCAATCTGCTAAACAGAACTACCCCATTCAATGGGCAGAATTTTTTGCCATGGCCAAGTGGACCAAGGAAAAAATCAATGACAAGGTGGTGGTTTGCAGCAGGAAACCCTACCTTTTCTATTTGTTTTCTGGGCATACTTCCTGCAACTATCGTTATACAGAAAATGACCTGGAACTGCTGGATGGTTTGAATGTCAACCGCGTGGATTACGTCGTCTATGATCAATTGGGTTTTGGGACTACCCCACGCTGCCTGGGAAATGCGATCAATAAACACAAGGACCGTTTCAATGTGATACAATATGCAGGCCCTGAAAATCGCAGGACCTATTTTTTCAAGTACCAGCGCGAAAATTCGCAATAAAACTTGCCAAGTTTTGGTAAAAATCAAGGTATTAGCCGCTTTGAACCTGGAATAGAGACAATTTGTTGATAGTAGAAAGCCTTTAAAATCATGAGCCCGGTAACAAAGTCTAATCTTTTCTTTTCTATAGTTTTCTTCCTTTCCTTGACTGTGATCAATGGGTGTCAAAATCCTACTAAAGTTCCCGCTGTCCCGGCACAACACGTTAAAATGGATGCAGGCACTTTCAATGATTATTGGTATACGGGTAAAGCTGAAGTGATCTCTTATAAACTAAAACAATCCCGCTATGGCGAGATACATAACGGTGACGCGGTATTGATTTTTGTTACTGAACCCTTTTCTAAATCAAAGCAGGTGAAACTCGACTATCCTTCTAGGGCAGGAGAGGATAACATTACTGTGATGAAGCTTAACTACATGAAAAAGTTCAATACCGGGTTGTATCCCTACTCGATGATGCTGTCGGCCTTTACGCCGGTAGACTCTTACCATCATCCGAAAACCTTAAAGGTCACTACTTCGGTACAAGAATGGTGCGGCCATGCCTATACGCAAATGAACCTGGCAAAAGGCAACTATGATATAAATGTTTTTTCATACTTCGAGCAGGAAGGTGATCAAAAGCTTACCATCACCGGCGCCCTGCTGGAAGATGAGATCTTCAATCGCATCCGGTTAGATTATAAGTCTTTACCGACCGGTGAATTCAAAATGATCCCGGGCTTGTTCTTCACTCGCTTGAAACATAAAGACCTAAAACCTCGCAAAGCGACTGCACAATTGCTGGAAAATGAAGGAACGTTTACTTACTCCGTAAGCTTTAAAGAAGACGATCGTACGTTGGACATCAACTTTGAAAAAGAATTTCCGTATCGAGTATTAGGTTGGAAAGAGACCTACCAGGGTAGTGGCAATAATAAGCTTACTACTTCGGCGGAAATGAACAAGCTGCTTTACACAGACTATTGGACAAAAAACAACACGACAGATACTTACCTTCGAGATTCCCTGTCACTACAATTTTGAATGATAATCCTGGTTCATTAATATTCATCCCCGATATCACTGGCTTTACGCGTTTCGTGAATGAAACCGAGATAAAGCATGGCCAGCATATTATTTCCGAGCTACTGGAAATCCTTATCCAGTCCAACAGGCTAGGTATGAAGGTTTCCGAAGTAGAAGGCGATGCGGTCCTTTTTTACAAGGAAGGCACGGTGCCGCATGTAAATGAGCTGCTAGGGCAGGCCCGTACTATGTTTCTAAAGTTTCATAATCACTTGCAGGCTTATGAAACAAGACGTATGTGCCACTGCGGAGCATGTACCAGTGCCCATAACTTGTCGTTAAAGTTTATCGTTCACCAAGGTGAGATAGGATTTACTAATATTCTGAATAGGATCAAGCCTTATGGAGCCGAGATTGTACTGGGCCACAAGCTGTTGAAAAATAGCATTGATGTACCGGAATATATACTTTTCAGTGAAAAATATTTTGAACAACTAGGAGACTTGGACCGGGGCGAATTGCCTTTGGGTCAAGGTAGTGATGAATATCTTGACGTGGGCAGAGTTGACTATCGTTATGTAACACTCACCCCGTTAAAGCAGCACCTCGATCCACCCGGAAAGCCGCCGTTACCCCCTAAGTCCAGTAAACCGGTCATAAAAAGTATTGTCATAGACCGCCTTTTAGACGAAGTGTACCAGGTGATCATTGAACTGGATCTACGATTGCTATGGAATAGGAAAGTGGACCGGCTGGATTTTGAGCCGGGGCGTGTGAATCGCATAGGTACACGCCATACGTGTCTCTTTCCCCTAGGACGTGCCGAGTTTCAAACGGTTCAAAATGAATTTGAAAAAGATACCCGTGTGTATGGTGAAGAAGTGCTCGATGCCCCTTTTGCCAGTAAAATGTTTATCTACTACATCCTCACTCCCGTAGACCAATCCACCGGCGTACGCGTGGAGCTACACCTTTTTCCTAAGTCGATCATAGGATGGATTATGGCGCCTTTACTTAAATTTAGGTTCAAGAAACAAATTGGGGTATCGATCCTATCACTGAAAAAACTGTTAGAAACCTCTTAGATGTTAACTTCACAAAAAAAAGAATTCAGCCTGCCCACAGGTTTGACCTACCTGAATTGTGCCTACATGTCGCCGCTAATGAAACGGGTTGAAGAAGTGGGAATTAGGGCATTGCAGCGTAAAGCTAACCCGGCTGCTATCAGTGCTGAAGATTTTTTTAGCGATACCGAAAAGCTGCGAAAGGAATATGCAAAGCTTATCCATACCCGTGATCCTAAGCGCATCGTGGTTATTCCATCGGTGTCCTATGGTATGGGGAACGTGGTACAGAATATGTCCATAGAGCCCGGTGACAACATCGTAGTTACGGGTGAGCAATTTCCCAGTAACTACTATCCATGGCAGCGGCTCTGCAAAACAAAAAAGGCTCACTTGAAGATTGTGGACCCTCCAAATGAAACGGGGGACCGCGGTGAAAACTGGAACCTAAGGATCTTAGAGGCCATAACCCCAAAAACCCGGCTACTGGCCATGGGTAATGTGCACTGGGCGGATGGCACCCGGTTCGACCTTCTTGCTGCCCGGGAGCGCACTCGTGAAGTGGGCGCGCTGCTCGTAATAGACGGAACCCAGTCGGTAGGGGCGTTACCTTTTAATGTGGATGAAATTCAACCTGATGCCCTCATCTGTGCTGGCTACAAATGGCTCATGGGGCCTTACAGTATAGGCTTGGCTTATTACGGTCCCTTTTTCGACGGAGGGGTACCGCTGGAAGAAAATTGGATCAACCGGGTAAACAGTGAAGATTTTGCCGGGCTGGTCAACTTCCAGGATGAATACCAACCCGGCTCACTGAGATACGAGGTGGGGGAGCGTAGTAACTTTATCCTTGTGCCAATGCTACTAAAGGCATTAGAAATTTTGAACAAATGGAAACCGGAAAGGATACAACAGTATTGTGAAAGTATAACGATTAACACCCTCCGGGAGCTAAAAAAGGCAGGTTTTTGGATAGAGGAACCGGGCCACCGGGGAAATCATCTTTTCGGCATTCGCCTACCCGCAAACATCGACATCAATGGCCTCAAGCGAGACCTGGTCGATCAAAATATCCTGGTATCGGTACGGGGTGATGCGGTACGTGTGAGCCCGCACCTGTATAACGATGAAGAGGACATGCAAAAGCTCGCCCAGGTACTTTATGACCAGGTGCGTTGAGATTTTTAATGACTATAACGTCCGTACTTTTGCTCATGGCTACGGCGGGAGCTCAACAAAAGCTGTCGGTCGTGTTTTTCAGTAAAGAAGTGCGAGAAGGGCAGCCGCAGGAAAATGAGCAAGAAACTAAAGAAAGGTACCATGACCAGGTGCTTCGACTACAACAAAACGATCAACTGCTGGTAAGAGCTGTACTGGAGGGAGGGAGTGAAATACTGGTCATGAACACAGCTTCCACACAAAAAGCCCGTGAATGGATAAGCGCAGGTGACTTCAAAGAAAGCAAGCACTTTAAAGTAGAGGTACTGCCCTGTACCTTCAGGCACAATAACGGCTGTGCCACGAAAGAAAATGTGGAAAGAGAGTCACTCACTTTTATACGATATAACACACACATTACTAAATTTAACGTTCGAGAAGCGCCAACCCTTTTTCGGGATCATGATGAGTACCTGTCAAAACTCAGTAAAACCGGCAATGTCATTTGCGAAGGACTGTTCAGCGATGACGACGGCGGGATCATGATCATGAAGGGTGAAGTGGATCCTGCCGTGATCATGGCAGACCCGGCGGTGGCGAATGGAATAATAGAACCTATAATAAAAAAAATGTGGGTAGCTTATGGCTCCCCTTGTAAACTCGGATAAACTATGAAAATATTAAAATGGCTACTGGGCATCATTCTACTGGTCGTACTGATCTATTTCCTAGGCCCAAAAGCAGAACCCCTCCAATTAGACACTTCAGCCTTGGCAGTTAACAGGGACTTACGATCTTTAGAAGATAGCATTAACCGCGCAGAGGCAGCGTTACCAAAAGTGAAGTCTGACAACCAGGCCAGGATCATCTGGGCTGATTCAGCTTATCAAAAAACCCCCTACTCGATGGTTTACCTGCACGGATTTTCTGCCAGCCAGGGAGAAGGGGCACCATTGCACCAGGACCTGGCCAAACGCTACGGTTGTAATCTTTTCTTGGCCCGGCTAGCAGAACATGGCTTGCAAGAAGATGAAGCGTTGCTAAACCTTACGGCTGAAGACCTGGTAGCATCGGCTAAGCAATCTATTGCCATCGGCAAAGAGCTGGGTGAAAAAGTGATCTTACTTACCACTTCTACAGGGGGCACGCTGGGTCTTTACCTCTCTCAAAATGACCCACAGATCGCTGCTATTGTCCTATATTCTCCTAACATAGACCTGTTTGACCCTACCTCTCATTTGGTGACTAAGCCATGGGGTTTACAAGTGGCAAGGGCTGTTATGGGGAGCAATTACAATGAACTCAAACTCGATAGTGTCCAGTCGAACTACTGGACGAAAAGGTACCGTTTAGAAGCCATCATAGAGCTGCGACAGTTACTAGACGAGACCATGATACCTGCAACTTTTACGAACATTACCCAACCCGTATTTATGGGATACTACTACGAGAGCGATGCTGCTATGGACAGTACGGTATCAGTCAGTGCCATGCTCGAGATGTATGACCAGCTAGGAACACCTGGCGATAAGAAAGTGAAGGTAGCTTTTCCGAATGTTCGTGATCATGTCATAGGCTGCCAGCTCACCTCCAAAGACCTGGGGTCTGTGAGAACCGAGACCATTCAATTTCTTGAGCAGGTGGTAGGGCTGCAACCTGTTGGCGAAAAAACCGCTCTCGAAGGATCAGCTCAAGTGTTCTGATATAATTCTAAAACAATTGAGCTAATTTTTAAGGCAAAAGCTAATAAAATTAGTATTTTAGCTTTTCATGAATACCCTATCTGAAAAGTTAAAAATATTGGCTGACGCCGCTAAGTATGACGTTTCTTGCGCTTCAAGTGGTAGCCGGCGCAAAAACCAAGGCAAAGGGCTGGGAAACGCCGCATTCTCGGGAATATGCCATAGTTATACCGAAGATGGTAGATGCATATCCTTGCTGAAAATTCTCTTGACCAACTACTGTATTTACGACTGTGCGTATTGTGTGAGCCGGAGAAGTAATGATATAAAAAGGGCAGCTTTTACAGTAAAAGAAGTGGTGGAGCTAGTGATAGGTTTTTACAGGAGAAATTACATAGAGGGCCTATTCTTAAGCTCTGGTATTTTTAAAAATGCTGATTATACCAATGAGCGACTAGTACGCATTGCCAAAACACTAAGGCAAGAGCATAATTTTCACGGCTATATTCATATTAAGATCATCCCCGGGGCAAGCCCCGAACTGATCCGCGAGGCGGGATTGTTTGCCGATAGGTTAAGCGTTAACTTGGAGATCCCTTCGGAGGGAAGCCTTAAGAAAATTGCCCCGGAAAAAGACCATAAGAGCGTTTACACCCCGATGAACTGGCTGAAAGAACGCTTACTGGAAAATCGTGAGGACCGAAAACGATTCAAGAAAACCCCGCTTTTCGCCCCGGGAGGACAGAGTACACAGCTGGTGGTGGGGGCCTCGCCCGAGTCAGATTACCAGGTACTTCAACTGGCCTCATCCTTGTACACAGATCAAAAGCTGAGAAGGGTGTACTACTCCGGTTATGTGCCGGTCAGCGAAGATGCGCGGCTGCCTGCACTAGACAAAGCCCCTTTAGTTCGCGAGAATAGGCTTTACCAAGCGGACTGGCTGCTGCGATTTTACGGCTTTGCCATGGAGGAGATCCTTGACGAGCAAAGCCCTCACCTCGACCTGGAAATAGACCCAAAACTTAGCTATGCCCTTCGCCACCCGGACCTATTCCCGGTAGATATTAACCGCGCGCCTTACGAGCTCATTTTGCGAGTGCCGGGCATAGGAGTTAAAACGGCCGGTATGATCGTGCGGGCGCGGAGGTATGGTAAAGTCAGGTACGATGACGTTAGGAAAATGGGAGCTGCTATGAATCGAGCCAAATTTTTTATAGAAGCCGATCGTCGACCCCTGCCCTTTTCTACTCATTCACCAAGGCAACTCAAACAGCATTTTTTGCAAGGCACGAAAAAGTCGCAACTCCAGCTTTTTTCATAATGTGAACTCGGTGTAAGGATATGCTAAAATTAAAACTTGATAGAAATCTCTTGACACTTTGGAATCCCCGGTAATTATTGGAGTGGTTTGGAAAGTTCGCCACCAAAGCACAAATACACTAAAGCTCACCAATGCTAAGCATAATAATTCTCGGCGTCCAGGCTCATGAAAAATTAACTAGATACCAGCGCAATCGAAAATGGGATGTACTATGACCTGGATCTTTGATGGCAGTTTTGAAGGACTACTCACCTTGGTTTTTGAATGTTACGCTCAAAAACAGCACCCTGTGAATATAGCCAGGGCAAATAATTACAAGCATGGAATATTTGATACGCCGAGGGTGATAGCCTCGGACATAACACGCGCGGAACGGGTGCATAAAGGCTTAAGAAAAAAACTTACCCCCGGTGCCATGGTAAACCTGGTCAAAGCTTTTCATTCAGAATTGCCAGCGGTGGACCGGGAGATATTTGAGTATATGATCTTGGCCCTTGACAAGCCTATGAATATTGAAGAAGACTACAGGCTTGGTCCCGTATTGAAAGTTAAAAAGGCGGCCCAAAAGGTTAGTCGTGAGATCCACCGGATGCATGCTTTCGTTCGTTTCCAGCATACGAAAGACAACCTTTACGTGGCAACGATCCGGCCGGATTTTGATGTCATCCCATTCATAGGCCGTCACTTCAAGCAAAGATATGCCGACCAGCGCTGGGTTATTTATGACACATGCAGGAATTATGGATTGTATTATGACCTTTCCACAGTGGATACTATCCAGCTAGAGCAGGCAGCATGGGTGGGTAACAAAAAAATAAGTGCCTCTATCCTAGACTCACACGAAGATCTCTTCAAAAACCTATGGAAAGAATACTTCAAGGCCACAGGCATAAAAGAGCGCAAAAATACGAAACTTCACCTTCAACACTTGCCCCGAAGATATTGGCACTATTTACCAGAAAAGAACTGACCCGATATTGAATGCTTGTCAATTCCTATGGAGAAGCCATTCGGATGGTTTAAACCGGTGCCACTCCGCCCCGGCAAGGTCATATTCCGGGTCGTAAAGCGCTTGGTATTTGCTGCCATTCAGGCTTACACTGCCTTTAGCGAAAATGGATATATTCTCATGCCCTCTTTCCCGGTAGTCTTTCTTTAAGATCTGCACAAATTGCCAGAGCATATCCGGTCGGCTGGCGATGACACGGGATTGTTTTGCCGTGAGGTATTCTCGCGGTTTTACATTCCATTTCTCACCCGTGTCTTTATCTTCCACTACAAAGTTGACATGACCGGTCTTGACCCGCAGCATCATATGCCAGGACAGCCGGTGCCCTTCTTCGGTCCAATTCACATTACCTGGGTAAAGCCAATGCCTCAGGGGCAGCAGGGCATGGATAACCAAGTAAGCCGCAATGCCATATGCCAACCAACTCTTTACGGGGTACATGTAAGGATCTATGGATTTCCCTTCTAATGAAGGCTTCTTTTTGAAAAATGTACGACGTACTACCTCCGGTTCAAAAAAGAAAACACCTATGGCTATGCCTAAGTAAGGAAATATGCCCACTTGAAAAACAGCCGAGTTAAACAAGTGGAAGAGGATAGATCCTACAAAAGCATAAACCCGGGTTTTTTTCCAGATAAGCCCGGGACCGATCAAGAGATCATACAGTATACCTCCCCACGCCACAAACGATTGGAACCAAGGCAAGGCCAACACTGGCCCGATCAGCCAATAATGCTCTTTGGCCTTGAACCAGATACTGATCGGCTTCGCTTCTATCCATTCCGGGTACATCTTAGCTACTGAAGCGTAGAAATAGACAATGGCCATATTGGCGGCAAAAAGCCACAAACACCATTGGGGGCAGGTCAGGCTCTTTATCTCCGGCCTCCGCTTCACATCGAACGAGGCATACCGGTGGGCCGGCACCATCCACATCATGAAGTTAAGAAGCATTAAAAGGTAGTAGTGGTTATTATAGTTCGTCTTTTGCATGAGGTAGACGCCCGCCCACATAAAAGCATAAATGGCGATCCCCCATCGATAGTAAAAGCCTAACATCACCATGAGGCCCGCCAGCCCCATAATGATATAATAGGCATACATTCCATAGCCCGGCAGGGGTTCTAGCCACCAGAAGTCTAGGAATGGGAAATTATAGTTAGGTGTGATAAACGCTTTTTTCACCCATCCCGTGGCAATGGCTCCCCACGCCTCTAGGAACAATAGGAGACCGAAGATCATCCGGAATAGTATAAGGGGGCTGTTGTCTACCGGTCGAAACAGCTTCTCTTTTAATGTCATAACTGGCGAGCTTTGTTAATGTTAAGTTCAAATACATCCGGGCGCTGGTAGTGACCACTGGTATCCAGCGTCATCTGCTCTTTGATGCGCTGGTCCAAGTCTATTTCTGCCATGACCAGTTTTTCTTCACCAAAAACCGGCTCTACCAGGTATTCTCCTCTTGGATTGATGATGCAACTTCCCCCCTGTAATACGAGTTGGCTAGTATCTTGTGCCAATGCCGGGGGCAACTCTAATTCAGCCGGGTAATCTTTGGCTTGTAACAATTGACCTGCTGCTAATACAAAACACCGGCCTTCAAAAGCATATTGCCTGCTGGCCACCTGGTGCCGGTCATGCACTGTGGGCCAAACCGCTACATGGATATCTTCTGCGGTATCGTGTAATGCCTGCCGGGTAAGAGGCATCCAGTGTTCCCAACAAACCAACCCACCTACCTTCCCGATCGAGGTATCTACCGCTTGCAAACCATGTGCGTCGCCATGCCCATATATCATTTTTTCGGTATACGTGGGCACTAGCTTCCTATGGTGGTTCACAAGCTGGCCTTGGTCGTTAAAAGTTAACAGACCGTTGAAGACCGTACCACTGGCGCGATTATTTTTCACCACTTCATTTACCCCGATCACTAGGTTCATCTTTACCCTTTTGGCTAATTCACCAATCTGACGGGTTTCAGGGCCGGGTACCTCTATGCTACTGTTCCTAAGTTTTAGATAGGCTTCTTTAGTGGGTTCATGATCCCATTGAGCTACATCCGGGCAGTTGTCTAGCCAAGAAGGGTAGCCCGATAACCAGGTTTCGCCAAATACGAGCAGGCGAATATCTTCATCATGTGCCGCCATCACTATTTCCTCGAGCCGGCTCATACTGGCCTGGAGGTCCAAATGGACGGAAGCAAACTGTGCAATAGCGACTTTTATGGCGTTCATGGCTTAAAAATCAACTTTTTGACCCAAATATGTGTTAAATACATACTAAATTTTTCATCCCTTGTAAGAAAAAGAGTAAATATGGAAACGGTAGAAACTACATTTAAGCTTACGTATACTCCCGGGCAATACAGAAAAGCGGTGGAATACGTTGAAGACATGAAAAAGCACCCCAAACGAGTGTATTGGGTCGGTAAGGAAGGAAAAAGTGACGAAGAGCTGATCTATTCACATATCGCCCATCGCATTCTCTCAGGGTTTTACAATAACTATGATCCTACTTTCGCTCGCCAGCAGATTGTAGGGATGGACAATAGAAAGGTGGAGGATAGATAAGAGTCCCTTATGTTCCCTTAAGAGATTGTCGACAAAAGAGTAAAAATGTGCGTTTTTAAATGAAATGTGCTAAATCAATACTATCTAAGAAAACCCAATTCTGAACAACCCTGGTACGGCTCAGTCCATTCAACTAATTTGTGCCTGCTCCAAAAAGTATTAATTTTGGGATGACCATCCCAAAATTTGAAATGGGCTTTGATGAAAACGTCTTAACAGAAAGGATCTGCTCTGATAATTCCTGGTGGATTGAAAACACGATTCCATTTTATAATGAATTGAGCAAGAGGCGCTATTACGATGGTTTCTTTGACCTTGTGAGCCAGTCTTTGCCCCATAGGGCACTGGTGCTTATGGGCCCCCGGAGAATCGGCAAAACGGTAATGATGTACCAGGCAATACAAGAACTGATCGATTCCGGAATTCCTGCAAATAAGATATTTTATTTTAGCCTGGACACGCCCATCTACACAAATCTTTATTTAGAAGATCTTTTTAAAAGAGGTTTATCGATCAACAAAGTGCATCCTGGCGGTTGCTATGTTTTTTTCGATGAGATCCAATATCTAAGAGATTGGGAGGTCCATCTAAAATCATTAGTGGATACGAACCGCAAGACAAAATTCATAGCGAGTGGGAGTGCTGCCGCCGCGTTAAGGATGAAAAGCATTGAAAGTGGCGCCGGAAGATTTACAGATTGTTTTCTCCCACCCCTGACTTTTGCCGAATACATTGACCTAAACCAGTTTGATGATATTCTTGAGGAGATCTCCGTGGATTTCCAAGGCAAAAGAAAGTTTTTTAAGACACACGATATAGATCAACTCAACCAACACTTTATCAATTACATAAATTTTGGAGGGTTTCCTGAAATCGCCTTGTCGGCAGAAAAGGTAAAGAATCCTGAAAGGATCATCCAAAAAGACATCACAGATAAAGTGATCATGAAAGATCTGCCCAGGCTTTTTGGAATTGAAAACATACTGGAGTTACAGCAATTCTTTAACGTGTTGTCTTACAGGACAGGAGAAATATTAAATTATAAATCGGTCTCCGAGGACACCAATACCGATAATAAAACGATAAAAAAATACCTAGAATACCTTGAATCTGCCTTTTTGATCAAAGTTCTACACCGAGTGGATGTCACTGCCAAGCGTTTTAGGAATATCACCCAGTTTAAAGTTTACTTAACCAATCCCAGCCTGTTTACAGGGTTGTTCGGGAAAATAAGCCCCGGGGATGATCGATTCCCACATCTTGTAGAAACCGCAGTGTTTGCCCAGTACATGCATCAAGAACATGATTTTTTGAGGTACGCTAATTGGAAAAGGGGAGAAGTGGACCTGGTAGAGATCAGCCGGAATTTTCAAAGAACCCTTTGGGCGCTGGAGGTAAAGTGGTCGGACAATCCAAAGCCCGAAAATCTCAAGTACTTTTTAAAGAAAAATGGATTATCAAAGGGTATCATAACTACGAAAACTGTTTTCGAGGACTCAGAAGACTTGCTCAAAGTCCCAAATAGTATTTATGCCTACTTAATAGGTAAAAACGCTCTTGATCGGCTCGAACCAGGAGCCACATAAGATCAAAACTTTACCCCAATATCAAGCCCCAAGTAGTCATTCCTATACCGGATATCATCGATCACATCAGCAGACCCGCTAACGGCGTTGATTAGCCCCCTGTGGTAGGAGAACCCTCCAAACAGCGTAGTATTGAGCCCTATCTTATACTCTACCCCCACGGCAGCCAGTAACGAGGAATCAAACAGCCTGAAATCTTCGAGCAAGAAATGGTCATTTTCATTGGGTTCTTCTTGGATATTGAACTCCAGCGTGGTGCCGAATTGAAAATAGATCTTTTTGTCCAGCGATACCTCGTTCGTAAGTAGCTTTAGCGAAAGTGGTACCTGTAAATACTGGAGCCCGTAGGTTTCCCGGGTAGGAATTCCCGGGTTATTCCCTTCACGAATGGCCTCAATTCCCGCTCTTTTGGAAACGAATAAAAGCCCCGAGCTAAAGAAATAATTTTCCTGGATAGGCACATCGATGATCGGCCCAAATGCTACACGTAGCCCAGCGCCGTCTGTATTTAGGGTAAGCGAGTCGGAATCAGCATTGATACGGTTAGTGGACAGGGTAGGGCTAAACTGGAAGCCCAATTTGAACTGTGCATGAACCACATCTGCCAATGCCAGGCTAAGACACACCAATAAAAGATATTTTCTTATGAGCATATAAATTTGTTTACCTTAGCGTTTTCAAAAAAATGGGTAATACAAGGCAAATTAAACGAATAGTTTGGTGATGCGAAAAGTGAAATTACATCTACTCACATCATGGCTTATAGTTGGCCTGCTTATATCTTGCGGTCCCGGTACGAATAACGAATGTGCCTATCAACCTGATATATCCAATATTGAAATAAGTTTAGAAGTGGAAGAATTACACCAGCAGTTGCTGAACGTTAAGAGCGAGGAGGAACTGTTGGGTTTCATTCGGCAACACCCTCTTATCGGTGATTTTTTCTTGCAGAGAGCCAATTATCCGAATGATTCCATTATGGCAGACGCTCTTTTTAAGCGATTTTCCAACCCACACATTGATACCCTGTCGTCAGAGATCCAACGGGTTTTCGGGGACCTTTCTGCTCTAAAAGAGGAGCTTAACCGGGCATTTACACATTTGAAACATTATTATCCCGAAGCCCAACTACCAAAAATACAAACCGTAGCCACAGGACTGATCCACGATATGTATGTATCGGATTCGTTGATCATTATCGGCTTGGATTATTACCTTGGCCCAGGGGCTAAATTCCGGCCTATCAATATGTTCAATTACATCCTCAGGCGATATACCCCCGATTATATTGTGCCTTCCATCATGCTGCTATACGGTATATCGCCCGGGTATAACAAAACCGACGTTTCTGACAAAACAATTTTGGCCGAAATGATCACCTACGGAAAATCGTTTTATTTCGCGAAACAAATGATGCCCTGTGCCCCGGATAGTATCATGATCTGGTACACCGGGCAAGAGCTAAAAGACGTACGGAAAAACGCCAATATTATATGGGCACATTTTGTTGAAAATCAATTGTTATATGAAACCAATCACGAAGTAAAGCGAAAATATATTGAAGATAGGCCAAAAACTTATGATATTGGGGACAAAGCGCCGGGCAGGATAGGCACCTGGCTCGGCTGGGAGATCGTGAAAACGTACATGGATAAGGAGAGCGATATTGCCTTACCAGCGCTTATGAAAGAGAGAAGGCCCCAGTTGATTTTTAACGCTTCTAAATACAGACCTTAAAATGCTATTAGCTGTAGATATAGGTAACTCAAACGCGACCTTCGGGTTATTCGATGGGACTTTGAAGGATTCCTGGCGAATAGATTCCAAAGATGAAGCCCAGGAGCAACTGACCAACCTTTTAAATGACCATCTCCATGGATTGCCCGTAGAGGAGATCGTGATCAGTAGTGTAGTCCCGTTTTTTACCAAGGTGATCCAAGAACAATTAGCCTTCAAATTCAAAATTACACCTTACCTAGTCACCCCGGCGAGTTTTGGGAAACTACCCTTGGAAGTGCCTGAGCCCAACAGGATCGGGAGCGACCTGGTGGCAGATGCTGTAGGAGCCTTTAAGCGCTTCCAGTCGGACTGCCTGGTGGTAGATTTTGGTACTGCACTGACATTTACTATAATCGCTGGGAAAAAGATCGTTGGAGTAAACATTGCCCCAGGGTTAAAGGTGGCTATGAAGGCGCTCGCCTCGAATACGGCTAAGCTTAGCGAGATCCCGTTGGAATTGCCGCCTTCTGTTATAGGAAAAGATACCACCAGCGCCATTCAGTCAGGGATATTATGGGGGTATGTGGGTTTAGTAGAGCGTATGATCGATAGGATCAACGAAGAATTGGGCGCCCAGCTTAAAGTGGTGGCCACCGGGGGTTTATCTGAAGTACTAGAACCCCTGCATGACCAGTTTGATGCTGTTGATCCTAACCTTACCCTAGAAGGTATCCGGCACATTTATCGATTGAATCAGTAGGTTTTTGGTTATTAGGTTATCAAGGAACACAACTTACTTGCTTAATAACTATTCCTAAAAACTCGTCCTGTTTGCAGCGAGGATGCCGGTATCACGCGAGACGAAACCAAAGCATTTACAATGCGGCTTTTCACGACGACATAAGCAAGCCATAGAAAATGAGCAAACTTATTCTTGTGATAAAAACGTGCGTTACAAACCTACTGCCCGAGTATACTCGTTTACGAACAAGGACGAGCGAGATGAACAAATTTCACCGTTTGCCTGTAGCTAAAGACTAAGGACTCACGACCCAATACTCAATCTCCTTTGACCACATTTCTAGGATCACCCCCTAAGAAGCCTTTAAGATTATCTACGGCAATATCCAATAGCCGCTGCCTGGCCTCATGGGAGATCCAAGCACAATGCGGGGTGATAATGCAATTTTTGGCGCTGAGTAAAGGATTATCAGCCGTTGGGGGCTCCTTAGACAGGACATCCAACGCGGCGCCCGCTATTTTACTTGTATTCAAATGATCGGCCAGGTCTTGCTCGTTGATAATAGCGCCCCGGCTTGTATTGATAACGAAGGCCGTGGGTTTCATAAGAGATAACATGGTGTGGTTGACCAAACCTAGGGTACGTTCATTGAGCGCTGCGTGAATGGAGAGAAAGTCCGACTGCCGGAATAGCTCTTCTAACGTGACCAGCCGGCCGTTCTCCATATGGCTAGCATATGCCGAGTGGACCAAAACTTGCATTCCTAAGGCCCCGGCTATTTTTGCTACCTGCTTGCCAATGGCCCCATAGCCTAGTACCCCTATTTTTTTATCTTGTAACTCTATGATCGGCGCTTTAAAATAGCTGAAGTCAGCGCTACGTACCCACTCTGATTCATGCACACTTTTGTTATGCAAACCTACCCGGTTGCTTAATTCCAATAGTAAGGCAATAGCATGCTGGGCTACGGAAGGAGTACCGTAAGAGGGTATATTGGTCACCACAATGCCCTTTTCATGGGCAGCCTGTAAGTCTACATTATCAAATCCCGTGGCGCACAGGCCTATGTATTTCAAGTTATGAAGTTGGTCCATTTCCTCTCTTCCTAGCTTGATCTTATTGATCAAGACGGCTTGTGCGTCTTTAGCACGTTCAGCCACCTGCCCCATGGGTGTCCGGGCATATACCTCTACGTTTCCCATGGCCTCAAAAGGCTCCCAAGAGAGATCATCAGGATTGACCGTATGGCCGTCAAGTATGACTATTTTCATGATCCTTTAAGTTTCGATGCAATACTACCGGAAATAGACGTGATGAACGGGGCTATTCTGCTATTTTTACAGGACATCAATCTCTGCTAGCATGTATTATCGATCCCCCGGGAAAGGGAAGCCCGTGGTCTTACTCCATGGCTTTTGTGAAACCGGCCAGGTATGGGATAGTTTTTATCCCGAGTTGGCTAAAGAACATCATATATTGATCCCGGATCTACCGGGTTTTGGCAAAAGTGATCCCTTACCGGCAGGGTTCAGGATCAAAGATGTGGCAGAATCCGTTTTCCAATGGATGCACTCATTGAAAATAGAAAAGGCTGCCGTCATTGGGCATTCGTTGGGAGGTTATGTGGCTTTGGAACTGGCTAAAGCCCACCCCGGGGCCATCTCGGGACTAGGGTTATTCCACTCTACTGCATTTGCCGACACGGATGAGAAAAAAGAAACCCGTAATAAGGTGATAGAATTCGTGAAAAATAACAGCGTAGAGGTATTCGCTGACACGTTTATCCCCCAACTGTTTTATACCAATAACAGGAGCAGGCTGGAAGCTGACGTCAATCAAATGGTCAAGATCGCTCGCGCAACGGCTTTGGAAACCTTGGTGGAATATACACGGGCCATACGAGACCGCAATGACTGTACAAGTGTGCTCAAGGAATTAGATACCCCAATACTTTTTATAGCCGGGGATAGGGATACTTCAGTGCCCCTAGAAAAATCACAAGAGCAGGTGCCGATGATCAAAAATCCTGTTTTCCATATTTTGAAGGATACAGGTCATATGGGAATGTTTGAATCAAGGGAGCTGGCATTAAAATTCGTCAAGGAGTTTTTAGATATTGTCCCGGCCTAATCGGTTCGATCTTAGGCACTTACTCTTGGTTGAAGCAACTTATTAGTTAAAAAGAACGTTCTATTAATAGGATAATAGGTTATTTTTACCAATATACTTTGTATATTTCTGTACCAGGATCATAGATAAAGCATGAGAGATAAATTGAAATACCAACTACGTTCCAATTTTTCAGGGGGTCTTTTTATCGTAGCTTCAGAGTTATTCGCACAAGAAGATGTTCAAGATGACCTAAACAGGCTTGAAAAGACACCTTTGTATAAAAAGCTTGTTGAAAACAAAAGAAAGGAAGCCCAAGAACTCAAAAAATCAACCTAACCAGTATTGCCCCCATTTGACATCCTGTTATTACCCCTCGTAGGTGGATACCTGTTCCTGTTAGTGTACCCGCTTGCTAGGTTTGCGCATCAAAGACTAGACCGCCAAAGACTTCTTTTTCATTCCATCATTATAGGTATTTTACTTGTGGTAGGTTCTTACATGGCCAGGGATTTTGTAGAATCCATCAGCCCGGGACTAGTAAAAGAACTGCAAAAATTAATTCCCGAAAGATTTCGAAATAGGGGCTTTGGTACCCCTTTTGCCGCGTTTAACTTGGGCTGGATGCTTGGGATCTTGTTTTGGATCATCACCCTCACAATCTCCAGGTTCTATCCGAAGTTAAAAGGCGACTCCCTTTCCGTATACTGGGCCATCCGGGTTACCGGGGATGATTTTGACAAGATTTTTGCCGAGGCATTTTTAGAAAAGCATATGTTGCAAATAACCTTACGGAACAACAAGGTATATGTGGGTTACATTCAAAAGCTTGCCCCTCCCACACAGGCGAACCAGTTAACGATACTGCCGGTTATCAGTGGATACCGGGAATCAGAAACCAAAAAAATCAATTTTATAACCGAATACCTCTCGGTTTACCAAGAATACATTGGTACAGGACAAATAACAGCCATTGACGACCTGGAAATGCAGATCCTGGTCCTGAGAGATGAAATAATAACGGTGAATAAGTTCCACACGCAAATATTTGATTCATTCCAAGGGAATACAAGTACTAGTGAGAAGGAGTAGCCCTAAGCATGTAAACTTGGACTCGGGATAGGGATGCTAGAATAAAACGAAGACAGTATAGGGCGTGCTCTCAAATTAGCGTTGATAGTAAAACGTTTAATTTAGGCTGATTGGGCTATATTTTTGAAATGTTTCGGGTAATGCCAGCCTTGCGATAAGCAGTTTGAGCGAGATTTTGTGGTTCTAAGCCCGGTTTTCATTTTCTTTTGCGCGCCCATGCCATAGGCATCCCTTCGGGGAAAGAAAACGAAATAAAAGAAAAGGGCGCCAGGAACAAAGCCCATTTTCCCCTCGAAACGCGCTATCCAGCCCCTACAGGCTGCTTGCCCACAAGCCTCAAATGTGCCGCGCTGTTCTTGGATGTCCTCCTCCATATGCCACTTGAATTTTCAATTCAACTAGTACGCATTTAGCGTAGCGTAATGCGTACTTATCGAGGCAATAGAATTTGTAATCCGGGCGTTCTCGTTTGTGATCCATGATCCTATTTAAACCCGCGATTGCAATCACGATAAATAATGATCTTTTTTCCTTCTTATCCTGGCCGCAGGTTATAACGTTTTATCCTGTAGCTTCAAGCGCTTTTTTGACCAGCCTCATACCTTTCCCCGGAAGCTCCAACGCCAATGCCGCCTCATGCCCTTTTTCGCTCATCTTGTGCCAGGTCTTCCGAAGTATACCCACGATCTTTTCTTCCTCCTCTTCATGTTGGTGGATGAAATCCTCAAAGTAGTACTGCAAAAAAACTAAGCATACCACATCTTCAAGTGCCTGGGCCTCCGGGTCTTGTTTTAGTCTTTTTTTCAGTACAAGATCACCGGTTATTTGTGCTTCTTCTTGTGAGTACCCCTGCTCTGTCATGATGGCCTTGATGAGGTCGGCATGCATGATTTTTAGCCGTGTTCTCCATGCCAGGTACCCTTTGCGGTCCATGGGATAGCTATTCCTGGGTACGGACCATCTTCGTATATGCTGTCCCCGGGCTGCGATCCTTAACCGTTCGCTCGCGTCCGGGACAAACTTGACCAGCGCCATCGTCATCCGCTGACCGTACAGCAAAGCAGCAGGGATCTGCTGATCCCCGATTTTTGTCACCGTGGGGTCTTCACGGTTTACCCGGTCAATCTCCCTGATCACACATTCGAATTTACTGTCCATTTTTATCACCTTTGCCTAACCAGGCCTCTGTAACTTTGTTCAGTTCTTTTACCTTATATTCAAAGTCTCCTTTGAGCCGGCTCCTGATCTCTTGTAACTGGTCTAGTGTGGACTGTACATCGCCGGGGATCGCCTCCTGCAAATACTCCTTGATGCGTTTTGTCAAAGTGGGTGACTTACCGTTACTGGAAATGGCTATTTTTAGATCTCCTTTTTTTACCACGGAGCTCAAGTAGAAGTCACAGAGGTCAGGGGTGTCGGCTACATTGGCAAGGATATGCCTCTTGCGGCACATTCGCTTGATCTTTTCATGCAGCTTTCGGCTATCAGTAGCCATGATCACCAGGTCTTTGCCTTCGAGGTACTTTCGCTTGAAGGGCTTTTCGATGATCTTTACCGTAGGGTGCTCGCGAGCCAAGGCCAGTATTTCGTCTTGCAAAATTTCTTTGGCGCATATAGTTACCTTGGCCTCGGGGGAGTTTCTCAAGATCGCTTCCAGCTTTTCGAGCCCTACCGCTCCACCACCTACGAGTAAGGTCTCAATTTCGTGCAGTTTCACAAAAATTGGAAAGAGAACGTTACCTTCTTGACCATTCATAGCTTTATCGTTAACATCATATAATTCAACTTTTTATCGTCCCTGTTCACCTTTGTTTGCAAGGCGGCCCTGTTATTGGATAACTGGGTTGCTAGGTGATTTCCGTATGCCAATCACCACCCATCATTTTCTACTTTAGGGAAGTAATAGAACATGAGCTTTAAGTCACTATAGCCATACGGAACGTAGTGCTCGTATTACCCACACCCTAAATTCTTTTTCAAGTCCCTATCCGGCAACCCCCCAAATTGCCGCTCATCATTTTTTTCCGGGATCTTTTCAAGATCTTGGGACTTAATTTTATCTTTTTCGTTGGATTTTCTCTCTTTTGCCATAACGCAAACTGTTAACAAATGAAATTTATTTACTACCTAAACCTTGCGTTAAGAACAAAAATAATTCATTGATCGTTACCTAAACCACAATTTGTAATGGCGTCCTCAAAATTTCTTACTATAATTCTAATATCCCTTATGTTTGCAGGCTGTGAACAAACAGGAGATAAAGTGACAAATGATCCCATTGCCCCAAAGGCGAAGAAGGTTGAGAAAAAGCTCACAGCACATGGTCATACACGAGTAGATCCTTATTATTGGTTAAATGAGCGGGAGAATTCCGAGGTGATCGGATATTTAGAGGCTGAGAACGAGTACACCGATAAGGTCATGGAACACACAAAGGAATTCCAGCAGACCTTGTTTGAAGAGATCATAGGCCGTATTAAGCAAACCGACGAGTCTGTCCCTTATCGATCGAACGGCTATTGGTACTATGTGCGCTATGAAGAGGGCAAAGAATACCCGCTCTATTGCAGGAAAGAAGGAACACTGGAAGCCGATGAGGTGGTGATGCTGGATGTAAACGCGATGGCCGAAGGGCACGAGTACTACCAAGTAGTGGGGTTGAACGTGAGTCTCGATAACCGGTGGCTGGCATTTGGTGTAGACACAGTAAGCCGGCGGCAATATAATATTTTCATTAAGGACCTTCAGAGCGGTGAAGTACTGGACCCTGGGGTCACTAATACAACCGGTGGGAGTACTTGGGCCAATGATAACAGCACGCTGTTCTACACCCGGAAAGATGAGCAAACCCTACGTTCTTTCCAGGTCTATCAACATAAGTTAGGGGCTAATGAAGCCGATAAACTTGTTTACCAAGAAGATGATGAAACTTTTAACACCGGGATCTATAAGACAAAATCGAATGAATTTTTAGTAATATGGTCTGGGAGTACCCTCACCAGTGACTATCGAATTTTGGATGCCAACGACCCTGGCAATGAATTTAAACCTTTTTCCCCTCGAGAAAGGGGGTTAGAATACTTTATTGAGCACTTCGAAGATAAGTTCTACATTGTTACTAACCTGGAAGCCCAAAACTTCCGCTTGATGGAGACACCCGACGATAAGACCTCCAAATCCAACTGGAAAGAGGTAATAGCACACCGCCAGGATGTACTCATGGAAAGCATAGAAGTATTCAAAAACTACCTGGTGGTGGAGGAACGCAAAAATGGGCTGACTAACTTGCGGATCATAGCGCAAAACACCGGGGAAGAGCATTACCTCGATTTTGGTGAGGAGGCATACACCGCCTACACTTCCATAAACCGGGAATTTGACACCGAACTATTGCGGTATGCTTATACCTCTATGACTACTCCAAACTCTACCTTCGATTATGATATGAAAACGAAGGAGAAGACCTTGCTTAAGCAACAAGAGGTAGTCGGAGGTTATGATCCCAGTGCCTACGAAACCAAGCGGCTTTATGCCAAATCAAGGGATGGGGTTAATGTTCCTATTTCATTGGTTTACAAAAAGAGCCTAAAAAAGCCGGCAGGTAATCCTACACTCCTCTATGGCTACGGATCGTACGGGGCTACGATCGACCCTACCTTTAGTTCTGTGCGTCTAAGTTTGTTAGACAGGGGATTCATTTTTGCTATTGCCCATATCCGGGGAGGCCAGATGCTCGGCCGCCCTTGGTACGATGACGGTAAGCTTTTCAAAAAGAAAAACACTTTCAACGATTTCATCGATTGCGCGGAGCACCTGCTGGCAGAAGAGTATACAGAGCCCGGTAACCTTTTCGCCATGGGCGGTAGTGCCGGCGGACTGCTTATGGGCGCTGTGGTGAACCAAAGGCCCGACCTGTGGAAAGGAGTGGTAGCGGCTGTACCGTTTGTTGATGTCATGACCACTATGCTGGATGAAAGCATCCCGCTGACTACTGGTGAATATGACGAATGGGGAAATCCAAACGAAAAAGATCCCTATGAGTATATGCTATCATATTCACCCTATGATAATGTGGAGGCAAAATCATATCCTAACCTGCTGGTGACTACTGGCCTGCACGATTCACAGGTGCAATATTGGGAGCCGGCGAAGTGGGTAGCTAAACTCAGGGATATGAAAAGCGATAACAATAGGTTGTTGCTCAAAACTAACATGGAAACCGGGCATAGCGGCGCTTCAGGGAGATTTGAACCTTATAAAGAGACGGCCTTAGAATACGCGTTCATCTTAGACCTTGCCGGTATCCAAAAGTAAAAGATGGTTTGGCTAGGTTTTGTATTCTACTGGATGAACCCCAACCCGGAGCTCGCCCTGCTTACGGTGGCGAAGCGAGAAGTTTCCCATGGTGTAGTTGAAATAATAGCCATAAACCAAAACTACGGCGCTTATTCCGTGCTGGTAGATGCAGAACTAGAAAATATGAAAGCGGACAAAGCCCTCCCGGTAGTGGCGGTGGCAAAACCCGGGGACACGACAGTGCTGGTCACTTTCACCAAGAAGAATAAGAATGCCTGGAAGTATAAGTATAGGTACCGCGTGGTGCTGGGCAATGTAAAAGAGGCTCATCATTCAGAAAACACAGTTTACCAGTTTCCCTTTGAGGCCGGGCGGGCTTACAAGCTATACCAAGGGTACAACGGGCAATTTTCACACCAGGGTAGGAAGGCTTTGGATTTCACTATGGAAGAAGGTACCCGGGTGCTGGCGGCTCGTCCAGGGGTGGTAATCGGCGTCAAAGCAAATTCAGACATTGGTTGTCCCGAGGAAAGCTGTAAAACACAGGGCAATTATGTTTTGATCGAGCATGACGACGGGACTATAGCGAAGTACTTTCACCTTGTGAAAAATGGTGTGAAGGTAAAGCGCGGAGATCACGTGAAGACGGGCCAGTTAATCGCTTTAAGTGGTAACACGGGCTGGTCTACCGGCCCCCATTTGCATTTTGAAGTGTACCGGCCCAATATGACTGGCGAGGAGACCCTACCTACCTACTTCCAGCTCAAAAATGGGGAAAAGGCGATTTTAAAAGAAGGCAAGCGTTATTCGCGTTGATTAAGACCCGGGTAACACGGGCTCTTGCTACAGTTGCTGGGATTCTTATCGCTATTGACTCAAGGCCGGTGAACGAACCTCGAAATTTTGAGGCTTACTATGCCAGGAAATTGTCATTGAAGTGTTCAAAAAAGACCGCTAAAAAGATGGGGCTGTCCTCGTTTGAACAGCCCCAAAGTAAGCATTAAAACATAAAGTAGAATTGGGTAGAAAACGTTTTAATGCGTGGGATGTGTATCTTGTGACAATGTATCAGTCGTCGTCAAAGTCTCCGTCATCGTCATCATCTTCACCGGCTTCTAACACCTTGTCCAGGTTATTTTCTATGGCAGAGGCCAGCGCAGGATTAGAATTCTCATTGATCCTAACGATGCCATCAGTACCTGCTTCTGCGGCATTGAGGTTAACCCCGCTAAATAGGGCATCGAGATCCAGTAGGATCAGCAGGCGATTCAATGATCCTTCGTCCACGGTAAAGCCGCCATCTTTTTCAAGCTCAAACTCAATGTCATAGGAATTGGAATACTCAACCGTCACAGGTGTGCCGCCACCTGGTGTATATTCAAAGACGATAAACATGGTATTGCCTCCGTCCAGTATGGGTTCCATTTCTAGTTCGACTTCCTCGTACACGCCGGGTAGCAGGGTGGATACCCCAAAATCCGGCGTACTGGTACCATTAATAAGGTCTACGACATATTCCCCTTCAAATTCGATCTCTTCAGAGTCGTCTTCGCCATCCCCGTCAGCGTCCTCGTATTCGTCGCTATCCTCTGATTGTTCCTCTTCCAGTGTTTCAAATTCAATTTCCGTTACGCCGATCAGCACTTGCTGGAATTCCAGGCCGCTGTTTTGAGTACGGCCGGTACGGAGGCTGGAAAGGTTGGTGGTGGCCTTCATTTGTAGACCCACACGGGTGGTAGAAGGATCGTCGCTATCGCTGCAGCTTTGTAATACTATGCCTAGGGCCAATAAAAATGCCATTGCAAGGGTTTTTATTTGTTTTTCGGTATTTCTCATTTTTAAAAAATTTATGGTTCTGATTTAATTATTGTCTTTCAAATACAAGGGTCTCATTGCTATCATCGTCCCTTAGCTCGATGCGTGTTTCGCTCACCTCTACGATCTCCCAATCATCGTTAAATTCATCAAAAGGCTCTGCTACACCGAAGTCCATTACAAGTTCCTGCCGGCCGTCATCCGTTACCTCTGACCAAGTCCCTTGTACCTCATCGGACCCGTTTGTGGCAAGGACAGCTCCATCCTCGGAAAAAGCCAGGCTGAACCCTGTGTAGTCCGAGGTTTTATCTTCGCCGTTATCGTTGTAGGAGGCTACCTGCCAGGTACCTTCTGTGATCACGCCAGTCAGTAATTCATTAGGCTCCCCGGGGTTATTGCCGGAGGGTCTTTCGAAGGTGAGGAACTCATCTGTGCCGTCTTCTTCCTCTTCGGTAAGTCGAATGATCGTTCCGTCAAACTCGATCAACTCCCAATCCTCGTCCAATTCTTCCAAGGGATTTCCGTCGCCAAAGTCTAAATCCAGCTCCAATGTGCCGTCATCACCACTTGTACTCCAAGATCCCTGTATCTCCAGGTCACCACGACGTGCTATGGCTGTCTTATCGCTGTTGAAAGTGAAGATAAACCCGTTAAAGTCCGTGGTTTCGTCCACCTCGTCGAAGAACAATGTGATCTCCCACTCACCATCCGTAAGTACATTGACAAGTGGCGTATCATCTACATCATCTTCATCGAAGTCATTGTCATCGTCCTCGTCGCAATCATCACGGGCATCCTCGATGATGCGCTCCAGTTCGTCGTTACTATTTATTTGTAATTGTTCTCCATCGTACCGTACCACGGTGATGGGGAAGCTGAAGCTTAGGCGGTCATCCTCGTCCAGGTCATCTATAAGGTCATAAAGCTCTTTATCGTCATTGATCGTAAGCGTCTCTCCCACTTGGCTGTTGGTATCGAATATGTTCACTGTCAAAGGATAGACAAAGTCTAAACATTCGATGTCGTTATCGCTTCCTCCCTCAATACACTCATCGATGAGGTCTTCTAACGCGTCCTCATCATTGATCACGATCTCGGTATGGTCAGCCAGGGTTACCGTGATGGGGAAGATGAACTCTAATATATCCTCGTCATCGTCAAGTTCATCAAAGATCCTCTCCAGGGTCACAAAATCATCCTCACTGTCTACGATGACCTCGAGCCCATTGGCGATAACCGTAACCGGCAGTACAATGGAGGTGCAGCTTGAACCATCCAGTATGTTATCCCCGGAGCCATCTCTTAGGGCAGTGCGCTCGATGAGTCCTGCTACGTTAGAGCCTGCGGCGATCGTTTCCCCGTCAACAGGATCTATGAGCTCATCTCCTTCTTCTTGACAACTGCCCAGCACCAATACAGCCAACAATAGTGCAACGAACATCATTAGGGTGATAAGTCTGTCTATGGATTTCATAATTTATCGCGTATTTTCGTATGAAACAGGTGAGTGTTTAAAACTCCTACTCGTGCAGGGAAAAAAATTATAAAAATTTTAACCATGGTCTTGAATTGAGTCAAAATCTAAAAGAGAATACCTGCGATGAGCACGTTTTTGATGAGTTATTCAGGGCTCATTCCAAAGACCTTCATAATTTTTTATATTATAAATTTGGTGCCGAGTATAATCCCGGCGACGTGGTTCAAGACGCTTTTGTGAAGCTTTGGAACAATTGTCAAAAAGTAATACCTGCCAAGGCCCGGTCTTTTCTATTTACCGTAGCTAACAATCAAATGTTGAATGAAATTGCCCGGCATAAAACAGTTTTGAATTATAGGAATGAAAAACCTTCCGTACAAACTTCTGAATCCCCGCAGTATATTATGGAAGGAAATGAATATATGGAAAGGCTGCAAAAGGCCATAGAAAGCCTGACGGAAGAGCAGCGGGTAACCCTCTTGATGAACCGTATCGAAGGTAAAAAACACCAGGAGATCGCAGATATGCTGGGGATCTCCAGGAAGGCCGTGGAGAAGCGGATTTACACTGCGCTGAACATTCTAAAAGAAAAAGTTGGAAAAATTTAGCTGCCCATGGTAGGAAAACTAAAGGTTGACCTGTTGTAGTATTATCTTTCAGAAATATGACCCATGAAGAATACATAAAAAAGTGGCTTGATGGCAGCCTAAGCGAGGCTGAAGAAGAGGCTTTTAAAAAAACGGCAGACTACCAAGAGTTGGAAAGGCTCCTGCGCGCCGTGCCCTCTTTTAAAGCGCCTGAATATGATGTGGAAGCTAGGCTAAAGGTATTCCACGATCGGAAACCTGCAAAGGGTAAGGTAGTTCGAATGAATTGGGTAAGGCCTTTGCTACAGGCGGCAGCCGTATTCTTAATAGCCGCTGTGGGTTACTTTCTTTTCTTTTATACCCCGCTTACTACGATACAGGCATTAGCCGGTGAAAAGGTGGAGCTATATCTTCCTGACTCCTCTTTAGTCATATTAAATGCCGGTTCACAGGTGGCGTACCATGAAGGTGTATGGAGTGATGAGCGCCAAGTGGAATTATCGGGAGAGGCCTTTTTTAAAGTAGCCCGGGGCTCCAAATTTGATGTGATTACCCCCACAGGGACCGTCAGTGTCTTAGGCACACAATTCAACGTTAAGCATCGCGAGGACTTTTTTGACGTAGCCTGCTACGAGGGGCGGGTGCAAGTTACAACAGGTACAAAAACCCAGCAACTCTCACCCGGCCAGGGCTTTAGGAACATTAAAGGCGTTTTACAAGAATACACTCATAGCCGTGAACTGACACCTCGATGGGTCGATGACGAGAGTTATTTTCAAAGTGTGCCCCTATACCAGGTGGCGCAAGAATTGGAAAGGCAATATAATTTGAGAGTAGAGCTAAAAGGAGTAAACAATGAACAGTTGTTTACTGGGGGTTTCACCCACAACGATCTCACGCTGGCGCTCCAGTCCATCACGTTGCCACTGGACCTGTCTTACCAGGTAGTGGATGATGAGCACATCATTCTTACCAGTGACAATGACTAAAAGAACACTTGCCCTTACCATATTGTCGGCGCTTGGCCTTGTAATTAAGGCGCAGGAAAAAAAGATCCCCCTGGTAGAGGCGCTTGCCGAACTGCAGCTACGTTACAATATCACGTTTACTTACGCA
The DNA here is from genome assembly GCA_028280565.1 of Fulvivirga sp. GTDB lineage: Bacteria > Bacteroidota > Bacteroidia > Cytophagales > Cyclobacteriaceae > Fulvivirga. Next base: position 36,265 of record JANQLQ010000102.1, read on the forward strand.
GACGCCAACCTGCGTGGCATAGAGATCATTTTACCCCCTGCTCAACTTCCTGTAGAGGAAGTACTCGACTACCTGGCAAAGTCCACGGGGCTGGTCTTCGAGGCCTTGGAAGAGGGGTTTGTGGCCATTAGAAGGCCTCGCGATCCTATTAGTTCCGCCTGCGGTCACTTGATAGATGCCGAAAGCGGGGAACCCATCATCGGGGCCACGATCCAAGCGGGTGATAAATATGGGATCAGCGATGAAAGCGGGCGTTTTGAAATTACCGGTATCGCTGGTGATGTGCCCCTGGTGATACGGTCCTTAGGATATAATACCCGCACCGTGCGGCTTGAAGGTACGGGCGATGAGCCGTGCCCTACCTGGTTGCTGCAAGTGCAGCCGATCACCTTACAAGAGATCATTGTATCTAACTTCCTTGCAAAAGGCATCAACAAGACCTCTTTAGGGTCTTTTGCCATTCAGACCGGGCAATTGGGAATACTACCGGGCCTGGTGGAGCCTGATGTGCTACAGGCCATCCAGGCCCTGCCGGGCATCCAGAGTACCAATGAAAAGTTATCCGATATTAATGTCCGTGGCGGTACTAATGATCAAAATCTCATTCTTTGGGACGGTATCAAGATGTACCAGGCCGGTCATTTTTTTGGGCTCATCTCAGCGTATAATCCCTACTTGACCGATCAAGTGACCCTTATTAAAAACGGCACCACGGCTGCTCTTGGTGACGGGGTATCCAGTACCATTGACATCCGGTCTGAAGATGGGCTGGCACAAGAATTTTCCGGGGGAGGGGGAGTGAATATGATCAATGCCGATGTTTTCGCAAAGATACCCCTATCGAAAAAAGCTACGGTCCAGCTGTCTTCCAGGAGATCATTTTCCGGGATACTACAGACGCCCACCTACGACCAATACTTTGACCGTGCCTTTCGAGATACCGATGTGTTCCGGGATGTAGTATCGGTAAACGAGGGTCGTGTATCTACCGACCAAACCTTTACTTTCTCCGATGTAAGCGCAAGGCTGCTTTACCATGTAACCCCTAAGGACAGGTTCAAGGTCAATTTTTTGAATATTTCCAACAACATTGAATACCAGGAAAATGCCGTTATTGACAGCGTATTAGAATCAAGGAACAGCGGCTTGGAACAAAAGAGCCTGGCCTCTTCGGTCTCCTACAGCCGGTTATGGAACAGCCGGCTGAGAACTTCTGCCATGCTCTACCTTTCCCGGTACCAGTTGCTAGCCGTTAATTTTGACATCTTCAATGATCAACGCTTGATACAGGAAAACGAGGTGTTGGATACAGGACTAAAGCTAGATGGCAGGTGGTCCATCAGTGAAGAATTTGGTCTTTTTACAGGCTATCAGTTCTTCGAGATAGGCGTTAGCAACTTGGAAGATATCAACGTCCCGCGATTCAGACGGTTTACAAAGCGGGTCATTCGTAGTCATGCATTTTTCAGCGAGGGCGAATATACCTCATCGTCGGGCCGCACACAGCTGACCTTGGGATTGAGGGCTAACTATTTCGAAAAATTCAACAAGCTCCTCGTAGAACCCCGGTTAGCATTGAGTCACCAGTTTCAAGAGCATTTTAGCTGGGAAATATTAGGAGAGTTTAAGAGCCAGGCCACAACGCAGAGGATCGACTTTCAGAACGATTTCTTAGGCATAGAACAGCGAAGATGGGTGCTTTCTGACGAGGAGAATACACCTATTGTACAAAGCAGGCAGGTCTCCACGGGGCTGCACTTTCAAAAAAATGACTTGCTTATCAGCGTGGAAGGCTACTATAAAAAGGTAGAAGGGATAACTTCCTCCAGCCAAGGTTTCCAAGACCAGTTCCAGTTTGTAGATTCTATCGGGAACTACGACGCCATAGGCTTGGACCTTTTGATCAACCCTCGCTTTGATAAATTTTCGACCTGGGTAGGTTATTCCTTGGCAGACAATACCTTTGAATTTCCCGGTTTTCAACCTGCCTCTTTTCCTAATAACCTGGACATTAGGCATATCGTGACCCTTGGCACTAGCTACGAATCAGGCGGGTTCCAACTTTCCGCCGGGCTGAATTGGCATACAGGTAGACCGTTTACAGCGCCAGTCGGTTTGGTAGAAGATGAGATCATTTATGGAGATCCAAACCAGGCTAGGCTAGACAACTATCTCAGGGTAGATCTCTCTGCCAAATATAACTTCAACCTTTCCGAGACCATCGGGGCACAAGCCGGTGCCGCCGTTTGGAATGTACTCGATCGTGAGAACATTGTAGATGTTTACTACCGCTCAGCCAATGGCCAGCCACAGGCCGTGGAACAAAATGCGCTCGGCATCACCCCTAACCTAGTCTTCCGGGTGTTTTTTTAGATGAATAGGAGCTGCTTAGAAGAGCAAACCAGTGACTGTCTTAACCGGTACAAAAGCCTTTAAAACCTTCCGTAACATGATTTCGGTATGACAATAGGGCTAGATTAAATCGTAAAGAAGATCTCGTAGTGGTTCTTTGAGCTTTAATGCCTTGGTAGCCGGGGAAACTTCGCCACCATGCCGCAAATGCGCAAAGGTTCACCAAGCTTACTCGCCAAAACTACCCTGCATACCATCTAAGTGATCAATGGTTATCGCGTCCAGGTTTCCCTAAAAACATCCATACAAGGCATTCCATGGGTTACTTTTTGTTTTATTTTAATATCTAAAGTAGACCGAACGGTTATTTTGTGTTTATAGGTGGGTTTACAGTGGAAGACGGTTGACCGTTGGGTAAATTAGTTTGTAAATGATTTCAGCACAATCTAAAAACCCCCGGGAATGACAACCTATCGCCACCTTGGTATTTTCTTCTTATTTGCAGTTCTATTTGTATTTCCCTTTTCTTACTCTCAAGCACAGACCACCCTTAATTGGGCTAAGCATTTCAACGGTGGCCACGGCGGCGTTGGGATGAACCGTATCAATTCTGTAGAAGTGGATAAAGCCGGGAATGCAGCGGTTTGTGGTTATTTTAAGGAAAGGATCACCATCGATGACCAGGTATACGAGGCGGTTGATTTTGGTGTATTTATCGTGAAGTTTGATCCAACTGGACAGCCGTTGTGGTCCAAGGCATTCAACGCCCCGCTGGTTTCATATCAGTCCCAGTTATTTTTAGATAGCGATGGTAACTATTATTTTTCTGGACAGCTACAAAATGGTTCTATCGATTTTAGCCATGGTACGGATGATGATGGACACGCGACGTTGCACGGTACAAATGTCTTTTTCATTTGTAAATTCAATCAAGAGGGAGTTTTTCAATGGGTAAAAGCAGTACCCGGGCTGGCTATTTTAAGTCATGATCATTTCTATATCAATGGAAACGGCAACTTGTATAAGTTGGATTTGAAGGCCGAGCTAGTTTGGGAGCGCCCGGGGATACGAAATCATCGGAAAATTGGGATTACAGCCTCAGAAGGGGGTACGATTTGGATCGCCGGTGATTTTCGTGCAAATACCCTGCGGGTAGGAGAGGAACATACCTTGGGGTTAACAGCTAGCGGCAACGAAGATGTGTTCCTGGCCAAATTCGGGCCCAGTGGGGACTGCGAAATGGTAAAATCGATCTCCGGGGCTTCTTCTAACGTATTTAACGATGTGATAGCTGTAGACGATGAAAATGTGGTCATCACAGGTGGATTTCAAGGCAGGTTGAACCTTGACACGGATAACTCAGACCATATGGTCAGCTCAAGGGGACACTACGACATGTTTGTTTCAGAATACAATGGAAACCTAGAAATGGTTTGGGGGCATAGTATAGGAAGCAGTGGTTGGGATGATGGCAGGGCATTAGCCCGTGATAATAATGGGCAGATCTATCTTACAGGAGCTTTCCAGTTTACCGTAGATTTTGACCCGGGACCTGGTCAGGCGAATCTTTCTACCCCGCCCGCATGTGTTTCAAATATCTACCTGTTGAAACTCGATGAGAACGGTAATTACATGGATGCCTTAAGGTTTGGCAATAATAGGCTGGGTTATGGTCATAGTTTATCTGTATTTAGCAATCATTTGTTCCTTGCCGGGGACTTTGAAGGCCCAGTAGATTTTAGCCCGTTACCAGGGCAGTCCACCATTTTCAGTGCAAGTGGCCGGGACCAGTTCTTATTGCAGCTCAAAGATTTTTCACCTATGGCAAAGTTACCGCAATCAATAGTTATGGATGATTTTCCGCCAATAAGCTATGCAAACGAAAGTTTTGAGTTGAATGCGGCTGCTAGTTCTGGCTTGCCCGTGGCGTGTTCTAGCGCTGACCCGACCGTAGCTACCATTGTAGATGGTACCGTTATGGTCCATGGGGCAGGAACCACGGAAATTACGATCTCCCAAAAAGGCAATCATTTGTACGAAGCATCACTTACAGTTAGTCAAGTACTGGAGGTGAGTAAGGCCCCGCTGACCGTTACCACGGGAGACTATAGTAGGGCGGCGGGAGAGCCGAATCCCCAGTTTGCTATGGATTACTCTGGATGGGTAAGAGGAGACGGCCCCGGGCAAATAAAGACTTTACCGCAGGCATCGGTGGCAGCGGATCAAAATAGCCTTCCGGGAGAATACGATATTGCTCTATCCGGGGGCGTAGACGAGAACTATAAGTTTGAATGCATCCCGGGAAGACTTACCATACAAAAAGAATCTCAAAATATAGTATTTGAGGCTTTCCCGGGAGTGAATTATGGTGATGCGAATGTACTCCCACCAGCCCAGTCGAGTTCTGGTTTGCCATTAGTATATACTAGTTCTAATCCTGCGGTAGCCAGGGTAGAGAAGGGTGACTTGGTCATCCTTGGGGCAGGTGCTACAACAATAACGGTTTCCCAAGAGGGCAACGATTGGTATGAGGCAGCGCCAGAAGAGGCACAAGTATTAACCGTCAAAAAGGCAATGTTAACGGTGACCGCAAGAGATGCGGAAAGGGAAGAGGGTTTACCAAATCCGGCGTTTGTCTTAGATTATGCGGGATGGGTAGGTGACGACGGGCCTGGCGACCTGGCGGGGCGACCTACAACTATTACAAGCGCGGACGAGTTTAGCTTACCCGGCAGCTATCCTCTACAAGTGGATGGGGGCCTTGACGATAACTACACGTTTAGCTACCAGGCTGGTACATTAGTGATAAGGCCGCGTGTAGTTACTAGCCTGGATAACCTTTCCGATGCACGTTCAGTAGCCTATCCAAATCCAACCCAAGGATTATTGAACATAAAACTACCCGATAATATTCATCATGGACTTCTCCGGTTATATGACCCTTTAGGAACTTTCTTAACTAGTTATGAGCTGGCGGGGCCAATAAAACTAGGCCTAGAAAGATACCCTAAAGGGGTTTATCTGCTGGAGATTATCTCGGGGGACTATCACCAAGTAGTGCGAGTAGCCAAAGACTAATGCAAGCGATAATGGACCTTGTGTTGCAGGCCTAGAAAAGGCTATCGGCTGGTGTTTGTGACATGTTCTTTGTCTTTGGGGCTTTATCTTCTCCTGCTAGACGTGCTATGGTTGTATTACTGGGTTATCAATTGTCATTTTCTCCATCCACGCAATTTCCCGGGGTTTCCTTGTTTAACTGGCCGTTACGGCATATCTTAGCGTTGTTTATAATTAATCTAAATAAGGAAGCGTGAAGATAAAGAGTGTAGCCGATCTAAGTCCGGGTGAAAGTGGCATTATAAGTGACCTTTTGGATGAGGCGTTGTCTCTCAAGCTTCTTGAAATGGGATGCATTCCCGGACAGCCGATCAAATTCAATTTTGCCGCTCCTTTAGGGGATCCGATATGTGTAAGTGTAGCCGGGTATAATCTTTCTTTACGGCTAGACGAAGCCAACACCATCTCCCTACAGTAAATGATAAAGACGGCCCTCAAAAGAATTGCCCTTGTGGGCAACCCCAATTCCGGTAAATCCTCCTTGTTCAATCATTTGACAGGTCTTAACCAGAAAATTGGCAATTTCCCGGGGGTTACGGTAGACAAAAAGACGGGTACTTGCCACCTAGATGCAGACCATAAAGTAGAGATCATTGATCTGCCCGGGACATACAGTATCTACCCAAACTCTACGGATGAAAAGATCGTATTTGACATCCTCGGAGATAAAACCAACCCACTTCACCCGGATCAGGTGATCGTGATCGTGGATGCTTCTAATTTTAAACGGAACCTGCTACTGTTTACACAGGTCCGTGACCTTGACATTCCCCTGGTATTGGTCTTAAACATGATGGACCTGGTAAAAAAGACAGGTTTATCGATTGATCATGAAAAACTTTCAAGTGCATTAGGAGTCCCGGTAGTGACCATTGACGCCCGCAAAGGAAAAGGCCTTGATCAATTGAAGACCGCTTTACTCGAAATAAACGAGGAAACGCCTGGCCCAATTTTTAATGCGCATGCACACGCCCCTGAAGCGATAGATGCCGTAAAAGAGATCTTTTCCATTAAGGGAGACTATTCGGCGTACCAGCTCTTGCAGCAATATCGTATTCGCCAAGGATTGGAGGAGAATGAAAAGAACCTACTGGACGAAGTGGTGACTAAGCACCATTTTAATAAAGACGATCTTAGAAGGAAGGAAACCTTGGAGCGCTATGCAGCGATCAACCAACTCATTAATGGCACTGTTAAAGAGAATTTTGCCCCACTGCCCAAGCGGTGGACCCAGCGATTGGACCAGGTCTTTACACATAAGCTATGGGGCTATTTAGTCTTCATGGGCATTCTTTTCCTTATCTTCCAAGCCATTTTTGCGTGGGCCACCGTACCCATGGACTTGATCGATGCTGCTTTTTCGCAATTCAGCACGTTTTTACAATCACGGCTACCTGCTGGGGCACTGACCAGCTTACTGGCGGAGGGTATTGTCCCGGGGATTGGCGGTATCGTGATCTTCATTCCCCAGATCGCTATCCTGTTTGCTTTTATCGCCATTTTGGAAGAGTCCGGTTACATGTCGAGGGTGGTGTTTTTAATGGACAAGATCATGCGTAAGTTTGGTCTCAACGGTAAAAGTGTTGTCCCCCTGATCTCCGGGGTGGCTTGCGCCATACCTGCTATCATGGCCACCCGTACCATCGATAACTGGAAGGAGCGGTTGATCACTATTTTTGTCACACCGCTGATGAGCTGCTCTGCCCGGCTCCCGATCTATACGATCTTAATTGCCCTCATCATACCGGATCGCACGGTTTTAGGAATATTGAACCTGCAGGGCATAGCGCTGATGGGGATGTACTTGATCGGTTTTATAGCGGCTATAACTTCCGCAGCAGCTATGAAGGCTATCCTTAAAACGAAAGAGAGGAGTTTTTTTGTCATGGAACTACCTACCTATAAAATGCCTCGGTGGACGAATGTAGGTCTTACCATGTACGAGAAGTCCAAAACTTTTGTGCTTGAGGCAGGAAAAGTCATCCTTGCCATCTCAATTGTGCTTTGGGTACTGGCCTCCTACGGCCCAAAAAATAGGATGGAGGAAGCCGAGCAAACCATTGTAACCAATAACCCAGGCCTCACAGGGGATGAGCTTCAAAATAAAATAGAGGCCTATAAGTTGGAAAATTCCTACGCGGGTATTTTTGGTAAGACCATAGAGCCCGTGATAGAGCCGTTAGGCTACGATTGGAAGATTGGCATCGCCCTGATCACGTCTTTCGCCGCACGAGAAGTATTTGTGGGTACCATGGCAACGATCTACAGTATTGGTGGCGTAGAGGACGAGTCCACGATAAAAAGCCGTATGCGTTCCGAAGTAAACGTAGATACCGGGTTGCCCCGTTACGATTTTGCCACGGGATTTTCATTGCTCATTTTCTATGCCTTTGCTATGCAGTGTATGAGTACATTGGCCATTGTTTACCGGGAAACAAAAGGCTGGAAATGGCCTATGCTGCAGCTTTTCTATATGACCGGGCTGGCCTATTTATCTGCTTTGCTAGTGTACCAAGTATTCTCCCGGTATTGAGGAGCCAGCGGTTCTTCCAGCTTTAGAGCTACAGTGACCGGAGGGGCTTCAGGTAATAAGACACAAATGCACCAATTTGACTAGGCCTAACAGCCCACCTTGCCCAGTATAACGGCTTAAACATTATGTTTCACTGCGCATACCCCATGCTGTGCATTCTCTCTACTACCAATTTTGCCCTTTCAGTGACCGTGGTATCCCCTTCAATTCTCAGTATAGGGCATTGGAGCCGGTCCATCCATTGTTCATGGCGCTTTAAGCTCCGCCCGTCAAATGTTTCATCATCATATTGTGCGGCCCACTGGAGAAAAGCTTCGTAGTTCGAGATTGCCGTTTTGTTCGTGTGTAAAAGATCACCATATCGCCGTACCTCTCGTTCCTTAAGGCATTCCATACGAAGTGTATGGGGCAGGTAAAGGAATACTGCCAAGTTAAAGGCGCTTTCCCAGCGTTTTCCCCAGCTTACCAGGGAACTACTAATGATCACTGTTTCGTGGCGTTCAAAATCCTGGGTAATGCGCTCATTTCTCAAAGCTGGTGGTACCTTATGCTGGTAGGCAGGATCTGTTGGTTCCCAATAATAGTCATCTGCATCCAAATGTTTGCAATTGAGGAGTTGAGCAAGTTTTTTCCCCAAAGTGGTCGTACCTGAACCGGAGGCTCCGAAAATATGTAGTTTCATTTTGGCCGGTAAATCAAAAGACGGTATTTATCCCAGTTCAGTTATCTTGTTTTCAGTACCCCAGGCGTAGATCTGCGTTAGTATTGGCACAAAGGACCGCCCCAATTCAGTCAAACTATAGGATGTACGAGGGGGGATTTCCCGGAAATCTTGCCGGTTTACCCAGTTACCTTCTACTAAGGCCTTTAACTGTTGGGTAAGCATTTTTTCAGAAATGTTAGGGATTTTTCTCCGCAGCTCCCCGTATCGTAATGCCCCGTCTTTCAGGTTCCAGATGATCACTAACTTCCAGCGGCCACCAATCGCTTTCATGGTCGCGGTAATCGGGCAATTATCTACGATCGACCTTTCATTTCTATAATTTGTGGAACTTATCTTCCTCATTTTACACACACTAAATTGTAGGTACCAGCCTAATAGTTTGTAAAAATAGCAAGCATTAATTTCGACTCGTAGTTAATTCAACATTATATAGCATGAAACTAGAAGGAAAGAACATTATCATTATTGGCGGCAGCTCGGGCATAGGCAGGGCTGTAGCCGAATTGTGCTTAGAACTAGGGGCGAACATTACCTTAACCAGTAGGGATCGAGCAATGGCGGAAAAGGTAGCATTGGAAATTGGCAAACCGACCATCGGGTTGGGCCTTGATATCAATAGCGAAGAAGAGGTGCTCGATTTCTTCGGATCATCAAGAGAGATTGATCATGTCTATATCGCAGCCGGTGCCACGAAACTCGGCCCTTTGACAGGAGGTACGTTAGGGGAGAATATGCAAGCATTTAATACGCGGATCATGGGTAGCTTGCACGTGGTAAAAGCCGCTGTAGATAAAATGAAACCTTTTGGCTCTGTAACTTTTACAGGAGGGATCTCTACGGACAGGCCCATTGCCGGTGCATGGGTATCAGGTCTAGCCACTTCCACAGCAGAGCAACTGGCAAGGGTTTTGGTAATGGAGTTCCCTCATATTCGGTTTAATGCTGTATCACCCGGGTACACGGATACACCGATGTGGGATACGGTATTGGGCAATGAAAAAACCAGTATCCTGGCTAATGTGGCTGAGAAACTGCCCGTAAAGAAGATAGCCACCCCGGCAGAAGTCGCATCGGCGGTTGTCTTCTTGATGTCAAACGGATCTGTAACGGGAGAGGTGATCCATGTGGATGGTGGGGGCAGGCTTGTATGATATAAACAGGGCTAGGTTTAAGATACCAAGCCTCCGTAGAAGCAAAGCAAATGGCGAGTGATCGCCATTTCTTTCCATAACTTCGATCTTTTAACCACCTTTTCAAGGAACGCGCCAGGGACATAAGACGACTAATATCAAAGCGATAAGACCACGTCCTTTTTTAACATCCGGATAAACACCAATTCCCGTAAACTATCCGCGGCGGCATTTAGAATAGGCTTAGAGTAAATTAGATGTTTGTCACCTTCCTTCTGGATATTATCTTCTAATTCACCAGGTTCCGGGGCATACAAATAGGCCTTTAGCACTTTAAGCTCGGTCTCACTTAATCCCAAAGTATCCGCCAGGCCCACGATTTTGATCTCTACGTTATGTTTTTGCATAACACCGGGTGTAAGTGTATCCCCGATTTCCGTGGCGACGGCCTTTCCCATCTCCAACGCTTTCCTGAAAATTTCATGCTCACTTACCCTTTTCACCTCGCGATTCTCCATCTCCTCCCGCAAAGCTTTACGCTGCTCTTCCGGCAAACCAGCATTACACCCCCACGTAACTAATATCAAAAGAACACAGATTCTACCCATAACATTAAAACCTCGTAACAAAACTATCACTATAATCCCAATTTACCCTACCCCTCAACATTTTACCCCAAATAACCCACACTTTTACACCCCAACACTCCAAAACTCCAACACCTAGCACTCTAGCACTTCAACACTCTAACACTTCAACACTCCCACACTTTACCCCCCATTCCCCACACATATCCCACAAAATCGTTAATTTTGCAGCCTTAATTCAACACGCATGATTGAAAGACTAGAAGAGATCAAACACAGGTTCGAAGAGGTAGGCCAACTCATCGTGCAGCCGGACGCTATGTCTGACATGAAAAAGTACTCACAACTCAGTAAGGAATATAAAGACCTCGAAAAAATAGTAGCCAAGTACAACGATTACAGCGAAGTGATCTCCAACATCAATAATGCCAAAGAAGTGCTGAAAACGGAGAAAGATGACGAATTCAGGGAAATGGCAAAGATGGAGTTGGATGAACTAGAGCCTAAAAAAGAACTTTTAGAGCAAGAACTCAAACAAATGCTGATCCCCAAGGATCCGAATGACGACAAAGACGCTATACTTGAAGTACGGGCAGGCACCGGCGGAGATGAAGCGGCCATATTTGCCGGAGATCTTTTCAGGATGTACCAGCGTTTCTGTGAAAAAAATGATTTGAAGTTAACCGTCCTCGACCTTACCGAAGGCTCCAGTGGTGGGTATAAAGAGATCGTTTGCTCCGTGACCGGTACTGAACCTTACGGAACACTAAAATTTGAATCTGGAGTACACCGTGTACAACGTGTGCCCCAAACCGAGACCCAAGGGCGTGTTCACACCTCGGCGGCGACCGTGGCCATACTCCCCGAAATGGACGATGTAGAAGTAGAGATCGACATGAACGACGTACGCAAAGATACCTTTTGCTCTTCTGGGCCGGGGGGACAGTCCGTAAACACTACTTATTCTGCTGTGCGGCTGACCCATATTCCTACGGGCATCGTCGTTTCTTGCCAGGATCAAAAGTCGCAAATAAAAAACTTTGAAAAGGCATTGAAAGTATTACGGTCGCGTATCTACGAAATAGAGCTGGCCAAGCATAATGAAGAGGTAGGTGCACAGCGCCGGTCGATGGTAGGTAGCGGGGACCGGTCTGATAAAATAAGGACATACAACTATCCACAAAGCCGCGTGACCGATCATAGGATCAACTACAGCCAGCATAACTTACCTGCTGTGATGGATGGCGAGATCCATGAGTTTATAGAACAACTCAGGATAGCAGAAGCCGCGGAAAAAATGAAAGAAGGTGCAATGGAATAAAACCCGTAGCAAGACGTTAGTTGTAATATGTTGAAAAATCTTCCCCTTTACATCGCCATAGCCTTGGTAATACTGGCGGCCTGCACGCCAGGAGAGGAAGAGTTCACTTTTGAAAGTGACGCCACCCTGCGCTTCTCGACAGACACCCTTTTTTTCGATACGGTCTTTACCCAATCGGCCAGCGAGATCAGGAACATTACCAAACGTTTCCGGGTGTATAACGATAATGATAATGCCCTCCGGATCAACGAGATCAGCCTAGAGGGAGGGAGTAATTCATCTTATACGATCTATGTGAACGGTCGCCCCGGGGTTGAGTTTAATGACACCCGGATATTGGGCAACGACAGCATGCTCATTTTGGTAGAGGTCAACATCGATCCCCAGGACGAAAGTGAGCCTTTTATCGTCGAAGACCAGGTGAATTTTATTTCCAATGGCAACCAGCAGCATGTACAGCTAGTGTCCTGGGGACAAGACGCTGTTTTTTTTAGGGATAGGATACTGGATTGTAACACCACTTGGACCGCGGGTAAACCTTACGTGATTTTCGATGCGGTCCTCGTAGATAGTGTGTGTACGCTCACCATTGAGCCGGGTACCCGTGTATTCTCACATAACCAGTCTTTTATATTTGTCCGGGGCAGCATCCGGGTGAATGGTACCGCGGATAACAAGGTACTCTTTACAAACGATCGGTTTGACGAGCGCTTTGCCAACGCCCCTGGTCAATGGGGAGGGATCATATTTTTACCCGGCAGCAATGACAACGTCATCAACCATGCTGAAATACGAAATGCAGAGGTGGGGATTTACCTGGGCACACCTGATGACGACACCGAACCTGATCTCATCGTAAGCAATACGCGGATCGAAAACATCGGGGGCAATACCGTGTTACCCGTAGTTGGCAACCTGGTCCAGCCTGGTTTCGGGATAATAGCGATCACTTCTGACCTCTATGCTTACAATACCTTGATCAACAATTGTGCGGTGAATGCACTAGGAAACTATGCAGGTGGGAACTACCGGTATGAGCATTGCACTTTTGCCAATTTCTCATTTGACTTTTTTCGTGAAGACCCTGCCGTAGTCTTATCGGATAACTTAGTTTTAGCCAATAATTCATTACTCGTTTCTGACCTAGCGGTAGAGATGAAAAACACCATAATTTGGGGTAATTTGAGAGAAGAATTACTTATCAGTAACAGCGGGGAAACTTCCGTTACCTTAGACTTGACCAGCAACCTTTTCAGGGCGGATACTACCATAGGCTTTGAAAATAACATTTTTAATGAAGACCCCCGGTTTTTCGATCCACGAGACCAGGTGTACCAGTTGGATACGCTATCCCCGGCCAAAGATGTAGGATTAGACCTCGGCATTCGCTTTGACCTGGAAGGGAAGGAAAGAGATACCGCACCGGACTTGGGTGCATTCGAAAGAATAGAGAACTAAAATGCAATTCTACCAACAAGAGATCACCTTCCCGCCATTTTCAAGGGGCTTCCACCTGGTCACAAGGCAGGTTACGGCATCTCTCCCAGGAATCAAAAACATAAAAATAGGCATGCTACAGGTCTTCATAAAGCATACCTCTGCCAGCCTTACGATCAACGAAAACGCTGACCCGACGGTGAGGCAGGATTTCGAAAGCCATATGAACCAGGTGGTACCGGAAAACCAGCCCTACTACCGGCATACTTTTGAGGGGCCTGATGATATGCCCGCCCACATTAAGGCTTCACTTATGGGGCCTTCCGTACAGATCCCGATCAGCAATGGCCAATTAAATCTAGGGACCTGGCAAGGTATCTACCTGTGCGAACACCGCGACTATGGAGGAGAGAGAAAGGTGGTAGTCACCGCCTTCGGAAGCTGATGGTTTTGATTGTACAACGGGATCACGGGTAACGAAAAGGTATGCATATCACTTTGCCTACTGCCGACTTTCACTGCGGTGCAATCAAAAAAGTTTATTCATCACTGTCACTCCCTACTTTCTCACAAAATTCAAATAAACGGAACAAACAATAGCCGCGACAAAAAGCCACAAGGTCAAGCTATCGACCAGTCCAGGGGACAAGTAGAGCCCAAAAACATTGTCTGATAGGTACTGCACGAAAGAATGTGGCAAGTCCCGCTCTCCAAGCTTTCGCTTTATATCCCATTCCCAATCCGTCAAGAAACAATACCCAAAACCATTCCATATCCCTAGCACCCCCCATGAAAATACGGTTACCCCCGCCACCCACAAATGAAGCCGGCGGGTGCGCTTCCAAATCCATGCGAACAAATTCGCGCCGATCACTACCAAATGCGTCATAAATAGCAATGTATCAAGAACGTAAAGCATAGTTCATTTATCCATACAGGCAGTTTATTAAAATAGTATCATCCATGAGGCATTCCTTTACGGAAACCTACGGCTCTTAAAACTTCTGCTTCAAGCCGACATATCCCAATTATATTTTTTTAAAATAGTATGCATGCATAACAAATTTTATTATATTTGTTACCCGCCGAATTTATGGCGCTAAAGAAAGGCTGGATAACACCTTTCAAGATACACAATGAAGAGAGAAGAAACGATAGACCACAATATAAAAACCACGTGGCATGCCATCGCTAGGATGTATAACCAGCAGGCAGCTAAACAGGACATTACAACCTCTATCGGTTTTGTGTTGTTAAATATTAGCTCGAAAGAAGGTACCCCGGCTACTAAGATCGCTCCCCTGATGGGGCTTGAGTCGAGGAGCTTGACCAGGGTATTAAAAAATATGGAAGAAAAAGGACTGATCTACAGGCAGCCCGATAAAAATGACAAACGTTCTGTCAGGATCTTCTTAACGACCACGGGGAAAAAGAAAAAGGAAGTGTCTAGGGAGACTGTTTTACGCTTTAATGAGATCATCCGGGATCAAATATCTCCAGATAAACTTGCGGTGTTTTTCCAGGTGATCAATGACGTGAACGAAATAATAGAAACGAATAACATATATCCTAAAGGAAACAACAATTGAATATGACCAGACGAATCAACAAAGTAGCCGTTTTGGGTTCAGGGATCATGGGTTCCCGTATTGCATGCCACTTCGCTAACATCGGTGTCGAGGTAATCTTGTTTGATATGGTTCCTTGTGATCTTTTAGAGCAGGAACAAAAGAAAGGCCTTACCTTGGAGGATAAAGCGGTAAGAAATAGGATCGTTCAGCAGTCATTAGAAACCGCCATTAAATCCAAGCCTTCCCCCCTTTACGATAAAGACTTTGCCCGCCGGATCTCGCTAGGGAATTTCACTGACGATATGGCGCTCATCAAGGACTGTGATTGGATAATCGAGGTGGTGGTAGAAAATTTGGATATTAAAAAAGTGATCTTCGACCAGGTGGAAGAACACCGCACCCCGGGCACCCTGGTCACGTCAAATACTTCAGGTATCCCGATCCACCTTATGTTGGAAGGGCGAAGCGAAGATTTTCAAAAGAACTTCTGCGGGACACACTTCTTTAATCCGCCGAGGTATCTAAAACTCTTGGAGATCATCCCTACACCAAAGACAGACCCGGAGATCGTGGATTTTTTCATGCATTATGGCGACCTATACCTAGGTAAAACCACCGTATTGTGTAAAGACACCCCGGCATTCATTGCCAATCGCGTGGGCATTTATGCAATTCTTAAAGTGATCGATTCCATGCAAAAGCTTGATCTTAATGTAGATGAGATCGATAAGCTGACCGGCCCTGTGATTGGCAGACCAAAATCAGCCACTTTCCGCACCTCGGACGTGGTTGGGCTAGATACGTTAGTCAAAGTGGCTAACGGCCTCTACCAAGGACTACCCAACGACGAAGCCAGGGACACTTTCCAACTGCCCGATGTAGTGGGTAAATTGGAAGAGAACAAATGGTTGGGAGATAAAACGGGACAAGGATTTTATAAAAAAACAAAAAAGGATGGAAAAACAGAGATCCTGACCTTAGACCTTAAAACGTTAGAATATAAGCCTAAGCAAAAAGCCAAATTCCCTACACTGGAACTCACGAAGACCATTGATAACCTTAAAGAAAGGTTCAAGGTGCTTTTCTCCGATAAGGATAAGGCCGGGGAATTCTACAGGGATTCGTTCTATGCCTTGTTTAAGTACGTTACGTTCCGTATCCCGGAGATAGCCGATGAACTCTACAAAATAGACGATGCCGTTTGTGCTGGATTCGGATGGGAAGTAGGCCCTTTCGAGACTTGGGATGCCGTCGGTGTTAAAAAGACCGTGGAGAAAATGGAAGAAATGGGCTATAAGCCCAACCAATGGGTTTATGATATGCTGGAAGCCGGTGTGGATTCCTTTTACACGGCTAAAGACGGCATAAGACATTATTACGACATTTCTTCGAAATCATACAAGGCAGTTCCAGGCGCTGAAGAATACATCATACTGGATAACGTAAGAGAAAATAAAGTAGTTTGGAGCAATTCCGGCGCTACGATCTTCGACCTGGGTGACGAGATATTGGGCATTGAATTCCATACCAAAATGAATACCCTGGGAGGCGAGGTAGTAGAAGGCATTAACAGGGCCATTGACCTTGCGGAAAAAGAATACAAGGGCCTTGTTATTGGCAACCAGGGTGCCCAGTTCTCCGCGGGGGCTAACCTGGGTATGGTTTTCATGTACGCCATCGAGCAGGAATACGATGAGGTGGATTTTATGATCCGTCATTTCCAAAATACCATCATGAGGGTACGGTACTCTGGTGTCCCGGTAGTGGTAGCACCCCATGGGCTTACCTTGGGAGGTGGCTGCGAAATGACCCTACATGCGGACAGGGTGCAAGCTGCCGCCGAGACCTACATCGGGTTAGTAGAAGTAGGTGTGGGACTGATCCCTGCTGGGGGAGGTACCAAAGAGTTGACAAAACGAGTTTCTGATGCTGTCGAAACCGGGGATGTGGAATTAAATGCCTTACAAAATGCTTTTATGAATATAGCTACAGCGAAAGTGGCTACTTCGGCAGATGAGGCGAGGGCGATGAGCATTATGAGACCGCAGGATAATATCACCATTAATACCAACCGGCAGATCGCCGATGCCAAAGAAGCCGTACTTGAAATGGTAGAGGCAGGGTACACCAAACCTATCCCGGCCACGAATATCAAAGTACAAGGTAAAACCGGTATGGCCCTCTTCATGGCCGGCGTAAACGGCATGCGGATGGGTAATTATATCTCGGATCATGACGTGAAAATAGCCCAAAAGATTGCCTATGTCATGTGCGGCGGAGACCTCTCCTACCCCCAAGAAGTATCCGAACAATACCTGCTCGACCTTGAGCGAGAAGCCTTCTTATCCCTAACAGGGGAGAAAAAGACGCTAGAAAGGATACAGTCTATTTTGAATGGAGGGAAACCTTTGAGGAATTAGTCGGCAATCTGCAAAAAGCAGTAGGCAAAACGTGACCTGAAAATTATGAGTACCAATGGATTTAAGGATTTAACTGTTTACAAGAAGTCATTTGATTTGGCGATGAAAATTTTTCACGTTTCAAAGTCATTTCCAAAAGAGGAAAAGTACTCATTGACAGGCCAGGTACGAAAGTCTTCGAGATCAGTGTCGACATCTATTGCCGAGGCTTATCGAAAAAGGATCTACCCGGCTCATTTCGTCAGTAAATCCACGGACGCAGACATGGAAAATAGTGAAACGCAGGTTTGGTTAGACTTTGCTTTCGCCTGTGAATATATAGATGAACAAACGAAAAATGACTTAGAAAGCCAGTCATTGGAGATAGGTAATATGCTTAATCATATGATCAATAACCCTGGAAAATATGGGGCAAATTAAGTTGCCGACTGCATTTTGCCGTTTGCCAACTAAACCGGTGCTATGAAAAGAAAAACTAGTTAGTCATACATAAGAATTTAAAACGCACGATATGGATGCATACATAATAAAAGGATACAGAACAGCAGTAGGAAGGGCAAAAAAAGGAGGACTCCGCTTTACCCGCCCGGACGACCTGGCTGTGGAGGTGATCAATCACCTGGTAGAATCGGTGCCCGGCCTGGAGAAAAGTATGGTAGATGACCTGGTCGTGGGAAATGCCGTGCAGGAGGCAGAGCAGGGGATGCAAATGGGACGAATGATCTCGTTGATGGCCCTAGGCATAGAAAATCCCGGCATGGTGATCAACCGCTATTGTGGATCTGGCTTGGAGGCCATCCACCTGGCCTCGGCAAAAATACAGGCAGGCATGGCCGATGTAGTGATTGCCGGGGGTACAGAGTCCATGAGCTTAGTACCCGTGATGGGGTGGAAAACAGCATTGAACTACAAGATTGCGTCAGAACACCCGGATTATTACACCAGTATGGGGCTAACGGCTGAGCAAGTAGCACAAAAATTCAAGATCAATCGAGATCAGCAAGATGAATTTGCCTACAACTCGCACATGAAAGCTACCAACGCCCAAAAGGAAGGCAGGTTCAAAGACGAGATCGTACCCATCAACGTGCAAGAGACCTTCGTGAAAGAGGGCAAGAAGAAAACCAAAGAATACGTGGTAGACACAGATGAGGGGCCCCGGCCCGACACTAGCATAGAAGTACTTGCCAAACTAAAGCCTGTGTTTGCTATGGGAGGGTCCGTTACCGCAGGTAATTCATCCCCGACCAACGATGGCGCAGCTTTCGTAGTGGTGATGTCCGAGAAAAAAATGAAAGAACTAGGCCTGGAGCCCGAAGCGAGAATGGTGAGCTACGCCGTAGCCGGGGTAGAGCCTAGGATCATGGGTATCGGCCCGGTGGAAGCAGTACCCAAGGCATTAAAAAGGGCTGGACTCAAAAAAGAGGATATCGACCTCATAGAGTTGAACGAGGCTTTTGCCGCTCAATCCCTAGCAGTGATCAAAGAACTTGACCTGGACATGAATAAGATCAATGTAAACGGTGGCGCTATTGCGCTGGGGCATCCGCTGGGTAGCACAGGGGCTAGGCTTTCCATTACCCTATTGAACGAAATGCGCCGAAGAGCAGGAAGCAAATACGGCATGGTCACGGCATGTGTAGGTGGGGGCCAAGGCGTAGCAGGCATCTATGAATTTTTGAATTAGTCGTAAGTCTTAGGTCGTCCGTTTCAAGTGATTCCTGGGACGGACGACCTAAACTCAAGACTCTTTACTAAATACCAAACAAGAAGAAGATATGAGTACTACAGTAGAATCCAAACAAGCAATACGCGGAGGGGAGTTCCTTATTAAGGAAACTGACGCTTCGGAGATCTTTATTCCCGAAGAGTGGAGTGAAGAGCAGAAAATGATCGCCCAGACTTGTCATGATTTTCTAGATCAAGAAGTCTATCCTAACCTGGATGAGATCGACTCGATGCAACACCCTGAGCTCATGCCGGGCCTGTTGGACAAAGCAGGTGAATTAGGACTCTTGGGAACATCGGTACCCGAACAATTCGGGGGGTTTGGCATGAATTTCAATACTTCGATGCTGGTAGCCGAAGTATTAGGAGCGGGACACTCGTTTGCTGTAGCGATCTCGGCCCATACAGGTATTGGTACGCTTCCTATCTTGTACTATGGTAATGAAGAACAAAAAGCAAAGTATTTACCTAAGTTAGCTACCGGTGAATGGAAAGCCGCTTATTGTTTGACAGAGCCTGACTCAGGATCTGACGCAAACAGCGGAAAGACCAAGGCGGTATTGACAGACGATGGCAAACATTATGTGATCAACGGTCAAAAAATGTGGATCACTAACGGGGGTTTTGCAGATGTTTTCATCGTATTCGCTAAAATTGATAACGACAAGAACCTTTCTGCCTTCATCGTGGAAAAAGAATACGGCGGTGTGACCATGAACGAGGAAGAGAAGAAAATGGGGATCAAAGGTTCATCGACACGGCAGATCTTTTTTAATGACTGCAAGGTACCCGTTGAAAATCTTCTTTCAGAGCGCGAGAATGGCTTCAAAATAGCGGTGAATATCCTGAACATCGGTAGGATAAAGCTAGGAGCCGCCGCGGTGGGAGCCTGCAAAGCCATTATTTCCAATGCAGTCAATTATGCCAATGAAAGGAAACAATTTGGTACGTCTATTTCGTCTTTTGGAGCCATTAAGCACAAGATCGCTTCGATGGCTTCTAAAGTTTTTGCTTCTGAATCCGCTCATTACCGGGCGGGGCAAAATATAGATGACGCCTTCGATGCCATGATCGAAGAAGGTATGGAAGAGGCACAAGCCAAGTTAAAATCAGTCGAAGAATTCGCAATAGAATGCGCGATCTTAAAAGTGCATGGATCTGAAGTGCTGGATTATGTCGTGGATGAAGGTGTCCAGGTCTATGGCGGAATGGGATTCTCAGCGGAAGGTCCTATGGATCGTGCGTACCGTGACGCTCGCATCAATCGTATCTTTGAAGGCACCAACGAGATCAACAGGATGCTGTGCATTGATATGCTCCTTAAAAGGGCGATGAAAGGTAAGCTAGACCTGATGAACCCTGCGATGGCAGTGCAAAAAGAATTAATGTCTATTCCTGATTTCGGGGCGTCAGACGATGGAGAATTGTTCGCCAAGGAGAAAAAAGCGCTGATCAACTTGAAAAAAGCCGGGTTAATGGTTGCCGGAGCCGCAGTCCAAAAATATATGCAAAAACTCGGTGACGAGCAGGAAATATTAATGGAGCTGGCCAACATGCTTATCGAAGGATATGTGGCAGAGTCTGCCTTACTTCGGGTAGAGAAGCTGGTCCGACAGTTTGGCGAAGCAGCAGTTGCCATCAAAACCGATATGATGCGCGTGTATCTATATGAAGCGATCGAAAAAGCGGCCTATGCCGGCAAGCAAGCGATCTACGCATTTGCAGAAGGGGATGAACAGCGCATGATGCTCATGGGGCTTAAGCGGTTTACCAAGTTGGATCCGTACAACCTCAAAGAAGCAAGAAGACGAATTGCCGAACATGTGATCGAAAAAAATGAATATCCATTTTAATCAAGCTTAGCCTAAACCACTAACTTGACAGAGGCTGTCCTTTCTTGTGACAGCCTCTTCTTTTTATCTATAATTTCTGCCAGTTTCCCGGGCGTAGCATTTTTTTGGTTAGAAAAGGGAATACGTGGCTGAAAAGGGAATGTAAAGGTCATTCTTCCACTGCTTCCAAAATTCCCACGGTCCCAAACTTTCAAACCTAGACTCGGTAACCGTTTATCACTTTGATGTTACCCAGGGTAGTTTTGGCAAGTAAGCTTGGTAAATCCTAGTGCATTTGCATCTTGGTAGCGAAAGCTTCTCCAGCCACCAAGCCACTAAAGCTCAAAGAATCACAAAGAGGTTTTCTTTGCTATTTAATCTAGCCCTATTTTTATATCGCACTCAATGTTTCAAGCATCGCTAAGACAGTGTTTAATCCAAGACAAAGGAAAAATGTTTTCCAGGACAAGTGCCGCACTGGCTTGTTAAGTAAGTATGGCGCATAAAAAACTTAACTTACCACAGAAGACATGCCCGGTCTGCCATCGCCCTTTTTCATGGCGGAAAAAATGGGCCAAGGTGTGGGATGAAGTCATTTATTGTAGTGAAAAATGCAGGAGAAATAAGCATGCAATGGTTAGGAATTGACTATGGGTCTAAGCTGGCAGGGACTACCGCCGTATGCTGGAAAGAAGGCTCGCAACTGCATTTACAGCAATCCTCGAAAAACAAGGATGCCGACAAATTCATCTTGGATCATGTGTCCAGGCTAAGGCCCCAAAGTATCTACATAGATGCGCCGCTAAGCCTGCCATCGATTTACAGCCAAGGTACAGGGGATAATTATTTTTACAGGGAATGTGATGTGAAGCTAAAAGCCATGTCCCCAATGTTCATCGGTGGTTTAACCGCACGGGGTATCAAACTCAAAGATGATCTAAAAAAGGTGGGTGTCGAAGTAAATGAGGTCTACCCGGCAGCACTGGTAAGAACCTTGTTACTTGGCGAAGCATACAAACAGGATCTAAAAAAATTTATGGTTACCATAACCGATTTAATGGATGCTAAAATACCTTCAATCGGCAATTGGCACCAGGTGGACGCCATTTTAGCATGGATCAGTGGTAAAAGGCATCAAGAAAACAGGGCAGAGTCACATGGAATACCTTCAGAAGGAATAATTTTGGTGTGATATGTGTTAGACTAATGGCAAGTCAAGCATAATGTGAAGTGTAGGAGTACACGATGAACCGAATTGTGGTGTTGGGAGCGCTTGGCCAGTCGGCAATAGGCAAAGTAAAAAGTTGCTGATTGTAGGCTTTGAAAATGGGACTGAATAAGTAGTTTGGTCCGTCAATTCAAACTTGACCTAACTAGGGTAGCTCTTAATTCAAAAGTATCAAGCAATATGAAAAGCAATATCTCAAAATGGTATATCTATATAACGGCAGTATTGCTATTGGCAGGGTTTTCTTCCTGCCAAAGTGATGATAACGGGGAGGAAGCTCCTATCAACAGCCCGATCAATGATTGGGTTTTTAACGTTATGAGCGATGTATACTTTTGGGCTGACGAAATCCCCGCTACCGTAAATCGATCCTTGGAAACTACCGAGTTTTTCGAATCCTTGTTGTTTGAAGGAGACCGCTTTTCGTTGGTATTCCCAGATTACGATGCGTTGATCAGCCAATTGGATGGGGTAGTGCTGGAAGCGGGTTATGAACTTAGTTTAGTCCGCGAGGCCGGTACGGAGAACGTTCTCGGGATCATTCTCTATGTTAAGGAAAACAGCCCTGCGTACGTTGCAGGGCTTCAGCGGGGGGATATCATTAGGAGGATCAATAACATTATACTAACAACAGGGAATTACCAGCAGCTGGTGAGGGAGATCTCCCAAAACCACGGCATAATGTACGACCGCTATAACTTTGTGACCGGGCGATACGAAACCTTCGAAGAAACGCTGGGTGTGGCCCAAATTGCAGAGAACCCAAACTTTTTGGATACACTTTATACCCTTGAGAACGGTAAGACGGTAGGATACTATGTTTACAACTTCTTCTCGGAGGGCGTAGGACGATCTACAAGCTATAACGATCAAATGGACCAGGTCTTTGCCCGGTTTCAGACAGGATCGATTGATGAACTCGTCCTTGACCTGCGATATAACGGCGGCGGTTCAGTGGGTGCTGCCACAAATTTGGCCAGTTTGATAGCCCCCGGGGTAAGTGAACAAGATATTTTCTACCGTTACCAGTGGAATTCCTTTTACCAAGATCAATTGGAAAATGATCCGGAGGCAGAGTCCGCGCTTGTCGGCAGATTCTTTGCTAAAACGGAAAACATCGGTGAAAGACTTTCCTCGGGTCGTGTTTTCGTCTTAGTAGGTCCGGGAACGGCCAGTGCCAGCGAGTTGATCATTAACGGGCTTATGCCATACATGGATGTCGTGATCATTGGGGCCACCACCGTGGGTAAAAATGTAGGTTCCATTCCCATTCAAGAGGAGGACAATCCTGATAATAATTACGGCCTTTTGCCCATCGTGTTCCGGGTGGCGAACAGCCAAGGGCAATCTAGCTATGCGCAAGGTTTTATCCCGGGACCGGGTTACACAGTCGATGACCTGCAGTTTCCCATGCGAGCCCTGGGGGATGTCGAGGAGCCCCTGCTTGCCGCTGCGCTAGGGGAAATAGATGGCCAATTAACGGGGAGAAAAGCCGGCACTCAACAACCACTTGTGATCCTGCTGGCCAGTACGAAACAACTCAATCCTATTAAAAACGAAATGGTGTTGAGAAAGAATGTTCTTCGGTAATCCCATGGCACTACTTCACTAGGCTATGAAGCCCTGTTAAAGGTATTGCAACGCATCGCGTTCACGAAAAAACTCATAAGAAGTATATACTACTTTGTCTATTCGAGAGTATGTTGTAACACACTTATTATTAGTTAAGGTGTCCTTGAAAATTAGCTTTGATGGTAAAAACCTGGACTTGATAAATAGTTATCACTTTGATGTTATCCAGGGTAGTTTTGGCTAGTAAGCTTGGTGTACCTTAGTGCATTTGTGCCTTGGTGGCGCAGGAAGCTTCGCTACCAAGGCACCAAAGCTCAAAGAATCACAAAGGGATCTTCTTTACCATTTAATTATTTTTATATCGAGCTCACGTTAAAACGTTTGATTTTGGCAAGTTAGGCTGGCTATATTTTAAAATGTTTTGGGTAACGCTATCTTCGCAATGCGCAGTTTAAGCGGGGTTTTGTGGTTCTAAGCCCGGTTTTCATTTTCTTTTGTACGCCCATGCCATAGGCATCCCTTCGGGGAAAGAAACCGAAACAAAAGAAAAGGGCCAGGAACCAAGCCCATTTTCCCCTCAAAACACGCTACCCAGCCCCTACAGGCCGCTTACCCACAGGCCTCAAATGTGCCGCGCTGTTCCTGGATGTCTCCCCTCCATACGCCACTTGAATTTTCAATGATACCCTAGTGCTACTCCACTAGTGCGCATTTAGCGCAGCGTAATGCGTACTTATCGAGGCCATAGGATTTGTAATCCGGGTGCTCTCGTTTACGACCAATGCTCAAAGTAAGGCCTGCTTAACCTTCCCTGGGAGTCTCCAAAATAGGCAGAAAACATCAAACGAGTACCACCCCTGGTGTGTTTGGCTGTTAAAGTAAATGTCTCAGAAGGGCACGCTTTATAAAAGTTCGCCAGGTAGTTTATTTGATAGACAGGGATTTAACGATAAAAGAACCCTTGAGATACCCTTATAAAAAAACCTTCTTTATCGTTATTCTTGTCTGCCTTGCAGGGTGAGCAGACCAGGTCCCTTCCAACCCCCGTTCTTAAAAGTCGGCGGTGGGCAACCTTTTACTTTGCCCACTGACCTCTCACTAGTCCTGGCTTGTCGAGAACTCTTCAACGGGTAAGTATAACCCATCATCTACATCGCTATACATCATTTGAGGCTTGACCAGAAACTAGGCTATCAAGCCTTGTTAAGGGTAGTGCAGCCTATCGTATTCACGAGAAAAGTTATTGTAAGCATATACTTTTCCTATTCGAGGAATATTTTGTAATAACCTCATTGTTAATTTTTTATTCGACAACAAACGGTTACAAATGTAATTTAAGCGGATACAAACGCTTATTGTACGACTTCCCTTCTGCACATCTTCTTGATTTGCATCGTTCCTGTTGAACTCATCAGTCAGTTAGGACACAGGTTCTTACAACAGGACTTTATCGAATTGTTTTATTAACCATTAATTTTAAACTCTTATGAAAAATCTTAAAAACAGTGTGCAGTTGATCGGGAGATTAGGGAAAGATCCTGAAGTAAGATCATTGACCTCGGGCAAAAATTTGGCTACGTTCCCATTAGCCACCTCTGACGTGTATTACAACCAAGAAGGTGAGAAAGTAGAAAATACCCAATGGCATAACATCGTAGCATGGGGCCCGAAAGCGGATCTTGTTGCAAAGTATTTATCGAAAGGAAAAGAGATCGCTTTAGAGGGGAAACTGGTACATCGCTCCTACGAGACCGAATCGGGTGAGAAGCGATATATTACAGAGATCAATATGAACGAATTGCTCATGATCGGGGGTAAAAAGGCCGATTGAGCCTTTTCAGAAGGTGCTTGGCAAGTGAAAACCAAGCTTGCCAGCCCTTCTTTCCCGGTTTTCCTTACAAGGAATCATTAAATTTATACTGTTATGCAAAAAACTAGCCCGATCGAAATACTACAAGGTGTTTTTGGTTACCAACAGTTCCGGCCACAGCAAGAAGAGATCATACAAAGTGTATTGTCTGCGAGGGATACACTTGTGCTTATGCCTACCGGTGGCGGGAAATCACTATGTTATCAAATCCCTGCGCTCGTAAAAGATGGTATTGCCATAGTCATCTCTCCGCTCATTGCACTCATGAAAGACCAGGTAGATGCACTGAGACTATATGGTATCGCGGCGGCCTACTTGAACTCTACCCAGACCCAAGAGCAACAAAGTCATATCATGACACAGCTCAGAAATGGTGAATTAAAACTTCTATACCTGGCCCCGGAACGCCTGTTAGGCAGGGAAGAGCAGTTTATAGAATTTATCAAAACCCTTAATGTTTCACTGGTGGCGGTGGACGAAGCGCATTGCATCTCTTCTTGGGGACATGATTTCAGGCCTGAATATTTGTCTCTATCTAAAATTACAAAAGCGCTGGGACCGGCAGTTCCTACTATCGCGTTAACAGCTACTGCTGACGATCTTACGCGAAACGATATTGCTGAAAAGCTGGAATTGGACCGGCCTAACATCATGGTTACAGGCTTTAACAGGCCCAATATTCAATACCTCGTCAAACCCAAACGGAATACTTACGGGCATCTTCTGGAGTTTTTAAGCAGTCGCCGGGAAGATTCCGGGATCATTTACACCCTGAGGAGGGTAGATACGGAAGAACTGGCGGAACAGCTTCGTAACGATGGCTTTTCAGCCAAGCCTTATCATGCGGGATTGGAAAGACAAGTCAAGGACCGTCACCAGGAAGAGTTCTTGAGAGATGAGACCAAGATCATTGTGGCCACGATAGCCTTTGGAATGGGCATAGATAAATCCAATGTGAGGTTTGTCGTGCATATGGATCTTCCGAAAAACATAGAAGGGTACTACCAGGAGACTGGCCGGGCAGGCAGGGACGGGCTTCCCAGCGTTGCCCTGATGTTCTACTCTTATGCCGACTACTTCACTTTGCAGAAACTGGTGAGCATAGAGGGTAACGAGGAGCAATCGCAGGTGATGGAAAAAAAGCTGAAAGAAATGGCCGATTATGGCGACCTCAAAACCTGTAGGAGAAGGTATTTGCTGCAATATTTTGGAGAACAAGCCGGGCCCTATTGTGGAAATTGTGACAACTGTCTCAATAATTATGAAGAGATCGATGCTACTGAAATTGCACAGAAAGCGCTTTCAGCTGTAGCCCGGCTAGAACAGCGTTTTGGTGCCAATTACGTGATTGACTTCTTAAGAGGCTCCGCTTCGCAAAAGATCTGGGAAGGCCATAAGACGCTTAAAACGTTTGGGGTAGGAGCTGAACTTTCCAAGGAGGATTGGAGACACTACATTAATGAGCTGCTACAACATGGATTACTTAAAAGATCTCAAGGGCAATACCCTGTACTCCAGTTGACCGACCAAAGCATGAAGGTGCTACATGGCCATGAAAGTGTAACGCTAACCAAGGCGGTGAAACCAAGCCCTGTGACGGTAGGAGAAGAACATCCCGAGGTACACGCCGAGCTGGCTGTACAATTAAAGGAGCTTCGTAAGATGATTGCAGATAGTGAAAACGTACCGGCGTACGTTGTCTTTTCAGATGCAAGCCTACAAGAACTGGTCATGTACCTCCCGGCTACAGAGGCAGAGTTGGAAAGGATCAATGGGTTCGGTGAGGTAAAGGTAAAGCGATATGGTCAAGTGATCTTGGAGCAAATTATTTCCTACTGTAAACCGCTTGGTTTGACCTCACAGTTGCCTGCAACATCTTTAAAAAAGAAAAGAGAAAAATCTTCTCCCGGGGAAACACATTTCAAAACGCTCGAACTATTGCAGTCCGGAAAAACAATAGATGAGATCGCTTCTGCGCGAGGGCTTGCCCCGGGAACCATAGAATCCCATCTTGATAAACTCATAAAAATGGGAAAGCTACGCGCCAAAGAGGTGGTCAGTGAAAACCGGATCAATGAAATTCTAAAAGTTCTGTCTAACACCCAGGACGTTGGGCTTAGACCGATCAAAGAGCAATTGCCGGAAGATTTCAGTTACGGAGAAATTAGAATGGTGGTTTCAGACCATCAACTCAATCCAAAGTAACTTTCTTTTTCTTTCTGCAAGGTGCGCAGGCAGGCATAAGTATCTTTTTATAGCATCGATATGATCAGTCCGGGTTTCATGTACTTGACCTACACTGGAAGCTAAGTGGTACTTTTTTCATTAAGTTGCAAGTTTTACTAATAAATTTAGTAAAATATAATTATATTAGCTTATGGAAAATGAGTATCGAAAAGGAAGAGGCTCACAGATACATACGGAAAACCCATTTTTAAAACAACACTATGTAACAGAACATAGTGAAGGTTTGGATGAAGAGTTGATACCCGAATATCTTCGGACGCAGGTTTTCTATGAGTCCCCTAATAAAGTAGTGAACAAAGTAACGAGTCCCGATGTGGGTATGGAATATTCCCTCAACCCCTACCAGGGGTGTGAGCATGGATGTGTCTATTGTTATGCCCGGAAGACCCATGAATATTGGGGGTTCAATGCGGGACTGGACTTTGAATCAAAGATTATTGTAAAAAAGAATGCGCCCGAATTGCTTGAAAAACACCTGCTGAAATCAGGCTGGCGGGCTACCCCCATTGTACTGTCCGGTAATACAGATTGTTACCAGCCTTTGGAACGAAAGCTAAAGATCACGAGAGGTTTGCTGGAAGTTTTTGCTAAGTACCGGCATCCTGTGGCGATCATTTCAAAAAATACACTTATGCTGAGAGACCTGGACATTTTACAAGACTTAGCCCGTGACCATTTGGTGCACATTATTCTCTCCATTACCACGTTGGATGAAAAACTGAGAACTGTTATGGAACCGCGCACGGCCTCAGCGACAAAAAAGTTAAAGGCGATGGAAAAGCTGTCAAATGCAGGTGTACCGGTCATGGTCATGAACGCCCCTGTAATCCCGGGTTTGAATCATCATGAAATGCCGGGGGTGATCAAAAGAGCAGCGGAGCATGGAGCAAAGTCAGCAGGATATACCATGGTAAGGCTGAACGGCTACATTGGTAGTGTTTTTGAAGATTGGCTAAAGAAAAATTTCCCGGATAGGTTCCATAAAGTATGGAATCAAATACAAGAAATCCACGGGGGACAAGTGAATGATAGCGTATTCGGAAGAAGAATGAGTGGCGAGGGCAATATAGCGGAGATGGTCAATCAACTTTTTCACCGGGCAAGACAGAAGTATATGGGCGATTTGTCATTACCCCCTTTAGACACTACCAAGTTTAGGCAAGGTGGGAGCTATAACTTGTTTTGATCACTCAAGGAACTAAGCTTACATAAAAAGGCCATCGAAGTGTTAAGTAAAGCTTCAAATGGCGGGTAGGGTTAGATGATGAACTCTATTTGCAGTGTTGGTAAGCTTTCGACCAGTCAGCACTAGTTCTACTTTTACAGGTTTAAATAATTGATAATGAGGTTTTTATCTTTAAACCTAGTGTCAGCGAGTTGCTGAGGATGGGTGATCAACCTCCTGTTCTAAATCCATCCAAACCCCATACCTAAGAACGTCTTTCCTTACTTTCCAACATCGTCATTCTTGCAGCCTGTGCGTTGGGCTAAGCGTGACAAGCCCCATTGGGATCACTACGTGGGAATCTGTGAAGTCGTCGGGTGTGAACCTAATATGCTTACAAAGAGAACGATTCATCATCAACGACACAGCAGATTCTTCCGTAGGAATCCCAATGGGGCTGCTCTCGCACATCGCTCACCCAGCAAGGCAGGCAGGAATGACGATAAAGAAGGTTTTTTGTTTTTTATGAAGGTGTATCAAGAGCTCCTTTATCGTTAAATCCCTGTCTATCAAATAACGGAATGTGACATAGTAGAACTAGGTAAAGGAAAGGGCAATCGGCAAAAAATAAAGGGTTGCCGATTGACGACTCATCGAAAACCTTCCCTTACCTCAAACCTACTCACCCTCTACCTGGTACGTCATTTGAGGCTTAACTTAACACTAGCCTAGAATGGTGAGAATGACCGATTTGTCAGGAGGCTGATAAACATATCCCGTAAATTGACGTTGAGAGGAGTATAAAGTGGTAGTTATGAAGCAAGTTGCGTCCTTGTCAATAGTGGTATTCACTATGACCTTTTTTAATTGTTCAGGCAAAACCTCTAACGAAAGTGCAATCATAAAGCCAGTAAGTGCCGAGCAGGCAGAGAAATTGGATACTGCCTATTTTGCTAGTGGATGTTTCTGGTGTACGGAGGCTGTATTTGAACGTGTGAAAGGCGTATATGATGTGGTGTCGGGTTACAGTGGCGGGAAAGAAAAAAATCCTACCTATCGGCAGGTGAGCGCAGGAGCTACGAGCCATGCCGAGGCTGTGAGGGTTTTGTATGATAGCGAGGAAGTTAGCTATAACTTGTTGGTGGAGATGTTTTACGGATCTCATGACCCTACTACATTGAACCGTCAAGGACCGGATGTTGGTCCCCAGTATCGGTCTGCCATATTTTATCAAACTGACCAGGAAAAAAGGATCGCCAGCGAAGTAAAAGATCGACTGGATCAGCAAGGAAAATTCAAGGATCCCATTGTTACCGAGATCACCAAATTCAAGGCCTTCTACATTGCGGAAGATTACCACCAAAATTACTATGAACTTCATCCCAACCAGCCCTACATTGTCTCCGTTTCAAGGCCCAAGGTGGAGAAGTTCATGAAATCTTTTAAAGACCGGTTGAAAGACCAATACAAGTAACTAACATTTCATTCTTTTTCTTTATTTTGGACAAGGTCGAGGTTTATGTGCCATGAACTTTACGTAAGTACCTGTTCATGGCAAATACTTCGTTAGTTCTCGTTTATGACCATTGCCAGGTCTACGAGGTTGATTTTCTTTTATTTAAAGTAAAGATTATTTGCCCTAAATGAAACGGTTTAAGTTTAAGTCCAGTTATATTGCAGAAAACGTTTGAAATGTGTCTTTAGAACTACAACCTCGAGATCATAGACTCGACCGACCTAAAGCCTTAAAAGATACCTACCTGGTAGAAACCTCATGGGAAGTCTGTAACCAAGTAGGGGGTATTTACACCGTTATCCGTTCGAAAGTTCCTGTTATGTCAGCGCAGTGGGAAGAACGCTATTGTCTGCTTGGCCCACTGGTAGACCGCGATGTCAGCGGGGAGTTCGATCCTTCGGATGACCTTTCCGGCCCTTACGGCCAGGCGGTAAAAAAGATGAGAAAAATGGGCTACGAAGTGATGTACGGAACGTGGCTAGTGAGCGGTCGCCCTAAGACCATATTGCTTAAGATCAGCAATATGAATGAAGAATTAGACAAGATCCGGGCACGCATGCATTCGGATCATAATGTCCATATCTACCATGATGATGGGTTACAAAGCCAAGTCATAGCTTTTGCGGAGATGTCCAGGTTATTCTTAGCCCTGCTGGCCGAAGAAGTCAAGGAAAATAAAAAGAAATTGGTCGTGCAATTTCATGAATGGATGTCTTCCCTGCCTATTCTTGACATAAAGAAAGATAAGCTACCTATAAAAACGGTTTTCACCACGCATGCGACGGCATTGGGCCGGTATATTGCCATGAACGATGAGAAGTTCTATTCGTCGTTAGACAAATATCACTGGCAAGAGCAGGCAGAGTACTACCATATTCTCCCTATTGCTCAAATAGAGAGATTTTGTGCCAACAAGAGTGATATCCTCACCACGGTGAGCGATGTTACTGCCGACGAATGCAAAGTCTTCCTGGGCAAAGAGCCGGATGCGATCACACCCAATGGGCTGAACATTCAACGATTTGTTGCTTACCACGAA
The DNA here is from genome assembly GCA_028280565.1 of Fulvivirga sp. Lineage (GTDB taxonomy): Bacteria > Bacteroidota > Bacteroidia > Cytophagales > Cyclobacteriaceae > Fulvivirga. The sequence goes on from JANQLQ010000102.1 coordinate 67,654, forward strand.
GTGCAAAACCTGCACCAGGCCTACAAAATGGAGATCCATGAATTTGTAATGGGCCACTTTTTCCACAGTTTCCCTGTGGATCTTAACAATGTCTTATACTTCTTCACCTCGGGACGTTACGAATATAAAAACAAGGGATACGATCTTACCTTACGTGCCCTCACCATCTTGAACACGATGATGAAACGTGCACGCATGGAACAGACCGTGGTAATGTTTTTTATTACCAAGCGACCTTTTTGGTCGATCAACCCCGTGGTCATGCAATCCCGTGGTGTGATGGAGGAAATACGAAATGCCTGTTCAGAGATCGAAAAACAAGTGGGGAGCCGTTTGTTTGTAGCCGCGGCCTCTGAAAAAGAGAATTTTAAACTACCGGACCTGAATAAGCTGGTGGATGATCATCTTAGCCTAAAATACCGTAGGATCTTACAATCTTGGAAAACAGATTCATGGCCCATCGTGGTAACGCACAACTTGAAAGATGATGATGGAGATGAAATCCTTCAATTCCTGCGGAACGCTCCTTTGGTCAACAATCCGAAAGATAAAGTGAAGGTCGTCTATCATCCGGATTTCATTGATTCTACCAACCCTTTGTTTGGGATCGATTACGATGAGTTTGTAAGGGGCTGTCATTTAGGGATCTTTCCAAGTTTCTATGAGCCCTGGGGGTACACTCCCCTTGAGTGCCTAGCACGCGGAGTTCCTGCCATAACTTCGGATTACAGTGGCTTTGGGGACTATGTAGGCCGATATTACCCGGACCACGAGCAGTATGGAGCCTACCTGATCAAGCGGCACGAGGTTAAAGCGGACACGGTGGCTAAAGATCTTGCCATCAAAATGTTCAATTTCATCCAACTCTCGCGGCGAGAGCGAATGGTACAACGCAACCGTGCGGAAGACTTGGCCGAGAATTTTGACTGGACTAATTTAGTTAGGCACTATAATACGGCGTATGAAAAGGCATTGATGCAACGGTAAGTGGTGGTTAGGTTAGAATGCTCTTGAAAGTTAGATTTGATAATTTGATAGTAAAGCGTTTAGTTTTGAAAAACCAGGCTAAATTTTCAAAATGTTTCGGGTGGTGCCAATCTCGCAATGAGCAGTTTAATCGGGATTTTGAGGCTCTAAATCCACCCAAAACCCAAACATAGGAACTTCATTCTTTGCAGCTCGTGCGTTGGGCTAGGTGTGACAAGGAATCTGCGAAGTGGTGAAACGAAAACCCAGTACATTCAAAAAAAGGTTCACGTTCAACGACACAGTAGATTCCTGCTCTCGCGCATCGCTCACCCTGCAAGGCCGGCAGGAATGACGATAAAGAA